>NZ_LGHL01000116.1 GCF_001908205.1 Bradyrhizobium sp. NAS80.1
AGGCATCCTGGGCTCGGCCGTGATCAAGGGCCAGGCCACCGAGGTGATCGACGTCGGCCACTTCCTGCCGATGGCGTTCGCGGACTGGTTCACCCGCAAGGAGATGATGCCGTCGATGCACGCGCAGTCGGTGCTGCTGGTCGACGACAGCGCGTTCTTCCGCAACATGCTGGCGCCGGTGCTCAAGGCCGCCGGCTACCGCGTCCGCACCGCGCCGACCGCGCAGGAGGGCCTCGCCGCGCTGCGCGCGCAGAGCTTCGACGTGGTCCTGACCGACATCGAGATGCCCGACATGAACGGGTTCGAGTTCGCCGAAGTGATCCGCTCCGACACCAATCTCGGCGCGATGCCGATCATCGGCCTGTCGGCGCTGGTGTCGCCGGCGGCGATCGAGCGCGGCCGGCAGGCCGGCTTCCACGACTATGTCGCCAAGTTCGACCGTCCCGGTCTGATCGCGGCGCTGAAGGAACAGACCGCGAGCGCCGCCGGCGCCTCCGAGCTGAGCCGGGCAGCGGCCTAAACCGGACGAGGAGAGATCGCTATGAGCAGCAAGACCCAGACCACCGAAGGCGCCATGGTCGAGTACGTCACCGCGATGATCGGCGGCCAGCTCTTCGGCCTGCCGATCTCCCGCGTCCAGGACGTGTTCATGCCCGAGCGCGTCACCCGCGTGCCGCTGGCCAGCCACGAGATCGCGGGCGTCTTGAACCTGCGCGGCCGCATCGTCACCGTGATCGACATGCGCGCCCGGCTCGGCCTGCCCAAGGCCGAGCACGGCAAGGTGCCGATGGCGGTCGGCGTCGACCTGCGCGGCGAATCCTATGGCCTGCTGATCGACCAGATCGGCGAGGTGCTGCGCCTGCCCGAGGACGGCAAGGAAGACAACCCCGTCAACCTCGACCCCCGCATGGCCAAGCTCGCCGGCGGCGTCCACCGCCTCGACGGCCAGCTCATGGTCGTCCTCGACGTCGATCGCGTCCTCGAGCTGAAGACCGAAGTGCAGATGGCTGCGTGAGCTAACGAAAACATCGAAACCGGAGACCAAAATGAAGACATGTTTGGTGGTCGATGATTCCAGCGTCGTGCGCAAGATTGCGCGCCGGATCCTGGAAGGCCTGGAATTCGAAGTCACCGAGGCCGAGGACGGCTCCAAGGCGCTCGAGATCTGCCAGTGGAAGCTGCCCGATGCGGTGCTGCTCGACTGGAACATGCCCGTGATGGACGGCTTCGAATTCATGGGCCACATGCGTCGCCTGCCCGGCGGCGACCAGCCCAAGGTGGTGTTCTGCACCACCGAGAACAACGTGGCTCATATCGCCCAGGCGCTCAGCGGCGGCGCCAACGAATACATCATGAAGCCCTTCAATAAAGACATCATCGCCGACAAGTTCGCCCAAGTCGGCTTGATCCCGGTCGGGCAAGCCTTTGTCTGAGTGTGTCTGGCCCGCGTATTTTCGGCCAGAGTGTTCCAGTACAGCTTCCGAAAGTGAATCCGTGACCCCGACCGAGTATGAGTATCTGCGTAAGTTCCTGAGGGACCATTCCGGTCTCGACCTGTCCGCAGACAAGCAATATCTGATCGAAAGCCGCCTGCTGCCGCTCGCGCGCAAGGCGGGGCTCTCCGGCATCGGCGAGCTCGTGCAGAAGCTGCAAGGCGGCTCGGGCGCGCTCGTCACCAACGTGGTCGAGGCGATGACAACGAACGAGACCTTCTTCTTTCGCGACAAGGTTCCGTTCGATCATTTCCGTGACACCATCATGCCCGAGGTCATCAAGGCGCGCGCCGGCCGCCGCAGCGTGCGCATCTGGTGCGCCGCGGGCTCGACCGGGCAGGAGCCCTATTCGCTGGCGATGTGCCTGAAGGAGATGGGCGCGGCTCTTACCGGCTGGCGGGTCGAGATCATCGCGACCGATCTGTCGCAGGAGGTGCTGGAAAAGGCCAAGTCCGGCGTCTACAGCCAGTTCGAGGTGCAGCGCGGCCTGCCGATCCAGATGCTGGTCAAATATTTCAAGCAGACCGGCGAGACCTGGCAGATCAATCCCGAATTGCGGGCGATGATCCAGTACCGCCAGCTCAACCTGCTGCACGACTTCACCCAGCTCGGCACGTTCGACGTCATCTTCTGCCGCAACGTGCTGATCTATTTCGACCAGGACACCAAGATCAACATCTTCAACCGCCTTGCGCGCCAGATCGAGCCCGACGGCTTCCTGGTGCTTGGCGCGGCCGAAACCGTGGTCGGATTGACCGATACGTTCCGGCCGATCCCGGACCGGCGCGGTCTCTACAAGCCGAACGATCAGCGTGCGGTCGCGGCCCCCCGGCCGGCTCACGCAAGCGCGCCGCCGCGCATGGCGGTGATGGCAGGACGATAAGCATGGCCGAGGATGGCAGGGGTGCGGAGCGCGTCACGTTCAGTCGCGGCTATGATGTCTGCATCATGGCGATCGACGGCACGTGGCGGCGCGACTGCAAGCTCAACGCTATCTCCGACACCGACGCCATCCTCACTGTCGAAGGCTCGATCCAGGGGTTGAACCTGAAGGAATTCTTCCTGCTGCTGTCGTCGACCGGGCTCGCCTATCGCCGCTGCGAGCTGGTGCGAGTCAACGGTGCCGAAATGGACATCCAGTTCCTGCGCGGCAAGCACCGGAAGAAGCGCGGCGCTGTCGGCGGCCACGACGCGGCGGCGTGATCTCCGCGTGCGCCTCGTCGCGGTGTCCCGAGACGTTGGTTCACATTTGCTAAAACATCCGAATGAATTCGTCACAACGGCTTTACGTGGTTTAAGCGCGACCCGTGTACCAATTGCCCGTCTCAATCTCAGGGTCCGGCAATGCCAAGAAGCTCTCTCTCCCCCCATCCCGTCAAACCTGCCTGACGTCGCCGAGCGACGCGCGCTGCAGCTCCTCGTCGTCGATGACGACGCCACGCAGCGCAGCCTGATTACGGTCGCCGCCAAGCACGCCGGCCATGAAGTCACCGTGGCGCCGTCCGTGGCGGAGGCGATCGAAAAGCTCCGCTCCGCGCGCTTCGACTGCGTAACGCTCGATCTCGTGCTGGAGGATGGTGACGGCATCGACGTGCTGCGCGAGATGGCCGACGCGAAATTCGCAGGCTCGGTGATCGTCATCAGCGGCATGGACGGCAAGCGCCGCAGCGCCGCCCGCAGCTTTGCGCGCTCGGTCGGGATCGAGCTCCAGAGCCTGCCGAAGCCGCTCGACCTCGCGGCCTTGCGCATCAGCCTCGCCAATCTCGGCAAGACGGCAATGGGCTTGCCGGCGATCCACACCTGGGGCGGCGTCGCCACGGACGCGATTGTGGAGCGGCACCGCGCCTGAAGCGCGGAACTGCCATGCAATCAGCTGCGGCGGATTCTCCGCGCTGATGGCGACCTACGCTGGACTGGTGGATTCCGACAAGCCTTGCAGGGCGTGGCCAAGGCCCGCCCGGCAGGCATTGAGGGCTGCGCTCGCCGTGGCATAATGGGGCGTGACGTCATCCAGCACGAAGATGTCGATGGAACCGACGACAGCGCTATCGTCTTCCCGTGCCATGTCTTCCCTTTCCATGGCCGCGTCGATCGGACGCATACTGATCTCGATGCGCGCGATCAGCGAGCGAAGATCAGCTGCAATCAACTGACGGCTGTCAGTTTCGAGCGTCGCGATGAGCGGGGGCGTGCCAGCGAGATTTAGCATGGATATTCTCCGTGCCCCGCAATTAGGTACCCCGCCACTACTTGTGCGTTAAGTCCATGTCCCGTACAAATACGGGCGGGCCGAATCCGCGCCGAGCGCCATACAGGTTGGCGCGGACGCGAGTCCTCAATGCGAATGGACGTTGCACATGGCCGAACAAACCTCTCGCGGTGAAATCTTCGTTGTCGACGACGACCCTGCCGTTCGCGATACCTTGTCGATGGTGTTGAAGGCGGCGGGCTACGAAGTGATCTGCTTTGCGGACGGCGCAGCACTCCTCTCCATCGCGCGAAGCCGCACACCGGCTGCGATCCTGCTCGACGTGCACATTCCCGGAAAGTCGGGCCTCGACATTCTCAAGGAACTGCAAGGCGAGGAGTATCCGGCGCCGATCTTCATGATCTCCGGCCAGGGCGACATCGCGATGGCGGTGGGCGCCATCAAGAGCGGCGCGCTCGACTTCATCGAGAAGCCATTCCGCGGCAGCGAGATCGTCGGCCGGCTGGACGAGGCGATCGGGGCCTATGCACGCAGGCAGGCGGAGAACGCGTCGCCGAAATTCGGCCAGCTGCACTTCCCCGGACGCGAGCCGTTGACGCGCAGGGAGCGCGAGGTGCTCGAGCAGTTCGCCTGCGGTGCGTCCAACAAGGAAGCCGGCCGCACGCTCGGCATCAGCCCGCGCACCATCGAGGACCACCGCGCCAACATCATGAAGAAGCTCGGCGCGCGCAACGCCGCCGACCTGATCCGCATCGTGATGACTGCCGCGCAGCGCGCGTCTTAGGGCTGCATCTCTCTCGTGCCCCGGACGCAGCGCGTCACGCAGTGATGCGCTGCAGAGCCGGGGCCCATCTCTCCAATCGCACGGCTAGCAGGTCTGGGTTCCGGCTCTGCACGGCAGCTATAGCGCGTCGAAGACGCGCGTGAACGCGCTTATGGCACGCTGCAGCGCGCCCGGGACACGAGGGGCGCCTTATCCCTGCAACGCCTTGCGGATGATCCGCGCCAGATCGGATTTACGATACGGCTTCGCCAGCAGCAGCACGCCTGAGTCCAGCCGGCCGTGATGGATGATCGCGTTCTCGGTATAGCCGGAGGTATAGACCACCCTGAGATCGGGACGCATCTTCAAGACCTCATCGGCTAGCTGCCGTCCGTTCATCTTGCCGGGCATGATGACGTCGGTGAACAGCAGGTCGAACGGCTTGCCGGTGGCGACGATCGCGAGTGCTTCCGCGGCGTTCGCGGCTTCCAGTGTGACGTATCCCAGCGAATGCAGCTGCGCCAGCACGTAGTCGCGCACCAGCCGGTCGTCCTCGACCACGAGGATCGTCTCGTGCCCGCCCTCGATCGTCACCGGGGGCGCGCCATCGCCGACCGCCGTGGGCGTCTTGCCGGGCGGCAGGTACATCCTGATCGTGGTGCCGTGGCCTTCCTCGCTGTAGATCTTGATGTGGCCTGCGGACTGCTTGATGAAGCCGTAGACCATGGAGAGCCCAAGGCCGGTTCCCTTGCCGGGTCCCTTCGAGGTGAAAAAGGGGTCGAACACTTTTGCCAGCATGTTCGCGGGAATGCCGGTGCCGGTGTCGCTGACTGCGATCAGAACATAGTGTCCGGGCGGCACGTCGTTGGCGCTAGCATAGACCTCTTCGAGATAGGCTAAGCCCGTTTCCACGATCAGCTTGCCGCCATCAGGCATGGCGTCGCGGGCATTGAGCGCGAGGTTGAGGATTGCGGTGGTCAGCTGGTTGGGATCGACCATCGCAACGCAGCTCTCCTCCTCGAACACAGACTCGATCTGGATCTGTTCGCCCAGCGTCGGCCGCAACAGCTTTGCGGTGTCGATGATCAGCGAGTTGACGTCGATCTCGCGCGGCTGGAGCGGCTGCTTGCGCGCGAAGGCGAGCAGGTGCTGGGTCAGCTCGGCGCCGCGCCCGGCGGCCTCGTCGATCATCTTCGCGATCGCCGCGAGCGCCGGATCCTTGGCCACCGCGTCCGCCAGGATCTCGATCGTTCCGGTGATGACCGTGAGGATGTTGTTGAAGTCATGCGCGACGCCGCCGGTGAGCTGGCCGACCGCCTCCATCTTCTCGGCGTGGCGGATGCGCTCCTCGGACGCGATCTTGTCGGTGAGGTCGCGGTAGAACACGTTGAAAAGAACGCCTTCACGGCGCCTCAGCGCCGTGACGCTCAGCTCGGCCTTGAATTCCTTGCCGTCGCGGCGGCGGACCTTGAGCTCGCGGCGGCGGTTGAGCATCTGGCTGTCCTCGGACTCGAGGAAACGCGAGAGGCCGGCCTTGACCCTGTCGCGCTCGCCCTCGGCGACGATGAGGTCGATCGCGTTCCTGCCCAGCACCTCCTCGCGCCGCCAGCCGAACAGCTCTTCGGCCCGCGAGCTCCAGTTCAGGATGCTGCTCCGGTCATCGGTTTGGACGAAGGCGTCGAGCGCGGTCTCGACGATGTTGCGCGCGAGCTGCTCGCTTTCGCGCAAGGACTCTTCCGCGAGCCTCGCCTCGGTCATGTCGCGTCCGACGAAGAAGAAGCGCCTGGCTTGATCCGACCAGTTGCCGAGCCAGGACAGCCAGACCTCGCGCCCGTCCTTGTGGAAGCAACGGGTGTCGGCAAACTTCGGACGTCCGCCGCGCCGGAGCGCGCGCATTTCTTCGCGGAACCGCTCGAGGTGGGCGGGATGGATGAAATCGACGCCGCTGCGGCCGATCACTTCCTCCGGCCGATAGCCGAGAACGGCCATGCTGCTCGGGCTGATCTGCACGATATGGCCCTGCGGGTCCATGATCAGGATCAGGTCCTGCGAGGTGTCAAACAGCTGCCGCCGCTCCTCCAACTGCTGTTGCAGAGCCCGCTCGGTCCGCCGCGCCTCGGTGAGACTGCGTGCCGAGCCCGACGCACCGATGATCTCGCCCGAAGGGCCCCGGATCGGAGAGAGACTTACCGATATATCGAGCAGGCTGCCGTCGCGGTGCATCCGCACGGTCTCGAAGTTCTCGATCCACTCGCCTAGCGCAATCCGCCGCAGATAGTCCTTCCCTTCCTCGCGGCGTTCGGCAGGTATGATGATCGAGGTCGGCTGGCCGACGGCCTCCTCCGCAGAATAGCCGTAGAGGCGCTCGGCGGCCGGATTCCAGCCCGTAATGATCCCGTCGAGCGTTTGCATGATGATCGCATCGTCGGAAGATTCGACCGCCGCGCTGAATAGCCGCTCGCGCGCGGCATGATGATCGCGCGCGGCCTCGGTGCGCCGCCGCGCCTCCACCTCATGCTCCAGCGCTGATGTCTTCGCCTTCGTCTCCTCGACCATGCGCGCAAACGCCCGCGCCAGCATGCCGGTCTCGCCCGGCGCGTTGACCGGGATCTCGGCGGAATGGCCGCGCCCGATCGCCTCGACCGCCGCGGTGAGCCGAACGATCGGCCGGGTCAGCGATCGCGCCAGGAGCACGGCCAGTACGGCCGCGACCATCATCGCGATGATGCCGATCGTGATTGTGTTGTTTTCGATTGTGACCGCCGGCGCCATGAAGACGGCGTTGGGCACGACGCGGATGATGCCGACCCATTGGCCCTCGGCGAGGATCGCGGGCGAGATCGCGGTGCCGTTCGGCCTGTCGTCGCTGCCCGGCACGACTTGGGTAGCGCCATGGGTCGATCCGGTGATTGCAGCGAAATAGGGGAAGTCATCCTGCCAGTGCGTCGGTGTCCCCAGTTGCGAACCGAACTCGCGAGTCCGATCCGGATGCACGAGATAGTCGCCGTTACGGCCGACGACGTAGACCGACTCGCCGCGCCGGATCGATATCCGAATGCGGTCGAACACTTGTCGCATGTCGACATTGATGACGACGATGCCGAACAGCCGGTGATCGGATCCAAACAGTGGTGCCGCAACGCGCAACGTCGGAACATGGGGCATCTGGATCACGCCGTCGTCGACGCTCAGGTCGACCGGAGAGACGTAGACCTGACCTTCGGACAGCTTGATCGTGTCCTGGAAGAAGGAGCGCTCGTCCTTATTTTGCAGGGCATCGTTGGGAACGATGCGCACCGATCCGGTCGGGCCGGTTCGGTCGACGCGCAGATATTCGCTGCCGTCGGCGTTGATGATGCGAAATTTCGTGTAGGTCGGGTTGGCCCCGACATCGGCCACGAGGCGCGTCAGCAATTGCTCACGCCAAGTTGTTTCTGAAAGGCGATCGATTGGATCGATGCCGTTGTTGAAATGGGCATCGATCATGCCGCGCACGGCGGCATCTGAGTGGAACGTTGCGATGTCGGCGCGCGCGCCGTTGGTCTGAGCTTCGAGTTGGGACGCCATCAGCCGTGATTGGCTTTCAATGCGATCGAGCACGCGCGGCAGGAAAGCCTGCTGCAGGCTGTAATGGCTCAGCCATCCGACAGCGGAGACCGCGACCGCGACCAACAGGCTCATTGCGATGGCCAGCCGGGTTGCGAGGGTCATGTCGCCCTTCGCGCCGCGTCGGGAATGGGCCGGAATGTTCTGCTACGCTGCAACATGGACGGTCCCGTCATCCGCGGCCTGGGCTGACGCCGGGTTGGGGCGGAGATGAAGATTGCGAAGCCTTGAGGCAGCCATCGACCGCAGCGAACAACGCCTCGGCCTCGAACGGCGCAAGTCCCTTGTGACCATCGCCGGCGACCGTGACGGGATGACCGGCTCTCTCGAAGATCAGGCGGGTTGTGATCTGCACGGCCGGATCGTCATCCACAATCAGGATGTTGGCCACATCTCAAATTCCTCCGGGCCGGATCGGGCGAGCCCTGAACGACCATGAACAAAGCATCAAATACCAAATTGTTGCGCAGATTCTGGCCAGCCCGCAAGCACTTCAGAATTGTCCGGCAGCTTTGCCTCGATGGTGCGGTGCAGCGGGATGTATGCACGCCCGCATGCATAGCAGGCGCCCGTTCCCGGCCAGCGGCTTGCGAGGGGCGGACGGCCTGTGAGAAGAGCAGGGCGGATTCCCTGAGGGACAAGGATAATGACCAAGAAGAAAACACCCGACCAGCTCCGTAGCGCGCGCTGGTTTGCGCCCGATGATCTCCGCTCGTTCGGACACCGCTCGCGCGCCATGCAGATGGGCTATGCCCCGGAGGAGTGGAAGGACCGCCCGATCATCGCGATCCTCAACACCTGGTCGGACGCCCAGCCCTGCCACATGCATTTCAAGTCGCGCGTCGACGACGTCAAGCGCGGCATCCTGATGGCCGGCGGCCTGCCGCTGGAGCTGCCGGCCCTGTCGCTGTCGGAATCGCTGCTGAAGCCGACCACCATGCTCTACCGCAATCTGCTGGCGATGGACGCCGAGGAACTGCTGCGCAGCCATCCCGTCGACGGCGTGGTGCTCATGGGCGGCTGCGACAAGACCACGCCGGCGCTGCTGCTGGGCGCGACTTCGATGAACATCCCGGCGATCTATCTGCCGGCGGGCCCGATGCTGCGCGGCAACTGGAAGGGCAAGACGCTCGGCTCGGGTTCGGACGGCTGGAAATACTGGGACGAGCGGCGCGCCGGAAAGATCTCGGATCGCGACTGGCTCGACATCGAAGCCGGCATCGCCCGCAGCTATGGCACCTGCATGACCATGGGCACGGCCTCGACCATGACCGCGATCGCCGAAGCGATCGGCATGACGCTGCCGGGCGCCTCCTCGATTCCCGCCGCGGACGCCAACCACATCCGCATGGCCTCCGAATGCGGCCGCCGCATCGTCGAGATGGTCTGGGAGGATTTGACGCCGCAGACGATCCAGACCCACAAGGCCTTCGAGAACGCGATCGCGGTGGCGATGGCGATGGGCTGCTCGACCAACGCGATCATTCATCTGATCGCGCAGGCCCGCCGCGCCGGCCAGGACATCGGCCTCGACGATTTCGAGAAGGCCAGCCGCAAGGTGCCCGTGATCGCCAACGTCCGTCCGAGCGGCGATGCCTATCTGATGGAAGATTTCTTCTATGCCGGCGGCCTGCCGGCGCTGATGGGCCAGATCAAGCCGCATCTGCATCTCGACTGCATCACCGTCACCGGCCAGACTCTCGGTGAGAATATCGCCCATGCGGAAGTGCACAATGACGACGTGATCCGCTCGGTCGACAATCCCATCTACAAGGAAGGCGCGCTCGCCGTGCTCAAGGGCAACCTCGCGCCCGACGGCTGCGTCATCAAGCCGAGCGCCTGCGCGCCGCGCTTCCTCAAGCATACCGGGCCGGCGCTCGTGTTCGACGACTATGCCTCGATGAAGAAGGCGGTCGACGATCCCAATCTCGACGTCACCGAGGATCATATCCTGGTCCTGCGCAACGCGGGGCCGCAGGGCGGGCCGGGCATGCCGGAATGGGGCATGCTGCCGATCCCGACCAAGCTCGTGAAGCAGGGCGTGCGCGACATGGTGCGCATCTCGGATGCACGCATGAGCGGCACCAGTTATGGCGCCTGCATCCTGCACGTCGCGCCCGAATCCTATGTCGGCGGCCCGCTGGCGCTGGTGCAGAACGGCGACCGCATCACGCTCGACGTCGCCGCTCGCACCATCAATCTCGACGTATCAGAGGCCGAGCTCGAAAAGCGCCGCGCCGCCTGGAAGCAGCCCGAGCGCCGCTTCGAGCGCGGCTATGGCTGGATGTTCACCAAGCACATCAAGCAGGCCAATGATGGCTGCGACTTCGACTTCCTGGAGACCGATTTCGGTGCGCCGATCGGCGAACCGTCCATCTACTAACACAACTGTCATTCCGGGGCGCCGCGAAGCGGCGAGCCCGGAATCCATAACCACGATCTGGAGTATGGATTCCGGGCTCGCGCCAAGTGGCGCGCCCCGGAATGACGAAGACGAGAGAGAACATCATGACAAAACTCAGCGAAGCCACCCGCAACAAGCTCAAATCCGTCTCCACCGCCACCGTCGCCACCGCGCTGTTCAAGCGCGGCCTGCGCATCCAGATGATCCAGGACGTCCATCCTCTCGGCCCGGACCAGCCGACCATGGTCGGCGAGGCCTTCACGCTGCGCTACATGCCGGCGCGCGAGGATCTCAACACCATCGATGTGTTTAGGGATTGCTCGCATCCGCAGCGCAAAGCGGTCGAGGATTGCCCGCCCGGCGCGGTGCTGGTGATGGACAGCCGCAAGGACGCGCGCGCCGCCTCCGCCGGCGCGATCCTGATCACGCGATTGATGAAGCGCGGTGTCGCCGGTGTCGTCACCGACGGCGGTTTTCGCGACTCGGCCGAGATCGCAAGGCTCGGCTTCCCGGCCTTCCATCACCGCCCCAGTGCGCCGACCAATCTGACCTTGCACCAGGCAATCGAGATCAACGTACCCATCGGCTGCGGCGATGCGCCGGTGTTCCCCGGCGACGTCATTCTCGGCGACAGCGACGGTGTGATCGTGATCCCCGCGCATCTTGCGGACGAGATCGCCAACGAGACCTTCGAGATGACCGCGTTCGAGGATTTCGTCACCGAGGAAGTGGGCAAGGGTCGCGGCATCTTCGGCCTCTATCCGGCGACCGATCCGCAGACGCTGACTGATTTTGCGGCGTGGCGGAAGGCAAATGGCCGCTGATTGTTCTGCAGATCACGCTACATTCTCGGTTGTCGTCCCGGACAAGCGAAGCGCTGATCCGGGACCCATAACCACAGGGAGCAGCTTGGCGAAGGCTTGTAGTTAAGAGGTCTTGATCGGTACTGCTACCCGCACTTCACCGATGGATCACGCGGTATGGGTCCCGGCGTTCGCCGGGACGACGATGGGTTACACCCCTGCCTCCGCCATTCCGACCGCCCACAGCGCAAACGCATACACAATCGCGACTTCATCGAGCCGGTCGAAGCGCCCCGATGCTCCGCCATGGCCGGCGCCCATGTTGGTGCGCAGCAGGACCGGGCCGCCGCCGCTCATGGTCGCGCGCAGGCGGGCGATCCATTTGGCCGGCTCCCAGTAGGTGACGCGCGGGTCGGTCAGTCCGCCCATCGCCAGGATCGCCGGATACTCATTCGCCGCAACATTGTCATAGGGCGAGTAAGAGAGGATCGTCCGAAAATCCTTCTCGCTCTCGATCGGGTTGCCCCATTCGGGCCATTCCGGCGGCGTCAGCGGCAGCGTGTCGTCGAGCATGGTGTTGAGCACGTCGACGAACGGCACCTCGGCAACGATGCCGGCGAACAGCTCGCCGGCGCGGTTGGCGACCGCGCCCATCAGCATGCCGCCGGCCGATCCGCCATGGCCGACGATGCGTTTTGCGCTCGTATACTTTTCTGCGATCAGTGCGCGGGCGCTGGCGGCAAAGTCGTCGAACGAATTCGTCTTCTTCTCGCGCTTGCCGTCGAGATACCAGCCCCAGCCCTTGTCGGCACCGCCGCGAATATGCGCGATGGCATAGACGAAGCCGCGATCGACCAGCGACATGCGGTTGGCGCTGAACGAGGCCGGCATCGCCATGCCGTAGGAGCCGTAGCCGTAGAGTAACAGTGGCGCCGAGCCGTCGAGCTTGAGCCCGCGGCGATAGAGGATCGAGACCGGCACTTCGGCACCGTCATGCGATTTCGCCATGATGCGCGTCGTGACATAGTCGGCCGCATCGTGGCCGGACGGGATCTCCTGGCGCTTGCGGAGCACGCGCGTGCGCTTGCTCATGTCGTAGTCGTAGACTTCCGACGGCGTCGTCATCGACGAATACGAGAAACGCAGGGTCGTCGTCTCGAATTCGTAGGAGCCCATGGTGTCCAGCGAATAGGCGGCCTCGTCGAAGGCGATGGCGTGCTCTTCCTTGGTCGAGAGGTCACGGATCACGATCGCCGGCAGCGCATTGGCGCGCTCTAGCCGCACCAAATGGCCGGCATAGAGATCGAGATCGATGATGTAGATCCCCGGCCGATACGGGATCAAATCGCGCCAGTTCTTGCGCTCAGGTGCGGCGAGCGGTGCGGTGACGATCTTGAAGTCGATCGCGTCATCCGCATTGGTGAGGATGAAGAGCTCGTCGCCACGATCGGCCAGCGAATATTGCACGCCCTCCTGTCGCGCCGCGACCAGGCGCGGTGGCGCCTCGGGATTTGCGAGATCGATCAGCCGTTGCTCGCTTGTCTCGTGATCGCCGCCGGCGATCACGCAGAAGCGGCCGCTAGTGCTCTCGTGCAGATGGGTGAACCAGCCGGAATCCTGCTCTTCATAGACGAGCATGTCGTCCGCCTGCTTGGTGCCGAGCCGGTGCCGCCACACCTGCATCGGGCGGTGATTGTCGTCGAGCTTCACATAGAAGAAGGACTTCGCATCCTCGCTCCAGACGATGCCGCCGTCCGTCTCCTCGACGACGTCGTCGAGATCCTTGCCGGTGGCCCAGTCGCGGATGCGGATCGAGAAATATTCGGAGCCTTTGGTGTCGGCGCTCCACGCCTGCAGCTTGTGATCGTACGAGTGCCGGCTGCCACCGAACTTGAAATATTTGTGGTCCTTGGCGAGCGCGTCGCCGTCGAGCACGATGTGGCTGTCGCCACCGTCGCGCGGCATGCGGCCGAACAATTCGTGCTGCCCGCCTTCGCGGAACTTGCGGAAATAGGCGAACGGCCCGTCCGGCGACGGCACGCTGGAATCGTCCTCCTTGATCCGTCCCCGCATCTCGCGCACCAGCGTTTTCTGCAAGGCGGCGGTGTGGCCGAGCAGGCTTTCGGTGTAGGTGTTCTCTTCGTCGAGATATTTGCGAATGTCGGGATCCAGCACTGCGGGATCGCGCAGCACCTCCTGCCACTTCTCATCCTTCAGCCAGGCATAATCGTCGGTCACGGTGATGCCGTGCCGCGTGCAGGAAAGCGGCCGGCGCGGGGCGACGGGCGGGCGGGTTTGGCTGATGGCGTTGGGCAAATCGATCCTCGTGGCAGGGATGTGTCTCGTCCCTATATCAGATCGAACGCGGGGGAATTAAAGAAGGCTTCTCGTGTCCCGGACGCGGTGCGGCGCCATAGCGCGTCGAAAGACGCGCGTAAACGCGCTTATGGCGCCGCTCCGCAGAGCCGGGACCCAGCGTTGCCGTATGGGCCCCGGCTCAGCAGCGCACCGCTGCGCGCTGCGCTGCGTCCGGGGCACGAGACGAACCTTACACCGCCACCTCTTCGCCGAGATACGCAACCGCGGCCTCGAGCCCGCCCTTGCCGTGCGGGATCTTCAGCGCATTCAGCCCGACCTCGATCACCCCTAACGTTCCGAGCAGCATCGGGGCGTTGACATGGCCCATATGGGCGATGCGGAAGGCCTGGCCGGAGAGATCGCCGATGCCGGTGCCGAGCACGACGCCGCACTTCTCCTTGCAATAGCGTTGCAGGGCCGCCGGATCGTGGCCGTTGCTCATGGTCACCGTGGTCACGGTGTTGGAGCGTTCGCTGGCCTCGGCTACGTTGAAGCCGAGCACCTGGCCCTCCGACCAGGCGCCGACCGCGCGGCGCGCGGCCTCGCCGAGCAGGCTGTGGCGACGGAAGGCGTTCTCCAGGCCCTCTTCGTGCAAGAGATCGATCGCCTGGCGCAGCGCGAACAACAGATGCACCGGCGCGGTGCCGGCATATTTGCGATAGTGCTCGGTGCCTTCGCGCTCGCTCCAGCTCCAATAGGGCGTCGACATGTTGGCCTTCTTGTGCGCCTCGAGCGCGCGCTCGCCCGCGGAGACGAAGCCGAGACCGGGCGGCGTCATCAGGCCCTTCTGCGAGCCGGACATCGCGACGTCGATACCCCATTTGTCCATCTCGAACGGCATGCAGCCGAGCGAGGCGACGGTATCGACCATGTACAGCGCGGGATGACCGCTCGCCTTGATCGCCTTGCCGATCGCCTCGATGTCGTTCTGCACGCCCGAGGCGGTGTCGACCTGGACGACGACGACGGCCTTGATCGTGTGCTCCTTGTCGCGGCGCAGGCGCTCCTCGACCTCATGCGGCCGTACCGCGCGGCGCCAGTCGCCCTTGAGCACCTCGACCTCGGCGCCCATCAGCGCCGCCGCATTGCCCCAGCCAACCGCGAAGCGGCCGCTCTCGAGCACCAGCACCTTGTCGCCGCGCGACAGCACGTTGCTCAGTGCGGCTTCCCAGGCGCCATGGCCGTTGGCGATGTAGATGTAGGACTTGCCCTTGGTCGCGAACAGCCTCGAGATGTCGCGGAGCAGGCTCTCGGTCAGATCGGTCATCTGCTTGGAGTAGATGTCGATCGCCGGACGATGCATCGCCCGCAGCACATCGTCGGGCATCGTGGTGGGCCCGGGGATGGCCAGAAATTCGCGGCCCGCGCGAACGGTCATTGCTGTTGGTCCTTGTTGCTTGAGAACAGGCTGATGGTGGGTTGCTGAACTACGCTTTTACGCGCCGTGGACACCCAAGAAAAGCACGTAAAAATGCAGGTCTGGAGTGGGTTTATCGCTTCGTCTCGCGGCAGCCGGCGGCCTCCGCCTCCTCCACCGAGCAGAACCAGCGGGTGCCCTTGCTGATCTTCATCTTGATCTGCGCGTACCAGCGGCTGGTCGGCTGGTGAAAGATGCATTCGCCGGCGCTGTTGACGTTGCCCTTGATGGTGCAGTCCGGCGACGGCGCGACCGGCCCGGAGGCGGAGGCGAGCAGGACCGCATGGGCTCCCTCCGGCGGCTTGGTCGCGCCCAGGATGGCGGTCTTCTTGTTGCGCACGCGCCAGTCCCAGGGCGCGATGAAGGCGCCCTGCCACATGCCGGCTTTGGCCTCGCGCGCGGCAGCCTCATCGGCGGCGTAGTCGTGGGAGAGACGGGTATAGGCCAGTGCCCAGCCGCTCCGCACCAGCCACTTCTGGATGTCCTCGCCGTCGACCTCGCAGCGCGCCACAGTGCGGCCGCGCCGGTCGATCGAGCGCCCATGGCAGACCCAGTTCTTGCCCTCGGTGTATTTGGCGAGCTCGTCGCGCGCCGCGACGCCGCAGGTCCAGCGCTCGCTCTTGGTGTTGAGGCAGAGCTGGTCGGCCGAGGGCGCGTCGATGCCGCCGAGCCGGATCCGCGTGTTGCCGATCAGGACGGAATCGCCGTCGCGGACCTTTGCCGTGCCGGTAATGTCGGCGGCCAGCGCCAGCGACGGCAAGCCGAGCAAGGAGAAGCTGAGCAGAGACAGCGCAATCAGGAATTTTCGCAACATGCCGGTCCGCGTAAGATGAAAATCTCGATAGACCCCGCAATTGTGGTCGGCTTTTGGCCACTCGGCCAGCGCCTGCCTAAGGTATAGGCTTTCAACTTCCCGTCATTGTGACGGATCTCACCGCTCTCGTGTCCCGGACGCGGTGCGGCGTGCAACGCCGCTCCGCAGAGCCGGGACCCAAAAACTGCTGGCATCGCGGAGGCATGGGCCCCGGCTCTGCAGCGCACCGCTGAAGAAGCGCTGCGCTGCGTCCGGGGCACGAGAGGCCAGTCTCACCCCCGTCCCGCCATCGCCCGCTTCGCAACCGCCAGTCCCATCAGCACGAAGGCCGATGTCACCTCAGGTCCGCCGACCAATATCCGCGTCGGCGTCTTCATCTTGTTCCATTCATAGGCGCGGAACGGGCCGCGGCGGCCGCCTTCGCCCAAGCTCGCAACGATCACGTTCAACGCCGGCGCGAAGGCGCGCGGGTCGGCACCGAGATGACCGAGGGCGATGAGCGCGAGCGCGGCGTCGAACACGTTCATCTCGGCGGCCATCAGCTCGCCCTTGACGTAGGAGAGCACGCGATGGCGGATGAAATCGAAATCGCCGTTGGGGTCGATCGCGGCCTGCGCCGCGAGCGGCAGCGCCAGGAAGGCCGCGTAGCAGCGGCCGAAATAGGCGCTGTAGAGTTCCGGCAGATAATAGATGTGCGAGCGCGGATTGGCGAAGGCGCTACTCGCGGCAAGCCGCTTCTGGAAGCCGATGATGCGATGCACGGTGGCGAGCCGCGCCGGCGTCTCCAGGATTTTCCAGCGCGCAAGGTTGCGGAAGCTCACCTCGAGAATATCGAGATTGAGCGTCGGATCGAGATCATTGCCGTAGGGCCGCTCGCCGCTGAGATTGTCGATCCAGGTCGCGACCCCGCCCTCGTAGTCAATATTGTCGTTGAGCGGCACGGTTACGCGAGGCTCGTTGACGCCGGCGCGCACCTGGTAGCCGGCGTAGAAATCCAAGAGCGGCTGGTCGATGATCGGATCGGTGCAGCCTGCCTGCGTCGCCGCAGAGATCGAGCACGCCGTGGTGTCGCAATCCGGCACGTAGATGCCGAAGCCGAGGTCCTGCTTGATCTGCGCGAAGAAGCGGGAAAAGCGCGGATGCGGTGCCGGCGCGAGCGCGGTGATGACGTTGAATCTTGCGCCGTCGATGCCCTCGACCTCTTCGCGGCTGATGTTGACGCAGAAATCGACCATGTCGGCGACGGCGCGCTCCGCTGCGATCTTGTCGGCCAGTGAGGCGAGCCCGGTCTCGAGATAGCTCAGCATCGCCTCGATGAAGAATGCATCGTAATAGGCCGAGCGGTGGCGGATCTGCACCGGCTCCCACATCGGCTCGGCGATGCCGGTCCAGGGCGGATTGATCACGGCGTGCGCGGGCGAGCGTGCGATGAAGACGCGGGCGAGGTTGAACAGCAGCGAGGAGTTCTTGTATCCGCGCGCGTTGAGGCCCGTGAGCGCCATGATCAGCTCGCGCCCGCGGAAGTCGGGATCGCCCATCAGGTTGAAGGCGGCATAGGTCGGCAGAAAGCCGTTCTTGCGATACGAACTGAGCAGATGTTGCGCGCAGTCGCGGATCACGCTGTCGATTTGCGCTGGCGGCGGCATGGCGCCGTCGAATAACGCCGGCGGCGGTTTGGGATGGTCGAGCGCGATGCTGTCGACGAGATCGGCGACGGGCTGGCCGACCGCGGCCCAGTCGGGCTCGGCCTCGTCGCGGGCGCGCACCAGCGCCTCGCGCAGCCGGGTCAGCTTCGTCTCGTTACGCAGCTCGGGCAGACCGGCCCGCCGGAGCAGCACCCGCAGTGCGGGGTTGCCGAGCGCGGTCTTGTAGAATTTGGCCAGATGCGGATCGCCGGCGGCTGGGCCCGCCAGCACGGGATCGCAGACATCGTAAAGCGAGGGGCCGTCCTTCCGCGCCGTCAGCGCCCGGCAGGCGGCGCCGGCAAAATAATGAAAGCTCATGAAATACCTGGTCGCGGGGCCTTGGCCGGGGGCCGGCCGGCACGCTCCCACCTGCGCGCCACCCCCAACAAGTCTTTGAAAAACTACCCGGATTCGCGGGAAAAACAAATGTGATGAACGTCACGGAAAAAGCCGGTACGAGGGCTGCAGGACCGGCCTCCGGAAGGCTGCGGGGGACCAAATAAGCAGAAATCTGGCTTGGGATATTAACCAATTAATTCAGTGGCTTAGTTCAATTTTTTGGCGATCTATTGCCCGCGACACTATATCCGGTTAAGGATTTGTTTGGTGCGGCGCCGCAAATTGCGCGCAGTTCGGGGGCACGTCCCCGGCCAATCCCTCAAACCGAAAGACGCTATCGCGCTACTCAAACAGTGTGCGCGCGCTGGGCTGGTCTTTGGCACTGACAGGAATGAAGCGAGATGAATGTAAAGCAGCTCGACATTTCCCGACGCACGATCGCAGTCGCCGCAGCCCTCATCGGCACGGTGTCGCTCGTGATCGGTGCCCATGCTGCCCTCAACATGCGCACGCTCGATGCCGCCAAGGCCGTATCGACCGACCAGGTCACGGGCTCGATCGGCCAGTCCTCGCGCCTTGCGCTCGTCATCGGCAATGGACATTACCCCGACGCCAACGAGCCGCTGACGCAGTCAATCAACGACGCCCGCGCGCTGTCCTCGGCCCTGCGCAAGAACGGCTTTGACGTCGACATGGTGGAAGACGCGACCAAGGACGACATGGTCCGCGCCGTCAACCGCCTGAAGTCCCGGATCAAGAGCGACACTACAGTCATGCTGTTCTTCGGTGGCTTCGGCGTGCAGGCCGGCCGCGAGAGCTACATGCTGCCGGTCGATGCCGTGATCTGGAAGGAGAGCGACGTTCGCCGCCAGGGCGTCTCCATCGACGGCGTGCTCGAGATGATGAAGGAGCAGGGCGCCAAGGCCAAGCTCGTCGTCGTCGATGCTTCCCGCCGCAATCCTTATGAGCGCCGCTTCCGCTCCTACAGCCACGGCCTCGCGCCGATCAGCGCGACCGACAACGCGCTGATCCTCTCCTCGGCCTCGCCCGGCAAGGTCGCCGACGACGGCAAGGGCGAGCACAGCGTGCTGGTCAGCGAGTTCCTCAACAACCTCAATGCGCAGGGCAGCGCCGAAGGCGTCTTCAACAAGACCCGCGTCGCCATCTCCCGCGCCTCCGAAGGCGACCAGGTCCCGACCGTCTCCTCCTCGCTGCTCGAAGACGTCCAGTTCGGCGAAGCCGGCGGCTAGTTTCTCGTAAAGTCTAGCGAAGTCTCGTGCCCCGGACGCGGCGCATCATGCAATGATGCGACGCAGAGCCGGGGCCCAGTCCAATCTCTCAGCTCTACTTCGCCACTTCCGCGCTCGCCATCACCGGGCGCACGGGATCGCCTTCGCGCAGCAGCGCGCCGGCGCGGGCAACGACGACATCGCCTTCGTTGAGGCCATCGCGGACCTCGATATTGCCGCCCGACATCAATCCGAGCTCGACGCGCTTGGTCTCGACGCGGTTGCGGCGGATCACCTGCACCACGGTGCCGGCGGAGGAATACTGCACGGCGGTCAGGGGCACCGCGACGTTGCAGCTCTGGCCGGTCTTGATCAGCGCGCGTCCACTCGCGTTCAGCAACAGCCGCTTTTGCGACGAGATGCCGATATAGACCATGCCCTGCTGGATGTTCGGCTCGACGGTCGGCCCGATGCGGCGCACCTTGCCGTCGATATCGCCGGCGCCGGCGATGCGCACCGTCGCCGGCTGATTGACAGCGAGCTTGCGTATATCGGTGGTCGCGACCAGGCCGACGAGATCATATTCGCCGCGCGCCACGATCGTGAACAGCGCCTCGCCCTTTGCCGAGGCGAGCCCGCCGATCTGCGCAGTCGATGTGGCGATCACGCCCGCCACCGGTGCCGTGACCTGAAGCGTACCGCCCTCGGGCAGCGCGAGGCGCGCCAGCACCTGTCCGGCGGTGATGGTGTCGCCGGCTTCCGCCAGCACCTCAGTCACCTTCAGGCCCGGACGCTCGGGCCGCACCGACGTTTCCTCGCGCGCGATGATCGTGCCGGTGGCCTCGACGATGTCGGAGAAGCAGGATTTTGCGACCTTCAGCACCGTGACCGCCGGCCCCTTGGGCGCGTCGTCATCGGCGGCCAGCGTGGGTTGGGCGGACAGCAACAGCAATCCGGTGAGAGCAACGAGAGGTCTGGAAAAGGAACGCGCAGGCAATGGACGCATCGGTCATTCCGGTTGGGGCCTTGACGGCCTCATCGATAGCAGAAGCGGCCGCGGCGGGCCAAGAGCAGACAATGGTCGGACCCGGATGAGAATGCCGCAGCAACGCAGGCGGCGCGAGGCCGCCTGTCGAATTAGTCTTCGGGACCGGAGCTAAGGTTCGCTGGTGTCGCCACCCGGCAAACTCGTCATGCCCGGGCTTGTCCCGGGCATCCACGACTTTGGCGCCATTTACGCCGAAACACGTGGATGGCCGGGTCATAGGCGAGCGGAAGCGACGCCGTCCTTCGGACGGCTACCCCCGGCCATGACGATGCGGAGGGAGTGGAGCAAAGAGCCCTTACGGCAGGCTCAAGAACTCCACCCAGTTCGGCTTCTTGCCGGTGGCGTAGGACTTCAGCTTAGCCAACGCGCCGCTGGTCTGGTCGATCGCATAGACCGTCATGCTGTCGGAGAGCTCGCCGACCGCGGCGAGATAGCGCCCCGAGGGATCGATGTGAAAGCCGCGCGGCTGCTTCTCGGTCGGGACGCTGCCAACCGTGGTCAGCTTGCCGCTGACAGCATCGACCTTGTAGGCGGTGAGCGTATTGGTGGTGCGCTCGGAGGCGTAGAGAAAGCGCCCGTCCGGGGTGATGTGGATGTCGGCGGCCCAAGGCTTCCCGGAAAATCCTTCGGGTAGCGCGGTGGTGCGCTGGATCTCGGTCCAGGCGCCGCTCTTGGCGTCATAGTTGAACGCTGCGACGTCGCCGTTCAGTTCGTGGATGAGATAGACGAACTTTCCATTGGGATGGAATACGAAGTGCCGCGGCCCCGACTTCTCCGGCAGCTTGATCGCCGGCGGATCGCTCGGCGTCAGCGTGCCCGCCGTGGCGTCGAACGCAAAGGCCAGCACCTGGTCGGAGCCGAGATTGGTTGCGAACACGAAGCGGTTGTCGGGCGAGGGCAGGAAGGCGTGCGCGTTCAGCCCGGTCGGAATAACCTGCTTCGGCTCGCCGGCAACGCCGTTTGCAAGCAGCGGATTCAGCGCGACCTTGTTGCCGCCATAGGAGGCGCTGAACAGGAATTTGCCGCTGCGGTCGCTGGCGATGTTCGCCATGCTGTCAGCGAGCGGCCCGTTGCCGATATGGCTGAGTTGGCCGGTCTTGGGATCGATCGCAAAGCTCACCGCGAGGAATGGCTGCGAACGCACGCCGGCAATCAGCACGCGGTGGTCGGGCGTGATCGCGAGCGGCGTCGAGGAGCCCGGCTTGTCGACACCGGTGAACGCGGCCGTCTGCACCGGCGACATTTCGCCGCTCTCGGCCATCTTGAACACGCTGATGTCGTTGCTGTCGGCGTTGCCGATATAGGCGAAGGTCTCGGCCATGCCGGCGTGGACTCCAGAAATGAGGGCGAGGAAGGTGAGGGTGGTGGCGATCGCAGCGCGTGGCGCGCTGCGGCGGGTCGATTTCAGCATGGGCTCCTCCTTCAGCCAGGCATTTGCGGTTTGCCGTGGAGGATAGCGGCAGGCGCGCCGTCGCACCAAATTCCAGTTGGGATCGATCGATGCCGGAATTGTATCGGTTGCGCTGAGGAGCTACCGCACCGCCGCTGTCAGGCTGCGGGACGGCAGTTGTGGGCCGGACGCATATTCGGGTGGCCCGAGCAGGCCCCACACCGCGACCGCAAGCAGCGCGCAGGTCAGAATAGTCCAGGCGACGAGTCGTTTCCGCATCAGGCCAAGTCCGTCGGTCGAAATCTTGATGCCCCCGGCGTCTGCGATAGTGCACTGCAAACGGCGACGATCCTATGAACTCATTCACAGGCGAAAACAGCTCACGCAATTGCGATCCAATGCTGCGCCCTCGCCCCCGGGGCCGCACGATGAGCACGTCGTGGCAAAGCGCCACATCGGTCAAACCGGTCGTGCGCCACTGCCGACCAATCAAAGATACCCCCGCGCTTCACCCGCACATCGTCGCGCCGCAATCGCGCCGGGAACGGCAGCCTTGCCTTGCCGTTATCCTGATTCCGCGAGCGGAGGACGTCGAAACGGAGGCAGGCACATGTTTTGGATCTATTGGGACACCGCATGGTCGCTGATCATCAGCGGCATCATGGTCGCCACAATCGTCAGCCACCCCGACGCCGAATTCGTCGAAGTGAGCGATGCAAGACGGCTGATGTGAGCTTTCCGCCTTCCGCGGACGTTGTGCTGCCCGAGTGCTGCCCGATCGCTGTTTCGCCTTCACGGCAAAGTTCGCGGTGCGAGGCCCGGTCTGGATTCGCGTCCAACTTCCGGACTTCGTCCCGCCTTACGTCATGCTTCCGGGCATGAAGCAGCGGATTATGGCGCGACCGTTGACGTAATAGGGCCAGACGATGGTGCGGCCGACGCGGTTCGGTTCGGTGATCACGGTGTCGTCGGGCACCTCGATCCAGTCGCCCTGGAGCCTGACGCGGTAATGTCCGTCCCGCGTGTCCCAGTCGACGTCATCGAGCGCGGTGCCGTCGGCGTCGGCGCAGCAGGGGCCGCCACCCTTGCTGTGCAGGCTCTCGAACCAGCCCTTGAGGGGAGAGCTCGCGTAGCGACCGTCGTCACGGGCCTCCGCGGACATTCCGATCATGGCTACAACCGCTACGAGAGGGATCATCCTGAAAGTCACGATCGCCATGTCGCCTCGCTCGATCTGCGCACGCGCGCGACAGCGCAGGCGAAAGCCGCCTGCGATGCGCGTGATGCAATGTTGGCTGACGCCCGCCGGCCGGAGTTCCAGCCGTCTCAGCAGGGCGATAACCGCAAGGCCCGGCGATTGATCCTATTTTCCAGGGGGGGCGAGGAAACCACGGCGCGATTGCTTGAAGTGCCGTTTGCAGCCCGTGCAGAATCAATCGCCGGTGGATGAGCAGACGCGCGGTTCATATCAGATGCGGACAAGCCTCCGCCCAGCCGCAACTGCGGCTTTGAGCCGTTCCCGCTTCAGATGGGCTCTCGCCATTCAAACACCGCGGCGAGCCGACGTTAGCTCAGACGTTAGCTCAGCAGTGGACAGGCTTGCGATGAGTGGGTCCGCCAACGCCAAGAATAGCGAAATGCCCGCTACGGTTTGAGCGGCCCCAGCCAATCTGTAAAGTCGTATCCGCTCCACCATCGATGGAGCGTTCGCTTGCACTCTTTACAATCGAAGCGGCCGTTTTCTACGACCGGTTGCTTTGTCTGGATGGCGCTATACACCGCACCGCAAAATAGGCAGCTAAAGAAGACGCGAATTGGTGATTGGTTGGTCATCGATCCTGGCCGAGGTTGCACCCGTCACTGGGATAACCGGCGCGCCTTAGTCGAAGGGCGAAATCGTGTCTTGGCAGTTCGTGCCAACAATTTGTCAATGTGCGCCAAACACGAAGGGCGCAGGGGTAATTCGGGATGCCCACGATTGACCCTTCGCTGGATCCAGCCGCCGACTACGCGATGTCGGCTCGTGGGCCTACATCAGACCTCCACCTATTCGAAGCGCAGCGCCACAATTGGATCAAGCCGCGCGGCCCGATGGGCGGGATAGAGGCCAAAAGAAATTCCAATGAACCCCGCAAATCCGCAAGCGAGGACGATTGCCCATGGGCTGATCAGGACAGGCCAACCAGCTTTCCACGCGATTGCGACTGCCGCAGCGGCTCCCGACACTGCGCCCACGAGCCCTCCCATCAGCGCCAGGATCAAGGCTTCGATCAGGAATTGCCACCGGATGTCGCGGCGGCTGGCCCCGACCGCCATACGCAATCCGATTTCGCGGGTACGCTCGGTCACCGAAACCAGCATGATGTTCATGATGCTAATGCCGCCAACGACCAGCGAAACGCCTGCCACCGCGATTAACAGACTGCCCAGGAGCCGCGCGGCGGCGCCTCGTGCAAACAGGATGTCCGCTGGATTCTCGATCCTGAAATCGCTGGGCGCATCAGCGCGAATGCGGTGCCGCTGCCGAAGCAGCGCCTCGATCTGCCGTTCGATCTCCGGCATTTCAATTGCGTCCGATACCTTGATCGATATGAAATCCAGTGCTTCGCGCGTTGTGCCGCGCACAGCGCCCAGCACCCGGCTTTTCGCAGCTGACAGCGGAATGAACACGACGTCGTCCTGGCTGCGGCCAGCTGCGCCCAACCCCTTCTTGTCCAGCACGCCAATCACGGTGAAGGGGACGTTGCCGATCCGAAACGTCTCTCCCGGTCCCGCGTGCCCATTGAAAAGCTCCTCGACGATAACCGACCCCACGATGGCAACTTTCATTCCGGAGGTGATCTCATCGCTCGTAAACAATCGGCCGCTCGCGACTTGCCATTCGCGAGCCACCAGATAGTCGGCATTTATTCCGGCCACCACTGTCACCCAGTTCTTGTTTGCGGCCACTAGCGGGAGGGAGCGCGACAGCAGCGGAGCCGCGACCTGCACGTCCGTCAGTTCGCGGCGGATAGAAGCGGCGTCCTCTTCCGTCAGCGTCGGCTGCGTTCCCGCTTCAAGCCTCGCCCCACCCGAATTTCTGGCTCCGGGCATGACGAGCAGGAGGTTGGCTCCAAGCGTGCGGATCTTCTCGGAAACTTCGGCTTGTGCGCCAGCTCCGACCGAGACCATGCAGACGACGGCTCCGACGCCAACAACGATCCCAAGCACGGTCAAGGCGCTCCGCAGTTTGTTGACGCGAAGCGCCCGAGTGCCGATTCGCAAACTCTCCAGAGGACTCATGGGAAGGAATCCAAAGCGAGGGGGGTCGGAAGCGAATTGTCGCCCGACGCCGCGACATCCTTGATGATTCGTCCATCGTGCAAGGTGATCTGTCGCCGCGCACGATCGGCGACCTCGGTGGCATGCGTCACCACGATGATCGTGCGCCCTTCGCGATGAAGCGCCTCGAACAGCGACAGAATCTCATTGCTGGTGGCACTATCCAGTGATCCGGTCGGTTCGTCGGCGAGAATGAGAGCTGGATCGTTCACCGTCGCACGCGCGATGACAACCCGCTGCTGCTCTCCTCCCGAGAGTTGATTTGGCCAATGATGAGCGCGGTCGGCCAAGCCTACGCGGTCAAGCGCATCCTTGGCTTCGCGACGTCGTCTTGAGGGAGGAATGCCGGCGTAGATCAGCGGAAGTTCGACATTCTCCAGCGCAGTTGCCCGCGGCAGGAGGGCCGGCAGCTGGAATATAAATCCGATGTCGTGGCTCCTGATGGCCGCGCGTCTTTCCTCGCTCAGCTTTGCAACTTCTCGACCGTTGAGCGCGTAGCTGCCGGAATCGGGCCGATCCAACAGACCCAAAAGGTTCATCAGGGTCGACTTTCCCGAACCCGATCGGCCCATTATTGCAACAAACTCGCCGTGCTCGATCGCGAGCGACACGTTTGATACCGCGCGAACAATCGTCCCTCCGGAGGGGTAGCTCTTCGAAATTCCAACGGTTCGGACCAGGGGCTCCATCTTGGAATCCTGCTCAAAATCCCAGCCGCACGCCGAGATAGCCCCTTTGCTTTTGTGAGTTCGCAATCCCGATGATCACTTGCTGGTCCTCCGCAAGCGCGCCCTCCAGCAGCTCGGCGCTGTTGTCGTCGCTCACACCCAGTTTCACTGCAACCGGTTGCGGTCGCCCATCGCCGCCGACCAGCCATACCATCGCAGAGGCCTGGGAGGCGGTCTGGTTCGCGCTCTGGTGACCCGTCGGAGGACCGGCATCGTTCGGCCGGAAGCGCAGCGCCTGGCTGGGAATTTTGAGGATCCCACGAGTGTCACTCACAACAATCCGAAGCTGGGCAGTCATTCCCGGCAGCAACAGAAGGTCCGGATTTGGGGCGGAGACGATTGTCGTATAGGTGACGACGTTTTGCACGACCTCGGGAGATTTGCGTATCTGGAGAATCTGCCCGTTGAAGATCCGATCAGGATAAGCGTCCACCGTGAACTGGACCGTCTGGCCCACTTTCAATTGCCCGACATCGGCCTCGTCGATCTTGCCATGGACTTCCATCTCACGCAGATCGTTCGCAATCTTGAACAACGTCTTGGCTTCGAGACTGACGGCGACCGTTTGTCCTGGATTGACATCGCGCTTGATGATGATTCCGTCGATCGGCGCACGGAGCACGGTATGATCGAGATCAAGTTCGGCCTGATCGACGGCCGCCTGCCTCTGCTCGACAACCGCTTGTGAATTCTCGAGATTGGCCTCGGCCATGTTCCTTTCCGCCTCTGCAATCGCAATGGCCTCGACCTTCATCTGGATTTGTTCAAGGGAGGCGCGCAGGTCAGCGGCCCCCGCATCGCGCAAAGCGCGCGCCTGGCTCAAGTCTCGCTCGGTACCGCTTCCGGTGCGTGCCAATGCGAGCTTTCGCAGAAATTCTCTTTCCACTTCGTCTTGCCTGGCCTTATTCGCTGTCGATTGCTCTTCCGCCAGTTTTTCGGCAGTCTGCGCATTCGTCACTGCGACCTTCGCTCGTTCCAGCGCTGCCTTTTGGACTTGAGCGGTGGCTCTCGCCACTCTGAGGGAGGCTCTTGCTTCTTTGACACGGGCGGCAAAGATCTCCTGATCTATCTGCGCGATCGGCTGCCCAGCCGTTACGCCGTCGTTGAAACTTACGAACACGTCCGCAATTCGTCCTGACAGTTGCGAGCTGACATCAACGCTTGCGACCGCTTCAACGGTGCCGCTGGCCTTTACCAACGTCGATATGCTGCCCCGTTCAACTGGGGCCGTGAGGAAGGTCGGGACCGAGCTATCCTGGCCATAAGTATAGCCCAGCCCGACAATCAAGGCGCACAACAGACCCGCCACAACGACGAGACGCATGTGGCTATCATCCTGTTTCAACGCATTGCCGGCTTGCCCGAGGCGTCGACGCTTTCGGCTACAACAGGCAATCCAGCCCGTTCTCCAAGGCTAGGGCATTTGGTGCGAGCAAGCCACGTCATATTGGGAAACAGCGGCCGTTGAATTTGCGTTCGCTGCCGATGCCGTATTCGGATTTCCCGCATAGACTCCGCCTGCTTGCCCATTTGGATTGAACGGTGCCCCTGGCGCTGCAATAGCATTCCCAGGAGTGTTGATCCCTGCACCGCTGGTGGTACAGCTAAAGCCGTGATTAGAACCCTGCTGTCCTGTTGTGGGATTTTGGGCAGGTTTGGTGGGAGGACCCGCGCCCAACACTACGCCCGCTGATGGGAGCAGCAGGCAGGCACTGATGGTGAGAGAGGCTAACACGTGCTTCATCTCTGCACTCCTTTCGAGACGATTTTGCGCGTCGCAGTACTTTGTTGAATTTGCGGAGCGCGAGCATCGGCCGACGCTCCACGAGTGCGCATTGACCATCCCTCGCTGGCGATGGCTTGGTCACTGCGAGCAAAGAACGCGGAGCGGTGCAGAATGTCCCAAGCTATCCCGCTTTTTTTTTAGCCGCTCACACAATTCGCGACGGCGAAACTAACTCAATTGTCAGAAACTAACTCGTGAGTCATTTGCGGTTTGTCGTCAAAATGGGACATCTCGTCAGAGCGGGATTTTTTAGCGCGAAAGATCCGTCTTGTGCGCGGCGCGCCTTGTCCGGCAATGAGGAAGGCTGGCGATTTCGAAGTCCTGTTCAGTAGCGCTTGACGCCGGCGGTGTGATTTCTGCGATGCGGCCGTGCCAACATATGCGGCCCCGACGCGTCGCCGAGCGGCGCCTGCGAGGCCATCGTGCGCGAATATCTCCCGCCATCGTTCGAATAGATGGAGAAGGTCGGGTCCGCAGCCGCGGCTGCGGCGGGCTCCGAGACCGCGTCCCATGCCGAGGCAGGCGTGGCAAGAAGCGCGGAAAGAACGAGCGTCGTGCCCAAAAATCTGACGCTGGTCATGCTATCCTCATGTTGCTGTCGCGCAACCCATACGCGCGTGCTGTCCATTTACATGACTGACAGTTAGGCGTCGGCATTCCCTCGGGCAGGAGCGGGGCAATCACGCTTCGGCGATCGGCGTGTGATGTGACACTGCGCCACCGTGACCCGCGCCTTCATGACGTGTCGCCGTTCGCGGCGGCGAGGACATCACTGAGAACATTCGACACCGAGACGGGCGCGGCCGAGTTGGCTTCGCACGGACTTACCAAGAATTTGAGAAGGTTAGAGACTCGCAAAGCACGTAATGCAGTGCCTGTTGATCCGGCGATCGTCGTCCGGGACGGCTTAATCGCTTTGACGTGGATCAACGCCGTTCGGGAGATCATCCTTCATCACACTTGTTACGAAGGACGATTCGGAATTGGAGGGCGGTCCTGATGAGAAACATCCGGCTGCCGCTCGCGGCTCTTGCCACCCTTCTCTTTCTTGGTCACGCTGTTCAGGCCGCTGATCCGGTAACGGGGTCTGCTAACAATCGTCCAGGCGCGCCAGCAACGTCCGAGCCGGAAGCCGCGTTAGTCGCGCGCGGTGAGTACCTCGCGAGACTGGGCGACTGCCTTGCCTGCCACACGTCCGAGAAAGGACCGGCGATGGCGGGTGGACGAGAACTCGCGACGCCGTTCGGCAAAGTGTTTTCGACCAACATCACGCCCGACAAACAGACCGGCATCGGGCAACATTCGTTCCAGCAATTTGATCGCGCGATGCGCAAAGGCGTAGCCGCCGACGGGCACAATCTGTACCCCGCGATGCCTTACCCCTCCTATGCCAAGGTAAGCGACGTCGACATGCGCGCGTTATACGCTTACTTCCAGCACGGCGTGGCCGCAGTTAACCAGCCCAACAAGCCCGCAGAGATGCGCTGGCCGTTCAGCATGCGCTGGGGAATGAAATTCTGGAACTTGGCATTCCTCGATGATGATCCGTTCAAGCCTGATGCGGGAAAGGATGCCGTCTGGAACCGGGGCGCCTATCTGGTGCAGGGCCTTGGGCATTGCGGCTCCTGCCACACGCCGCGTGGCATCGGCTTCCAGGAGAAGGCGATGAGCGAGGCCGGTTCGAATGGCAAATACTATCTCGCGGGCGCAACGGTGGAGGCGTGGCGAGCGCTCAGCTTGCGCAATTTATGGACGGTGGAAGATACCGCCCTGTTGCTGAAAACGGGACAGAACCGCTTTAGCACGGTTTCCGGAAGCATGGTTGAGGTCATCCATCTCAGCAGCCAGCACTTCAGCGATGACGACCTGATCGCGATCGCCACCTATCTGAAATCGCTCCCACCGGGCAAAGACGAGCAGCCCGCGCCGTCTGCGCCCGAGTGCGTTCCACCGTCAAAATTGCCCGACACCCTATTTTCGACGCGTGGCGGATTGGCGTATGTGCAGTTCTGCGCAAATTGCCATCGTGACGATGGTGGCGGAGTTGCTGGCATCTTCCCGCCGCTTGTGCAGAACCCGACGATTGCGTCCGCCGATCCGACCACACTGGTGCACATCACGCTGACCGGCTCAAAAACCGCGCAAACCGCCAGCCATCCGCGCGTCTGGACCATGCCGGGTTTTGCCCGGCTCTCCGATCAGGAAGTGGCAGAAGTTCTGAGCTTCCTGCGCAGCAGTTGGGGCAACAACGCCAGGCCGGTGACGTCGTCTGATGTGGCCAAGATACGCGCGGAGCTTGATCCCAAGACGACGGACTCCTCCAAATTTGAAACGCCGCGCCTCGCGGACATGCTTGCCGCTCCCAATGCCACAGAGGTGGTACGCGGCATGCGACTGCATCTTGAGACCCGGACGCTGCTGCCTCAGCACGTCGGCGACGACCTGACTTGCAACAGTTGTCATCTCAACGCCGGCACGGTGGCGGACGGTTCGCCATTCGTCGGAGTATCTGCGTTCTTTCCCAGCTACGCCCCGCGTGCAGGCAAGGTCATAACGCTCGAGGAGCGTATCAACGGATGCTTCAGGCGCTCCATGAACGGCGTGGTGTTGCCGTTGGATGGGATGGATTTGAAAGCCATGGTGGCCTATTTCGACTGGATGAAGGGAGAATTCAAGCCGGAAGACAAGGTCCCCGGGCGTGGCATCGGCAAGATTGACAGGACGATCAAGCCTGACGTCGAGAATGGAAAGCGGGTCTATGCGGAGCAGTGCGCCGCCTGCCACGGCAAGAACGGCGAAGGCCTGAGGCGGGCCGATGGGAGCCTGGTGTTTCCGCCGCTCTGGGGCGATCGCTCCTTCAACATGGGTGCCGGTATGGCGCGGACATACACGGCGGCAGCGTTCGTGAAGCGCAACATGCCGATCGGCTTCAATGACAAATTCCCGCTCGGACAAGGCGGCCTTTCGGATCAGGACGCGGTGGACGTTGCTGAGTATTTTTCGCATATGCCGCGCCCGGATTTTCCGGACAAGGTCAAGGATTGGCCCAAAGACCCAAAGCCGTCGGATGCGCGTCTCGAAAATTAGAGCGTCTTCGAGCGAAGTGGGATACCGGTTCGCGTAAAGAAAGCGCGTCAAAACAAGAATCCAGAGCTCCGATTCCATCGGAACGGAATTGGCTCTTGCGCGATCCTGTCCGGTGCGCTGAAATTTCGTGCCGACGTCTCCTTGTGAGCCTTAAGCAGACCTTGGTCGCCGCCTGTTCAATGTCGCCAGGTGCTCCCCGAGCGGACATGCCCTCGCTCGAGCATCCCGCGCAACACCGGTAGCTTTAGCGTCGGTCTGTCTGCGTCGTCACCGACTCGACAAACAATCGCATCGGTCCGGACAGCGACGTATCCATCGTATTCAGCCCGTAGATTTCGGACATGTGGCTCTGGCCGCGCAGTGACGTGAACGCCGGGCATCGACTTTCCCGGCAAAGCCTGGCCTTAAGCATCTCGGCCTGGTTGGTGTAGTAGGGGACATCCAGTTCGCCGTGTGCAATCAACAGGGGAACATTCGTTCTCGTCAGTCCGACTATCGACGAACGATCCGTCCACAACGCGGTGTCTGCACCAAAATAGGATCGTTGGCCGGGAACGTCGACCTCCGGCTTGAGATCATACGTACCGGAGAGAAGGATAGCACCTGCCGCGCCAACCGGATTTCTCACGCCGATCCCGGGATGGGCCAGATAGGACGACACGTGGGTGGCGCCGGCAGAATGCCCCATCAAGACAATGCGGTTGGGATCACCTCCGTACTGTGCAATGTTGGCGCGCGTCCAAGCGACAGCGCCTGCGACGTCTTCCACTGCAGCCGGCCATGGATGCGCCGGCGCGAGGCGATACGTCATGTTCACGCCAACCATCTTGTGCTCGACAGCCCAAAGCATGACGTTGTCATAGAACGGGCTTCCCGAGGCGCGCTTGTCGCCTCTCTCATAGCCGCCGCCGTGAACGAACAGCAGGACTGGTAACGCAGATGCCGTCTCGTTCGGCCGGAACACGTCAAGGCGGTTGCGCTCATCGCCGCCGTACTTTTCATCCCGCGTGACAGTCACGCCGGCATAGGGCTCCTTCCGCTGCAACGGCGCCAATAGCTTGGCAGTTTCGGGAGCGTTAATGACGGGACCGATTCTTTGGATTGCGTCGCCGATCTCCCGCGGGAATTCACCCGCGATGGAATGAGATGATAGGAGGATAACGAGTCCGGCCAAAAAGAATAC
>NZ_LGHL01000117.1 GCF_001908205.1 Bradyrhizobium sp. NAS80.1
CCGACGACATCCTTGCTTCCATCGAGCGCTTCTGTCGTTACAATGCCCCCGCAAAACACGACCCAATGCTGCGAACTTCTGGTTCAGGACACTAGCGCCGAAGAGGGGCGATAACCTCGCGGCGTTCGCCAGCGCGACAGCGCAGGGAAGGCCGAGCCGAAGGTCAGTGTGCGCTGCGTCCAAGTTCATCTTGCGCTGCGGCAAAAAACTTGCACACTCGGACGATCCGGGCAGCTTTGGGAGCGAGCCATGTCCCTCCAGACCGTACCGTCCGATGCCGCTGAGCAGCACCCCAACCGCCCTGAAGACGTTCAGGCGCTGGAAGCGGATGCGCGGCTGCGGGACGATATCCGCCTGCTCGGGCGTATCCTGGGCGACACAGTGCGCGACCAGGAAGGCGCCGACGTGTTCGACCTGGTCGAGCGCATCCGGCAGACCTCGATCCGGTTCCACCGCGACGAGGACCGGCTTGCCCGTCGCGAGCTCGAACAGATCCTCGACAGCATGTCGACCTCGGACACGGTGCGGATCGTCCGTGCCTTCAGCTATTTCTCCCACCTCGCCAACATCGCCGAGGACCAGAACAACATCCGCCAGATGCGCGCCCGCGCCACCGGCAAGGAGACCGGGGCGCGTGGCGGCTCCGGCGTGCTGGCGGAAACGCTTGCCCACGCCAGGGACGCGGGGATCAGCTCCGATGCGCTGCGCAGCTTCTTCAAGACCGCGCTTGTCAGCCCGGTCCTGACCGCGCACCCGACCGAGGTGCGCCGCAAGAGCACCATGGACCGCGAGATGGAGGTCGCTAGCCTGCTCGACCGCCGCGAACGCGTCGCGCTGACCGCGGACGAGGCGGCAGCCAGCGACGAGCAGCTTCGCCGCGAGGTGCTGACGCTATGGCAGACCAATCTCCTGCGCCGGACAAAGCTCACCGTGCTCGACGAAGTCGCCAACGGCCTGTCGTTCTATGACTACACGTTCCTGCGCGAGGTACCGCGGCTGGTCAACGTGCTGGAGGACCGGCTGGAGGAGGGCGGCGAGCAGGCCGCCGGCGAACTCGCCTCGTTCCTGCGCATGGGAAGCTGGATCGGCGGCGATCGCGACGGCAATCCCTTCGTCACCGCCGACGTGATGCGCGGCACGCTGCGGCTGCAGTCGAGCCGGGTGATGCAGTTCTACCTCGAAGAGCTGCACGTGCTCGGCTCGGAACTGTCGATCGCGGCCCATCTCGCCGACGTCTCCGAGGAGCTGCGTAACCTGGCTGAGCGCTCGCCGGATACCTCGCCGCACCGGAGCGGCGAGCCTTACCGCCTCGCGGTCTCCGGCATCTATGCGCGCCTGACGGCGACGGCCGAAAAGCTCGAGGTCGAGATCACGCGCCGACCCGTCGGCAAGGGCAGGCCTTACGAGACCGTCAAGGAGCTGCAGGCCGATCTCGACGTGCTGTACCGCTCGCTGATCTCCAACAACGCCCGCGTCATCGCCCGCGGCCGGTTGCGGCAGCTCCGCCGCGCGGTGGACTGTTTCGGCTTCCACCTGGCGCGGCTCGACATCCGCCAGAATTCGGCCGTGCACGAGCGGACCATCGCCGAGTTGATGGATGCCGCCAATCCGGGCATGTCCTATCTCGCGCTCGGCGAGGAGGCGCGCATCTCGCTGCTCACCAACGAATTGCGCAGCCCGCGCGCGCTGGTCTCCCCGTTCGTCAAATACAGCGACGAGACGATGGGCGAGCTCAACGTCTTCCATGCCGCCGCGGAGGCGCATGCGAGGTTCGGCTCGGATGCCATCCCCCCAATGTATCATCTCGATGTGCAAGGGCATGTCCGACATGCTCGAGGTCGCGGTGCTGTTGAAGGAAGTCGGCCTCGTCCATCCCTCCGGGCGCAGCTCCATCAACATCGTGCCGCTGTTCGAGACCATCGAGGATCTGCAGGCATCTTCCGGCATCATGGACCGCATGCTGTCGCTGCACGATTATCGCCGCCTCGTCGACAGCCGCGGCAGCGTGCAGGAAGTCATGCTGGGCTATTCCGACAGCAACAAGGATGGCGGCTTCGTCACCTCCGGCTGGGAGCTCTACAAGGCCGAGATCGGACTCGTCGAAGTGTTCGAGCGTCACGGCGTGCGGCTACGCCTGTTCCACGGCCGCGGCGGCTCCGTCGGCCGCGGCGGCGGTCCGAGCTATGATGCCATCATCGCGCAGCCCGGCGGGGCCGTGAACGGCCAGATCCGCATCACCGAGCAGGGCGAGATCATCTCGTCGAAATACTCCAACGCCGAAGTCGGCCGCAACAATCTCGAGATCCTTGCGGCCGCGACGCTGGAGGCGAGCCTCCTGCATCCGCGCCAGAGCGCGCCGCGCCGCGAATATCTGACCGCGATGGACGAATTGTCGAACCTCGCCTTCAAGGCCTATCGCGGCCTCGTCTACGAGACCGACGGCTTCGTCGATTACTTCTGGGCCTCGACGGTCATCAATGAGATCGCGACGCTGAATATCGGCAGCCGTCCGGCCTCGCGCAAGAAGACCCGCGCGATCGAGGACCTTCGCGCGATTCCCTGGGTGTTTTCCTGGGCGCAGTGCCGCCTGATGTTGCCGGGCTGGTATGGTTTTGGTAGCGCGGTGGAGCAATGGATCGCTGCACATCCAGACAAGGGCATGCCGTTCCTGAAAGAGCTTTACAGGGAATGGCCGTTCTTCCGCATGTTGCTCTCGAACATGGACATGGTGCTCGCCAAAAGCTCGATCGCGATCGCCTCGCGCTATGCCGAGCTCGTGCCGGACGAAGCTCTGCGCGAAAAAATCTTCGGCCGTATCCGCCGCGAATGGCATTCCTGTATCGAGACGCTGCTGGACATCATGGGCCAGGATCGGCTGCTCCAGGGCAACCCGCTGCTCGAGCGTTCGGTACGCCACCGCTTCCCGTATCTGGATCCGCTCAACCACGTTCAGGTCGAGCTGCTCAAAGAGTACCGCGCGCAGAACCCGGACGAGCAGGTGCTGCGCGGGATTCAGCTCACCATCAACGGCATCTCGGCGGGGTTGAGGAATACGGGTTGAGGGGACGAGTAGCGAACAGAAGGGCGTGCCGCCAACTATTCGCTACTCCCCACTCGCTATTCGCTCATGGCTTCATTGCGCCCTGTACACTCGTGTAGACGGCGTAGAGCGAACTCGAGCCGCAGATGTACAGTCGATTTCGCTGCTGGCCGCCGAAGCAGAGGTTGGCGACGGTTTCCGGAATGTGAATCTTGCCGAGCAGCTCACCCTCCGGACTGTAGCACCGCACGCCGTCTTCATTCGGATCGCCCCAACCGACGGAGCACCAAACACGCCCGGCTGTGTCAGTTCGCAATCCGTCGGTAATGCTGGGCTTTGGCATTTCCGCAAAGACCTTGCCGTTCGATATCTTTCCGCCCGCGACATCAAGGTCGAACACGCGGATATGCGACGGGTTCTCCGGCCCGTCCGTAAAGCCGGTGTCGATGACATAGAGCTTCTTCTCGTCGGGCGAAGCCGCAATGCCGTTGGGCTCCACGAAATCGTCGACAACAACCTTGATGTCTCCGGATTTCGGATCCACCCGGTAGACGTTGTGCTTTTCCTGCTCAGGATCGGCCTTGACGCCCTCATAAAAGCCGCCGATGCCGTAGACCGGATCGGTAAACCAGATCGCGCCATCGGAGGTGACGATCGCATCATTCGGCGAATTTAGCTTCTTGCCGTTAAACTTGTCGGCAATGATGGTGACCGAGCCGTCGAGTTCGGTGCGGGTGACGCGTCGGCCGGAATGTTCGCAAGTGATCAGGCGCCCTTCGCGATCGATGGTGTTGCCGTTCGAGTTCATCGATGGCTGCCGGTATACGCTCAGGTGACCGTCATCTTCCGAGAAGCGCATGATGCGGTTGTTGGGAATGTCGCTGAACAGCACGTATCGGCCGGCCGCGAAGTAGACGGGACCCTCGGCCCAGCGCATGCCGGTTGCGACGCGCTCAACTGCCATGGTGCCCGCGAAGGCGGGGAAACCGGGGGGGCCGAACGTTGGCGGTCCTCCCTTCCTGGCGGATTCCAGGTGGGAGTCCGGGTAGCGGCTACCGGGAAGTGGTCCCAAGGGTAATGGCGCCGTCGACCTCGTCGGAGTGCCGGTCTGGCCGAATGGCGCGACGGAGGCCGCCAGGGCTGCGTTCATTGAGACGCCCGTCGCGGCTACTGCAGCCGCCGCGCCCTTCAGAAGGGTGCGGCGCCCGAGGCAAGGCTTGTCAGTATCGGTAGAAATGGTCAGTAATTTTGTCATAGTCACCTCCCATTTTTTGTTGGAAGGAAACCATTCGCCCGCAATCGGGCGTAATGCGGGCGATCTCTGGTGAGCAACCAGAGATCGCAGCGCAACACTAGCCGGAAAGCCGTTTAGACGGGATCCCAGGGGAAGATGTCGGCGGATCGGTCGAGCTTGTAGAACGAGCCCTTCAGTGCGGGCATGCCGTGTTCCGCGATCGATTGCGGCGTCCAGCCTTCGCTTCGGTGCACGGAGCGCAGCGGGCGATTTTGGCTGAACAGGAACAGCTCATTCATGCGCGCGCCGAAGATCTGCCCGCTGACGTCCTTGGCGGCATCGGAGAGCAGATAGGCGCAGATCGGCGCGATCTTTTCCGGTCCCATCTGCTTGATCTTCTCGACACGCGCTTTTTCGGCTTCGGTCTCGGTCGGGATGGTGCCGATCATGCGGGTCCAGGCGAACGGCGAGACGCAGTTGGAGCGGACGTTGAAGCGGCCCATGTCGAGCGCGATCGACTTCGACAGGCCGACGATGCCGAGCTTGGCGGCCGCGTAGTTGGCCTGGCCAAAGTTGCCGATCAGGCCCGAGGTCGAGGTGAAGTGCACGAAGGAGCCGCTCTCCTGCTCGCGGAAAATCCGCGCCGCAGCGTGCGAAACGTAGAACGAGCCCATCAAATGGACTTTGATGACGGCCTCGAAAGCTTCCACACTCATCTTGTGGAAGATCATGTCGCGCAGGATGCCGGCATTGTTGACGACGCCGTCGAGCCGGCCGAAATGATCGGTCGCGGTCTTCACGATCTTGCTTGCGGGGATCGCTTCCGCCACCGACTCGAAATTGGCGACTGCGGTGCCGCCGCGCTTCTTGATCTCCTCGACGACTTCCTCAGCGGGCGTGGCGCTCGAACCGGCGCCGTCGGCGGCGCCGCCGGGATCGTTGACGACGACCTTGGCGCCCTCCGCCGCGCAGAGCAGCGCGATCTCGCGCCCGATGCCGCGGCCTGCGCCGGTGACGATGATGACCTTGTCCTGCAGTGATTTTGTCATTTGGGTTCTCCGCTATCCGTTCCAAATTCCGCCGTCATTCCGGGGCGCGCCTCTTGGCGCGAGCTATGATGCGCAATTGCGCATCTGAGAATCCATACTCCCGATCGTGGTTATGGATTCCGGGCCTGCGCCTTCGGCGCATCCCCGAATGACAAGTCTCTACCTCTCGTTCGTGAACACGATCGTGCCTGACGCGGCGAACATGCCGCCGACGCCGTGGCACACCGAAATCTTCGCGTTGGCTACCTGTGCCGGCGCGATGCCGCGCATCTGGCGCACGCTTTCCTGAAGCGCGTACATGCCGTACATGCCGGAATGCATGTAGCTCAATCCGCCGCCGTTGGTGTTGAGCGGCAGCTTGCCGCCGGGCCGCGTGTTGCCGTCGGCGATGAACTTGCCGGTCTCCTCATGCGGCATGAAGCCGAGGTCGCCGAGGCCGAACAACGGCAGATGCGCAAAGGCATCGTAGATCATGAGATGGTCGACGTCCTTGTGCGCGATGCCGGCCTCCTTGAAGGCCAGGGGCCCTGCGGTCTTGAAAGCGCGCGAGGAGTTGAACGTCTCCATCTGGCTGACCATCGGGGTCTCCACGCTTTCGCCGGTGCCCATGATGTAGACGGGCTTGCGGGGAAAGTCCTTGGCGCGGTCGGCTGAGGTCAGGATCAGTGCGCCTCCGCCGTCGGTGACGAGGCAGCACTGCAGCAGGCGGAACGGATAGGCGATCATGCGCGAGTTCAGCACGTCGGCGACCGTGATCGGGTCCTTCATCATCGCGCGCGGATTCTTCGCCGCCCATTCGCGCTGCACCACGGCAACCGAGGCCAGCTGCTCGTGCGTGATGCCGTAGGTCTTCATGAAGCGCAGCACGGGGATCGGGAACATGCTGGGCGGCCCGTAGACGCCGTAGGGCGCCTCGAACTGGCCTTGCAGGCTGTCGGCGGGGATCGAACGCGGCAGCTTGCCGATCATCGACTTGCCGCTCTCGGCGTGGGTGATCAGCACGGTCTTGCACAGTCCGGCCTCGATCGCCGCGGCGGCATGGCGAACGTGCAGCATGAAGGAGCAGCCGCCGACCGAGGTGCCGTCCACCCAGGTCGGCTTGATGCCGAGATAGTGGCAGACCTGCTGCGGCGTTTCGACCGCGGTGGCGAAGCCGTCGATATCGGACAGCTTCAGCCCGGCATCGGCGATGGCATTGAGCGCCGCATCCGCGTGAAGCTGGAGCTGCGACATATTGGGGATGACGCCGAGCTCGGTGGTCTCGGCCGCGCCGACGACGGCAACCTGGTTTCTGCGCATGGATTACCCCTGCGCCGGACGGAACACGGGGAGGGGGATCTTGTCGTCGAGCTCCTGGAAGGCGACCTCGAGCTTCATGTCGAGCTCGAGCGCTTCCGGGGTCTGCGGGCAGTCGATGATGTTGCTCATCATCCGCGGCCCCTCGTCCAGCTCGACCACCGCGATCGCGTAAGGCGGCGTGAAGCCGGGCGCGGCGGGACGGTGGTTGATCACGTAGCTGTAGAGGAAGCCCTTGCCACTCGCCTTGAACGTGCTGACCTTGCGCGAGGCGCAGGACGGGCAGAACGGGCGCGGCGGGAAGTAGACATGTGCGCACGCGTCGCAGCGCTGCAGGCGCAATTCGCCCGCTTTGGTGCCATCCCAGAAATGCTGGGTTTCCGGCGTAGGTTTTGGTCGCGCGCGCTGCGGTTCGGCCATGTCTGCAGGTCCTCCCAGAGCCAACTTGCCAAGTGGCAGGCTTCTCGCCCGCCTGTTTCGATCTTGATGCGACAATCGACCATGGCGCGTCAACGGTCCAGCAATGCACATGCATGCCATCATGCGCACAATGCTTGTGTCGAACTGAGGCAGCGCTATAGATTGCGCGCGCCAATATTCCGTGAGACAGACATGCCCAATTTTCCGACACTGGCGAAGCTCGCCGACGACCTCGAAAGCGGCCGCGCCACCTCCCGTAAGCTGGCCGAGGCGTGTATCGCCAAGATCGCCGATCCCGCCGGCGAGGGCCAGCGCACCTTCATCCACGTCGACAAGGACGCCGCACTCGCGGCTGCGGATGCGATGGACGGCTTGCGCAAGGCCAAGGCCGCGCCGTCGCGCTATGCTGGTATTCCGATCTCGATCAAGGATCTCTTCGATATCAAGGGCCAGGTGACCCGCGCCGGCTCCCGCGCGCTCGACGACTCTCCGCCGGCCGAGCATGATGCCGTCACTGTCGCGCGGCTGCGCAAGGCCGGTTTCGTCGTGATTGGCCGGACCAACATGACCGAGTTCGCCTATTCCGGCATCGGCATCAATCCGCATTATGGCACGCCGAAGGGCATCTGGAACCGGGCCGCGGGCCACGTGCCCGGCGGCTCGTCCTCGGGCGCCGCAGTCTCCGTGCTCGACGGGATGGCCCACGGCGCGCTCGGCACCGACACCGGCGGCTCCTGCCGCATCCCGGCCGCCTTCAACGGCATTGTCGGCTACAAGCCGACGCAGCGGCGCGTGCCGCTCGACGGCTCGGTGCCGCTGTCGTTCTCGCTCGACAGCATCGGGCCGCTGGCGCGATCGGTCAGTTGCTGTGCCATACTCGATGCAGTGCTCGCGAATGAGCCGATCGTTCCGCTAAAGCCGCGGCCTGTGAAGGGCATGCGGCTGGCGGTGCCGACCACGATCGCGCTTGACGATCTCGACGCAGCCGTGGCCGAGACGTTCGAGCGTGCGCTGAAGACGCTCGCCGACCACGGCGCGATCATCGAGCGCATCGAGATGGCGGAATTCCACGACATCGGCCCGATGAATGCCAAGGGCGGCTTTGCTGCGGCCGAGAGCTTTGCGTGGCATCGCTACCTCATCACGTCAAAGGGCGACGTCTACGATCCCAGAGTCGCCGTGCGCATCATGCGCGGTGAGGCGCAGAGCGCGGCCGACTACATCGATCTCCTCAACGAGCGCCGCTCGCTGATCGCCCGCGTCAACGCGCGGATCGCGCCTTATGACGCGCTGGTTATGCCGACCACGCCCAACACGCCTCCGAAAATCGCCGACCTCGCCGATGACAAGGCATTCGCTCACGAGAACGTCCGCGCCTTGCGCAATTGCAGCCTGATCAACATGATCGACGGCTGCGCCATCTCACTCCCTGCGCATCGCGAAGGCGATGTTCCCGTCGGCCTCATGCTCGCGGGTGCGGGCGGATCCGATCGTCGTATTTTCGAACTTGCTGCCGGCATGGAGGCCGTCATCCGTGTTTGACCTTGCTTTCACCGTCGATGCCCAAGACACCACAACGCCGCTGACGCTGGCGATCAATCAGGCGGTCATCGCAGGCTGGACCGGCCGCGATCCCGTCGCGCGCGACAAGCACATCGCGGAGCTCGAGGCCGTCGGCATCGCCCGGCCGGCCTCGACACCGATCTACTATCGCGCCTCGGCGCGGCGGCTGACCACCGAAGACAGCATCGAGTGCTGCGGCGGCGATTCCAGCGGCGAGGTCGAGTTCGTGCTGATCGGCTGGCAGGGCCGCATCTTCGTCGGCTGCGGTTCCGACCATACCGACCGCAAGGTCGAGGCCTACAACGTCACCGTCTCCAAGCAGATGTGCGACAAGCCGATTGCTTCGACGCTGTGGGAGCTCGAGGACGTGATCGGCCATTGGGACAAGATGATCCTGCGCTCCTACGCCTGGATCAAGGGCGAGCGCGTGCTCTACCAGGAAGGCACGCTGGACGCGATGCTGCCGGTCGACGATCTCATCGCGCGCGGTTTTCCGGACAAGAAGCTGCCCGACGGCTGCGCCATGTTCGGCGGCACATTCGCCGCCAAGGGCGGCATCCGCCCCGCCGACCGCTTCGAGTTCGAGCTTGAGGACCCCGTGCTGAAGCGGACGATCAAGCACGCCTATGACGTGGTGACGCTGCCGGTGCTGGGCTAGGTTCCCGCACGGAAATCGGGTGGTTGTAGCCGCCGCGATCTGCGACACCCACCTCCGTCATTCCGGGCTCGCGACTTCGTCGCCCCCGGAATGACGGACGTGGATAGGATGATGCTATGGCAATCGCGAAACGTGCTCCCGCTGCTGTCAATGACGCGGTCGACCTCGCCTCCCACGTCGAAGCCCTCGACTGGCCTCAAATCAGCAGCGAACTCGACTCCCAGGGCTGCGCCGTCCTCAAAGGGCTGCTGACGCCGGATCAATCTCGCGCCGTCGCCGAACTCTATCCGGACGACGCAAACTTCCGCAGCCGCATCGTCATGGGCCGCCATGGTTTTGGCCGCGGCGAGTACAAATACTTCTCCTATCCGCTGCCCGACCTGATCGCGCAGTTGCGTCCAGCGCTGTACGAGCATCTCCAGGGTGTCGCCAATCGCTGGAACGAGGCGATGGGGATCGACATCCGCTATCCCCATGGGCACGCGGCGTTCCTGAAGCGTTGCCACGAGGCAGGCCAGGGGCGGCCGACGCCGCTGTTGCTGCAATACGAGGCCGGCGACTACAATTGCCTGCACCAGGACCTCTATGGCGAGCACGTGTTTCCGCTCCAGGTCGCGATCCTTCTGTCCGAGCCGGGGCGCGATTTCACCGGCGGCGAGTTCGTGCTGACCGAGCAGCGCCCGCGCATGCAATCCCGCGCCGAGGTCGTGCCGCTAAAGCAGGGCGACGCAGTCGCCTTCGCTGTGCACCATCGCCCGGTTCAGGGGACACGCGGCACCTACCGCGTTAATCTGCGCCATGGTGTCAGCCGGATCAGGTCCGGCCAGCGCCACACGTTGGGTATGATCTTTCATGACGCTAAATGAGCTCTGCGATTGACCGGTGATCTGTTCGACACTGTCGCCGAGGCGCAGCCGTCGCGCGAGGACATCGCCGATGGCGCCGTGCTGCTGCGCGGCTTCGTCAAGCCGATCGAGAACGATCTGATCGCCGCCGTGCGCGCCATCGTGGCGCAATCGCCGTTCCGCCGCATGACCACACCCGGCGGCTACCAGATGTCGGTGGCCATGACCAATTGCGGCGAGCGTGGCTGGATGACCGATCACACCGGCTATCGCTATGATCCCATCGATCCGCGATCCGGTGCGCCGTGGCCCGCGATGCCGCCCGTGTTCCGCGATCTGGCCCGGCGCGCGGCGGAGCAGGGCGGTTTCACCGGCTTTGCGCCCGATGCGTGCCTCGTCAATCGCTACGAGCCCGGCACGCGGCTGTCGCTGCATCAGGACAAGGACGAGCTGGACTATTCAGCGCCGATCGTCTCGGTCTCGCTCGGACTGCCCGCGACGTTCCTGTTCGGCGGCCTGGCGCGAAGCGACAAGCCGCGCCGCTTCCGGCTCGTCCATGGCGATGTCGTGGTCTGGGGCGGGCCTTCCCGGCTCGCCTATCACGGCGTCGCGCCGCTCGCCGACGGCGAGCACGCGCTGCTCGGGCGGAAACGGATCAATCTGACGTTCCGACAGACGCGCTGACCCTTCTCGTCATTCCGGAATGCGCCGTAAGGCGCAGGCCCGGATCCATATTCCCGATCATGGTTATGGATTCTCAGATGCGCAATTGCGCATCATAGCTCGCGCTACGCGCGCCCCGGAATGACAAAAACTACGGCTTCGGCGGGTGAATGAACGCCCAGGGACTGACTTCGGAATCCCGCGTCACCTCGACCGAGATCAGATACGGCCCGCCATGCGCGAGCGCCTTCTCCATCGCCGCCTTGAACCGATCGGGTGCAGTGACGCGCGCAGCCGCAACGCCGAAGGACTCCGCAAGCTTGACGAAATCCGGATTGACGAGATCCGACGCCACCACGCGGCCGTCAAAGCGTTCGCGCTGGTCGCGGCGGACATTGCCATAGGCATTGTTGTTGAACACCAGCGTCACCACGCCGATGTTGAACTGCACGGCGGTGGCGAGCTCCTGCACGCCGAACATGAAACCGCCGTCGCCGGTGATCGCCACCACCGGCTTGTCGGGGTTCGCCACCTTTGCGCCGAGCGCGGTCGGGAAGCCCGAGCCGAGCGTGCCCTGATAGCCCGAGGTGATGAAAGTGCGCGGCTCGTAGATCGGGAAGCCATACCAGGAGGCGAAGCCGAACTGCGACAATTCATCTGTCACGATCGCGTTGGCCGGCAGGACCTCGCGCAGGATGTTGAGATACGCCATCTGTGGCTGGATGCGCTGGATCTCTTGTTGGGCGACCGCAGTGGCCTCGCGGATCGCCGCGCGGCGTCCGGCGGTCTTGCTGTAACCGGCCTTGCGCACGGCGGCGGCGAGATCGGCGGTCGCGGCCTTGGCATCGCCGATGATCGCGGTGTCGGAGATGAAGCGTCGCATCTCGACCGGATCGATGTCGATGCGGATGCTCTTCAGGCCATCGGGGCGATACGGCCAGCGCGACATGGTCGGCAGCTCCAGCCGCGAGCCGATACCGATCATGAGATCGGTGTTCGGCCAGAGCTTGTAGGCCGCGGCCATGGTCAGGCCGAGTTCATGCGCGTTGGAGACGATGCCGCGGCCGCTGCGGAAGGCCACAACGGGAGCATCGATCATCTCGGCGAGCTCAAGGATCTCCTCGCGCGCCTCGATCGCGCCGCTGCCGACGAAGATCATCGGTGCCTTGCTATTCTTGATGAGCGCGGCCGCTTGTTTGACCATGTCAGGATCGGGCTGCGGCGCGGGCAGTGGCTCTAGCACCTGGGCGGCGGCCGTGTCGGCGCGCTGGGTGAAGACATCCCAGGGCATTTCGACCGACGCGGGCCCGCGACGACCGGACGTCATCTCCTGGAAGGCGCGCGCCACGACCGTCGGCGCGTTGCCGGGATATTCGATGCGATCGGCCCATTTCACATAGGTGCGCAAGGTCGCGAGCTGATCCGGCATCTCGTGGAGATGGCCGCGTCCCTTGCCCAGGAACTGCGTCGGCACCTGGCCTGTGACGCACAGCACCGGCTCGTTGCCGCCGAAAGCCGTGAGCAGCGCTGCGCTGGCGTTGAGTACGCCGGGACCGGGCACCACGCTGAACACGCCAGGCTTGCCGCTGGAGCGCGCATAGCCGAACGCCATGTAGCCGCAGGCCTGCTCGTGCCGCGCGCCGATGACCTTGAGCTGGGCCTGGTGGAAGGCGTCGAACAGGCCATAGACCTGTGCGCCGGGGAGGCCGAACACGGTATCGACGCCGTGGGCGACAAGCCCGCTTACAATCGCTTCGCCGCCGGTGAGGGTGGTCATTGAATCATTCCACTTCAATTGTTGTCTTAGGCTTCGTCGACGACGCCGTTGCGCAAGCTGCCGATGCCTTCGGCCTCGATCTCGATGACATCGCCCGGCTTCAGGTACCGCGGCGGATCGAACCGCGCACCGGCTCCGGTCGGCGTGCCCGTGACGATGATGTCGCCGGGGACGAGTGTTGCGAAGGTCGAGATGTAGCTGATGAGGTAGCGGAACGGGAATATCAACCGGCTGGTCCGGTCATCTTGCCGCAGCTCGCCGTTGACATGCGTGGTGAGGCGGATGTCGGCGATCTGCGATTCCCTTGTGTAGGGAACGAGCCACGGTCCCAGGCTGCCGCTGGAATCAAAATTCTTGCCCTGCGTGACGTTGAACTTGGCGTGGCGCAGCCAGTCGCGCACCGAGCCTTCGTTGCAAAGGGTCAGCGCTGCGATGTGATCGAGCGCTGTGCTTTCCGGGATGTGCCGGCCGGACTTGCCGATCACCAGCACGATCTCGCCCTCGTAGTCGAGCTGCACTGATGCGCGCGGGCGCACCAGTGGCGTGTCGTGCCCGACGAAGGAGCGAGGCGAGCGCATGAACATGCTCGGATATTTCGGCGCGTCCTGGCCATCCTTGTACTCGGCGTTGCGGTCTGGGTAGTTGACGCCGATGCAGATGATCTTTTCCGGCGCGGGCACCGGCGGCAGCCAGGTGAGGTCGCTGATCGCATGGTCCGGCGCGCGGCCGGCGGCTTCTTCGGAAAGGCTTCCGAGCTTGCCGGCCGCGATCACCTCGCGCAGCGTCGGATAGTCCCTGGCGTGGCGGGCAGAGAGATCGACGATGCCGCCGTCGACGACGGCACCGTAGCGGACCTCACCCTTGACGGAATAGGTCGCGAGACGAGGGAGAGACATCGCTCAGTCCGCCACCAGCACGTCGGCCACGAATTTCGGCTCGCGCACGGCCTGGCCCGTGAAAGGCGAGCCCTGCTCGAACCAGGACCGCGGCGCCGGTGCACCCCACAGCGTCTGGCGGCGTGGATCGCGCAGCGACCAGCGCAGCGGCTCATGGTCGTGATCGCCGGTGAAATAGTCGCTGGTGTAGAGCTCGAGACGGTGTCCATCAGGATCGCGCACGTAGAGGAAGAACGCGTTCGAGATGCCGTGGCGTCCGGGGCCGCGCTCGATGTTCTTCAGGAAACCCGAGGAGGCCATCACGTCGCAGAGATGGATGATGTTCATCGCCGTCGGCGTCCAGTAGGCGAAGTGATGCAGCCGAGGGCCCTTGCCGTTGGTGATGGCGAAGTCGTGGACGTTGCCCTTGCGATGCATCCAGGCCGCCGCGATGCGTCCGTTCGGCCCGTCCTCCTCAGCATATTCGGTGAGACGGAAGCCGAGCCGCGCATAGAAGTCGACCGTGTCCTGCACCTCGGCGGCGAAGACATTGAAATGATCGAGCCGCTGCGGGTGGCAGCCCTTGTAGAGGTCGAAGCGGCGAAGCAGATGCGGCCGCCGGTCCATCGACGCGTAGAGTTCGATCTGGAAGCCGAAGGGATCGGTGAATTGCAGCGTGCGGCCCTGGAAGGGCTGGTCGACGAAGGCATAGGCGAGGCCGTTCTCGGAGAGAAACACCGCGGCCTTGTCGAGATCTCCGTCGTTGCCGACCTTGAAGCCGAGCCGGGCGCAGGCCGGCACTGCGGCCTTGCGCAGCACCAGCGAGTGATGCTGATGCTCCTCCGCGGCGCGCAGGTACACGGCGTTGTCGTCGGCGTCCTCGACATGCAGGCCGACGGTGGTCTCGTAGAACTCGCGGCTGAGCTTCAGATCGGTCACGTCAAGCACGACGTGGCTCGAACGGATGATGTTGAAGGGCGGATCGAAGACGTGTTGCGGTACCGGCATTGGGGCTCCCTCTAGGCTCGTCATCCCGGGATGTCCCGAAGGGACAGGCCCGGGATCCATAACCCCGGCTGGTGGTTATGGATTCCGGGCTCGCGCTCCGCGCGCCCGGGAATGACAATTAAATTCCCAGTTTCTGGATCTTGTGCGTGCCCCGCGCCAGCGAGACATGCTTGGTTTCCATGTAGAAGTCGAACGAATAGTCGCCGCCGTCGCGGCCGATGCCTGATGCCTTCATGCCGCCGAACGGGGTCGGCAGGTGGCGGACGTTTTCCGAGTTCAGCCAGATCATGCCGGCCTCTAACGCGTCAGCTACGCGCAGCGCGCGGCCCATGTCGTTGGTCCAGACATAGCCGGTGAGGCCATAGCGGATGTCGTTTGCGATCTCGACCGCGTCCGCCTCGTCACGGAATGGCAGCACGGTGAGGAAGGGGCCGAACACCTCTTCCTGCGCCACGCGCATCTTGCCGCTTGCGCCGGTCACCAGCGTCGGCTCGACATAATGTCCGCCGCCCGGCCCGTCATAGGCCTTGCCGCCGACCGCGATGGTCGCGCCGTCCTGGCGCGCGACGTCGAAATAGGAGCTGACCTTTGCCAGGTGCCGCTCGTGGATCAGCGGGCCGATCTCGGTCGCGGGATCGAGGGGATGACCGACCTTCAGCGCCTTCACGCGCGCGGTCAGCTTCTCGATGAATTTCTCGGCGATGTTTTGCTGGATCAGCAGGCGGCTCGAGGACGTACAGCGTTCGCCGTTGAGCGAGTAGATCATGAACACGACGGCATCGAGCGCGCGGTCGAGATCGGCGTCGTCGAACACGATCACCGGGTTCTTGCCGCCGAGCTCGAAATGCACGCGCTTCAAGGTCGGTGCCCCCTGCGTCATGATCGCCGAGCCTGTCGCGCTCTCGCCGACGAAGCCGATCGCCTTGATGGCGGGGTGCTCGGTCAGCGCCTTGCCGGCCTCTTCACCGAAACCATGAACGGTGTTGAGCACACCGTCGGGAACGCCGGCTTCCTTGACGAGCCTTGCCAGAATGGCAGCCGTCACCGGCGACCATTCGGCCGGCTTGTGCACGACGGTGCAGCCGGCAGCGAGGGCAGGGGCGATCTTCCAGGTCGAAAGCATGAACGGCGTGTTCCACGGCGTGATCACGCCGACCGGGCCGATCGGGACGCGGGTGGAGATGTTCCAGTGCTCATCGCTTGGCGTGTTGAGGCCATCGCGCGCTTCAGCGCATTTGTCGGCGAAGAAGCGGAAGTTTTCGGCGGCGCGGATCGCGGCCTTGGCCATGAAGCGATAGGCCTGGCCGGTGTCGATGCATTCGAGCACGGCGATGTCGTCGGCATTGTCCTCGATCGCGTCGGCGACGCGGTGCAGCAGCTTGCGCCGCATCGCAGGCCCCATGTCGCGCCAGGCCTTGAAGGCGAGGCTGGCGGCGGTTGCAGCGGCGTCGATGTCCTCGGCATTGCCGCGCGCGACGGTCGCGAGCGTCGCGCCGTCGACAGGCGACTTCGTCTCGAAGGTCTCGCCGGAGATCGAGGCAACGATCTTGCCGTCGATCATGTGGCCGATGCCGTCGGCGCGCAGCTCCTTCAACAGCGGCGCAACGCGGTCGCGGTTGGCCTGGAACACATCGGCTTTCGGCGTGGGCTTATCCATGGGTAGCCTCCACTTTCAGGGCGTCGTGGATGTTGTTGCGCTTCCAGCTCGTGTCCTTGTCATTGATCTGCATGTCGAACGACAAGGCGAACTTGCTGGCGGCGAAGACGGGATCGAGATGTTTGGAGAGCGCCTGGAAGACATGCTCGCCTGCCTTCTTGCGCGTCGGAAGGTCGCGGCCCTCGCCGATGCGCAGCACCATGTCGAGAAAGCCGTAGTCGTGCCGCGCGTCGGCGATCGCATAGTGCTCGCACCTGACAGCGCGGACGCGGATGCCGCCGAGCGGGAAGATGCCGGTCTCGACTGCCGCCTTGCGCACCACCTCGCACACCGTGCCGATGTCGAGGCGGCTATCGAGATTGGCCGAATATTCGATCGTGAAATGCGGCATCGCGGTTTCACTCCCTGGTTTATTCGTCAGGCGAAGTAGCAGCTCACCGAGCCATAGGCGCCATAGTCGGCCTGAATTGTGTCGCCCTTGCGGGTCTCGATCGGACGGATGAAGGAGCCGGCGAGCACGACCTGGCCGGGCTCCAGCGCAAGGCCGAGCGGTGCGATCTTGTTGGCCAGCCAGGCCACCGCAGTGGCGGGATGATTGAGCACGCCGGCGGCGAGGCCGGTTTCCTCGAGCTGGCCGTTCCTGAAACAGAGCGCGCCGATCCAGCGCAGGTCAGCCTCCAAGGGACGGATCGGCCGACCGCCAAGCACGATGCCGGCATTCGCCGCATTGTCGGCGATGGTGTCGAAGATCTTTCGCGTGGCCTTGGTTTTGGGATCGACGCGTTCGATGCGGGTATCCAAGATTTCCAGCGCCGGCACGACGAAGTCGGTGGCATTGAGCACGTCGAACATCGTGCAGTGGGGCCCAGCCAGCCGTTTGCTCATGACGAAAGCGAGTTCGGCTTCGACGCGGGTGGCGATGAAGCGCTCAGTCGGGACCAGACCGCCGTCGGCGAAGAACATGTCGTCGAGCAGCACGCCGGAATCCGGCTCGTCGATATTGAGCGCGCTCTGCATCGCCTTCGAGGTCAGGCCGATCTTGTGGCCTTTGACGGTGCGCCCCTCAGCGATCTTGACGTCGACCCAGGCCTTCTGAATCGCGTAGGCATCGGCGATGGTGATGTCGGGAAAATCCTGCGAGAGCTGCCGGATCTGCGTGCGGGTCTTCTCCGCCTGGTGCAGACGGTTCGCGCAGGCTTGGATATCGTCGTTGGAGAGCGCCATTTGTGATCTTACAAATCGTGGTGCCTGAAGATACTTAACATGTTAAGTTAATGCGTCAAACACAATTTGGCTTGCTGCACTGCAAACATTTGCGGTCTGAAAGGGCGTCATGACGAAGAGACCGGCTGATCCCGCGAACGGACGTGCGCCCGCCGCACGGCGAGTGCCAATGCGCGACTTCTCGCGCTCGCTGCCGATGTCGCTCTTGCGGGCGCGCGAGGCGGTGATGCGGCAGTTTCGTCCGAAGCTGCGCGAGCACGGTTTGACCGAGCAGCAATGGCGCATCCTCCGCGCGCTGGCGGCGATCGAGGCCGCGGAAGTCACGGAGCTTGCGCGCACGGCATTTCTCCTCGGACCGAGCCTGTCGCGCATCTTGCGCGATCTCGAGGCGCGCAATTTGATCGAGCGCAAGACCGCGCAGGCCGACCAGCGCCGCAGCATGGTCTCGATCTCGAAAGAGGGCGTGAAGCTGATGGCCTCGGTCGCGCCGTCCTCGGAAGCGATCTATGCGGAGATCACGCGACGCTTTGGCGCACGCAAGCTCGCCGAGTTGCAGGAGATGCTTGGACAATTGGAGTTGTGTCTCGCTTCCGTCGACGCGAGTGACGAGATCGCGGACGATGCGTAACGGCAAATTTGCATGATGACTTGATCGTTACGCATGACTGTCGTCATTGCATGGTGCATCGGCAGCGCGAGCGACGCGAAATCCACGAAAAGCCGGGAAAAAATAGCCGAGAATAGATCGCCGCCGCGGGTGTTGAGCACCTCTGGCGTGAGGTCTCCGCACTTAGTGGATGCTGCTGCAATATCAATTTACTCACGCCGGGAGAATCCGTAAGTAGCATCCGGCTCTGTATTCAGTAACAAAGCAAACAAAGAAGGGCCGACAAGGATGCCCGGCCCCAGGGAGGAATGTATGAGACTGACGAGACGCGACTTCGCTGCCGGAATTGCTGCCGGCATTGCCGCGCCATACCTCATCAAGAGCGCGAACGCGCAAGGCGCCACCATCAAGATCGGCATGTGCGCGCCCGTCACGGGCCCTGCCGCTGAATCCGGCGGTTATGCCATCAAGGGCGCCAAGCTCGCGCTCGAAGCCGTCAACAAGGCCGGCGGTATCCTGGGAAAGCAGGGCGAGTTGATCGTCGAGGACGATCAGACCACCAACCCCGGCATCGTGCTCGCCTTCTCCAAGCTCGCCGCGCAGTCCGACATCGTCGGGTTCCTCGGCTCGATCCGCTCGACCCAGGTGCACGCGATGGCGCCTGATGTGATCAAGCTCGGCAAGCCCGTGATGATCGGCGGCACCGACCCGAACCTCACCCACATGGGCAATCCCTGGCTGTTCCGCTTCCGCCCCAACGACAGCTATTCCGGTCGCGTGATCGCCGAGTACGGCGTCAAGACGCTCGAAAAGAAGAAGTGGGCCGTGCTGCACTCGACCGATGCGTTCGGCACCGCAGGTGGCAAGGCGCTGACGGAAGGGCTGACCAAGCTCGGTGCTCCGCCGGTGCTCGATCAGGGGTATGCCAACCAGAGCCAGGACTTCACGCCGGTCGTGCTCGCGATCAAGCAGTCGGGCGCAGACATCCTGGGTTCCTATTTCACCTTCGAGAACGACCTCGGCATCTTTGCGCGCCAGCTGCGCCAGCTCGGCGTCAACATTCCCTGGGTCGGCTCGCCCTCGATCGTCAACGTCACCGCGCTCAAGCTCGCAGGTCCCGCGCTCTACAATACGTATGGCGTCGCCGACTATGCGGAGGATTCCAGCGAGGGCTCGAAGGCGTTCGGCAAGATCTACCGCGACGCGGTCAAGGTTGCGCCCGACAACCAGAGCTCCTGGACCTTCGATGCGGTCAGCGTCCTGTCCGCCGCGATCAACAAGGCCGGCTCCACCGATCCCAGTAAGATTCGCGAAGCCATCCTGGCAACCAGGAAGTTCGCGGGTGCCGAGGGCGAATATAACTTCGACCAGAACGGCGACGGCCTCCACGGCTACAACATCGTGAAGAACGACAAGGGCAAAATCGTCTTCGACAAGCACATCGAGTTCAACGACTGACCGGGGCAGGGACGCACGAACGGATGGGTTCCCTCCCCCCCCTTGCGGGGGAGAGGGGTAAGCCGCACGGGCGGTGATTGTGGCTTACCCCTCTCTCCAACTCTCCCCCGCAAGGGGGGAGAGAGCCCTACCACCTCCCGCGCGGCCTTTAACAAGATGCTGTGAACACGACAGCCACTCTGCTCCCGCTGGCAGTGAAATATTCGACCTCCAACGGAACGCTTGTGATGGATCTCGTCCTGCAACTGCTGTTTACCGGCATCGGTATCGGCGCCGTCTACGCGCTCGTCGCGCTGGGCTTCGTGCTGATCTTCCGTGCCACCAATGTGGTGAATTTCGCCCAGGGCGAATTCTCCATGGTCGCGGCCTATCTGATGGTCGTCGCAATCGAATTCGGTTTGCCGTACTGGGCGGCATTTCTGGTCGCGCTGGCCGGAATGGCGTTGCTCGGCGTCATCTTCAATCTCGGCGTCTACTACCCGCTGCGCCACCGCACCTATCTGCCGGTGATCATCGCGACCATCGGCGCCTCGATCCTGCTCGCCAATTCCGTGCTCGCAATCTACGGTCCGCAGCCGCAGGTGCTGGAGGGCTGGTTCGAAACGCCAGGCATCCAGCTCGGTCCGATCTATCTCGACAGCCAGTATCTCCTGATCATCGGCGTCACGATCTGCCTCGTGATCTTCAATTTCTGGTTCTTCGAGAAGACGCTGCTCGGCAAGAAACTGCAGGCGACCTCGCAGGACAAGGAAATGGCCTCGCTGCTCGGCATTTCCGTGTCGACGATGATCATGATCACCTTCATCTATTCGGCGGTACTCGGCGGCCTCGCCGGCATCCTCGTCGCGCCCGTGCTGTTCGTCTCGATCCAGATGGGCTCGACCATCGCGCTGAAGGCATTTGCGGCGACGATCATCGGCGGGTTCGGTGACGTCGCGGGCGCCATCATCGGCGGTCTCGCGCTCGGCGTGATCGAGACATTCGGCGCGGCCTATATCTCGGTCCCGTACAAGGACGGCTTCGCGTTCCTGGTTCTGATCGCCTTCCTGATCTTCCGGCCGCAGGGCATCTTCGGCGAACGCGTGGCGGAGAAGGCATGAGCGCCCCCAGCGACAACATGCCGATCCCGGCGCCCGCCATCCACTCGAAGCCGCTGTTCGTCCGGCACCTGCCGTACTTCATCGGTGCGGCGATCCTGGTTGCGCTCGCGGCGACCATGCGCTTCGATGGATACGTTCACAACATCCTGCTCCAGGCCACCACGTTCTCGATCGCAGTGTTCGGGCTCTCGGTGGTGCTCGGCCTGTGCGGCCAGATCAATTTGGCGCAGGCCGCGTTCTTCGGTCTCGGCGCTTATGCGGTCGGCATCGGGACGACGGACCTGCATGTCAGCTTCTGGCTGTGCCTCCTCGGCGGCTGCTTGATCTCGCTGCTGGCCGGTGCCTTCCTCGGCATGTCGACCTTGCGGCTCGGCGGGCACTACCTCGCGATGGTAACGATCTCGTTCCAGCAGATCGTCACGCTCGTGATGATCAACGCGATCTGGCTGACGCACGGCCCCGACGGCGTCCCCAACATCAAGCGTCCCGAGCTGTTCCAGTCGTCGCAGAGCTATCTCGCCTTCTGCGTCGCGATGCTGGCGATCGTCGGCTATCTGGTCTGGCATCTCGCCGACACCAAGCTCGGCCGCGCCATGCGCGCCGTGCGCGACAACGAGCTTGCGGCCGGCGTCAACGGCATCGACGTCTTCCGCACCAAGATCTACGCCTTCGCGCTCTGCGCACTCCTCGGCGGGCTCGCGGGTGGCCTGTTCGCCGGCGGCTTCGCCTATGTCAGTCCCGATCAGTTCTCCTTCGCGGAATCGATCGTGTTCCTGACCATGTCGCTGCTCGGCGGCGTTGCCTCGCCGATCGGCTCGGCGATCGGCACGGGTCTGCTCATCCTGATCCCGGAATGGCTGCGCTTCCTCAAGAGCGTGCCGGGCCTTTACCTGGCGATCTACGGCCTGTTCGTGATCCTGATCATCCGCTTCATGCCCGACGGCATCTGGGGCTTTGTCGCCGACGCGTTCACGCGCTGGCGCGCCAAGACCAAGGCTCCGCCGGCAGCGAGCGCCTTGCTGTTGAAGCCGGCGACGGTTGGCGGCGACACCGTGCTGGAAGTCACCGGCCTGTCGAAGCATTTCGGTGGTCTCAAGGCCGTCGATGGCGTCGACATCGCGGTGAAGCGCGGCGGCGTGCATGCGCTGATCGGGCCAAACGGCTCGGGCAAGACCACCACGCTCAACGTGCTCTCGGGCCTCTACGAGGCGACGGCGGGCAAGATCGTGCTCGACGGCACCGACATCACCCACATGCCGCCGCATCAGCGCACGGCTGCGGGCTTGGGGCGCACGTTCCAGAACATCCGCCTGTTCCGTTCGATGACGGCGTTGGAGAACGTCGAGATCGGCGCGGAGCGGCCCGGCAACACCATGGTCGGGAAGGGCGATGACGCCCTGACCGAGCGTGCGATGGAGGCGCTGACCTTCGTCGGCCTCGGCAGCCGCGCCAACGAGCTGATCTCGAGCTTCTCCTACGGCCATCAGCGCCTGATCGAGATTGCCCGCGCGCTCGCCTCGAACCCGACGCTGCTACTGCTCGACGAGCCTGCGGCCGGCCTCAACTCGACCGAGAAGCTCGAGCTGCACGAGCTGCTCAAGCGCATCGCAGCGCAGGGACTCACGATCCTGATCATCGATCACGACATGACGCTGGTCTCGGAAGCGGCCCAGCACATCACCGTGCTCAACTTCGGACGCCGCATCGCGGACGGCGAATCCATGGCCGTGCTGCGTCATCCCGACGTCGTCTCCGCCTATCTCGGGAGCGAATGATGCCGTTGCTCGAAATCCGCAATCTCGTGGTGCGCTACGGCGAGATCGAGGCGCTGCGCGGCGTCACCTGCACCGTGGAGCAGGGACAGGTGGTGACGCTGCTAGGGGCCAACGGCGCCGGCAAGTCGACGACGCTGCGTGCCATCTCGGGCCTTGCCAAGCCGACCTCCGGCGACATCCTGTTCGACGGCAAGTCCATCGCAGGTCTCGGCCCGGAAGCCATCGTCCGCATGGGCATCTCGCATGTGCCGGAGGGCCGCCGCGTCTTCCCGGGTCTCACCGTGAAAGAGAACATCATGCTCGGCGCGTCCAATCGCCGCGCATCGACCTCCGAGATCTCGCGCGAGGCGGACGCGATGTTCGACCTCTTCCCGGACATCAGGAAATTCACCAACGCGCTCGGCTGGACGCTGTCAGGCGGTCAGTTGCAGATGGTGGCGGTCGCTCGCGGGCTGATGGCCAAGCCGCGGCTGCTGCTGCTGGATGAGCCCTCGCTCGGCCTTGCGCCTGTCATCGTGCAGGCCGTGTTCAAGATCATTTCCGAGATCCGCCGCAACACGACGGTCTTGCTCGTCGAGCAGAATGCGCGCATGGGCCTGTCCGTGGCCGATTATGGCTACGTCCTGGAGACCGGCCGTATCGTGCTCGGTGGCAAGCCCGACGAGCTCTGGGGCAACGAGGCCATCCGCGCCGCCTATCTCGGCGGCCATGCCAAGGCGAGTGCTTGACCGGGGAACCCGTCCATGGTCGCGATCCAGGTCCAGAACCTCATCGATTTCGTCGCCGAGGTGTTCGGTCACGCGGATTCCTCTCAGGCGGCCGGGGTCGATCAGGTGCTGATTCCGGGCGATCCCGAGCGGAAAACCCGGGCCGAACTCACCAGGAACGGCATCCCCTTGCCGGATGACACCTGGGCGGCGATAGTGAACACCGCCCGCGAGGTCGGCGTCAGTGAAGTCAGCATCCAGAGGGCGACTGCATAGCTCTTGCGTCATTGCGAGCGTAGCGCGGCGATCCGGTTGGCGGTAACAACGGGGTTGTCCCGTCGTGGCGCTCGGCGTGGCAGCGACGGTCCAAACAACAAAGAAGGAAGGCAACGTGGCGAACAAGGTCAAGGAAATCTGGAAGTCGGGCAAGGCCGTGGTCAACGCGTGGCTGGCGATTCCCTCGGGCTTCTCGGCCGAGATGGTCGCGCAATGCGGCTTCGACAGCGTCACCGTCGACATGCAGCATGGCGTGCAGGACTATCTGTCGATGGTGCAGTGCTTCCAGGCCATGGACAAGCATCCGGTGACCCCGATGGTCCGCGTGCCCTGGAATGAGCCCGGCATCATCGGCAAGGTGCTCGATGGCGGCGCCTATGGCGTGATCTGCCCGATGGTCAACACGCCGCAGGAAGCCCGGAACCTCGTCTCCTATTCCAAGTACCCGCCGAAGGGCGTGCGCTCCAACGGCCCGATCCGCGCCGGCATGTACGGCACCGCGGGCTCCTACCAGAAGACGGCCAACGACGAGATCGTGCTGCTGCCGATGATGGAGACCAGGACCGCGGTCGAGAACATGGAAGCGATCCTCGACGTCGAGGGCATCGACGGAGTCTATATCGGCCCGTCCGATCTCGGCTTCTCCTACGGCCTCGAGCCCAAGCTCGATCGCAGCGAGCCCGAAATCCTTGCGATCTACGAGAAGATCATCAAGGAGTGCGGCAAGCGCGGCCTCAACCCGGGCATCCATTGCAGCGGCGCCGAAGGCGCGGCGCGCGCCATCAACATGGGCTTCAAGCTGGTGACGCTGTCGAACGAGGTCGGCCTGATGGCGACCTACGCCAAGATGCAGGTCAACCAGACCCGCAAGGATTCGGCCGGGAAAGCCTGATCTCTCGTGTCCCGGACGCGGTGCAGTGCGTAGCAGTGCACCGCAGAGCCGGGACCCAGTCGCTCGCGGAACAAATGACGTCACACGTGGGCCCCGGCTCAGCAGCGCATCGTTTCACGCTGCGCTGCGTCCGGGGCACGATAGTTTGAAGACCCAAGGAGATACCCATGACCATCAGCCCAGTCATCCGCCTGCATCCCGATGATGGCGTGCTGATCGCGCGCGCGAGCCTGCCGCCGGGAACGGTGGTTGCCGACGGCGTAACGACGGTCGATCGCATTCCCTCCGGCCACAAGGTCGCGATCAAGCCGATCGCCGTGGGCGAGCCGGTGAAGCGTTACGGCCAGATCATCGGCTTTGCGACAGTGCCGATCGCGCCGGGCCAGCACGTGCACACGCAGAACTGCGGCATGGGCGACTTCTCCAAGGATTATGCCTATTGCGCCGACGTCAAGCCGACGCCGAACTTCGATCTGCCGGCGACCTTCGAGGGCATCCGCCGCCCGGACGGCCGCGTCGCCACGCGCAACTATATCGGCATCCTCACCTCGGTGAATTGCAGCGCGCATGTCGCTAGTCTCGTCGCCGACGTCTTCAAGAAGAATCCCTTCACCGGCGACAATCCGCTGGCCGAATTCCCCAATGTCGACGGTGTGGTCGCGCTGACCCACAAGACCGGCTGCGGCATGACGCAGAACGAACCGCTCGCGCTGCTCCGCCGCACGCTCGGCGGCTATGCGCGGCACGTCAATTTCTCGCATGTCATCGTGCTCGGTCTCGGCTGTGAGGTGAACCAGATCGGAGGCCTCATGGAGGAGCAGAAGCTCGCCGGCCGCCTGCGCGCGATGGACATCCAGGAGGTCGGCGGCACCCGCAAGACGGTGGAGGCGGGTGTTGCCTTCGTGCGCGAGGCGCTGGCGGACGCGAACAAGGTCAAGCGCGAATCCGTGCCGGCGAGCGAACTGACGGTCGCGCTGCAATGCGGTGGCTCGGACGGCTATTCCGGCGTGTCCGCCAATCCGGCGCTCGGTGCTGCCAGCGACCTCATCGTGCGCCACGGCGGCACCGTGATCCTGTCGGAAACGCCGGAGACCTATGGTGCCGAGCATCTGCTGACGCGCCGCGCCGTCAGCCGCGAGGTCGGCGAGAAGCTCGTCGATCTCATGCGCTGGTGGGAGGAATATACCGAGCGCGAAGGCGCCGAGATGAACGCCAATCCGAGCCCCGGCAACAAGGCCGGCGGCCTCACCACCATCCTGGAAAAGTCGCTCGGCGCGATGGCGAAGGCCGGCACCACCAATCTCGTCGACGTGCTGCGCTACGCCGAGCCGGTGACGAAGCGCGGCTTCGTGTTCATGGACACGCCTGGCTACGATCCGGTCGCTGCGACCGGCCAGGTCGCCGGCGGCGCCAATCTCGTCTGCTTCACCACGGGCCGCGGCAGCGTGTTCGGCTGCAAGCCGGCGCCGTCGATCAAGCTCGCCACCAACACGCCCATGTACAAGCGCATGGAAGACGACATGGACGTCAATTGCGGCACCATCCTCGAAGGCGAGGAGAGCGTCGAGCAGTGCGGCCAGCGCATTTTCGATCTGATCCTGAAGACGGCCTCCGGCCAACCGACCAAGAGCGAGAGCTTCGATTTCGGCGGCGCGGAGTTCGCGCCCTGGGTGCTCGGCGCGACGATGTGATGGCGCGCAGCGCACCTCGCTGCCGAAATATGCAGGACGAACGGGACCCGTAGGTAATCCTACGGAGGCGTCAGGTGATCGTGCGGGTCCCGCGGTCACGCATGATTAATGATTCACGTTGTAATCCATTATCGATGCGGGCCACTCCTTCGAGGGCGCAGCCCTTCGTGAGGATTCGTCAACGATGACGCATGCGATACGGCCAAACGGCGTGGAAAATTTCCTCGGCGAAGAGGAGTTGATCGTGTCGAAGACCGATCTCAAGGGCCGCATCACTTACGCCAACGACGTCTTCGTCCGCATGGCCAAATATTCCTACGCTGAGCTGATGGGCGCGCCCCACAGCATGATCCGCCATCCCGACATGCCGCGCTGCGTCTTCAAGCTGCTGTGGGACACCCTGCAGTCCAAGCAGGAGATCTTCGCCTACGTCGTCAATCTGGCGAAGGACGGCAGCCATTACTGGGTGCTTGCCCATGTCACGCCGACGCTCGACGAGCGCGGCAATATCGTCGGCTACCACTCCAACCGTCGCAAGCCCGAAGCCGTGCAGATCGAGCGCATCAAGCCGATCTACAAGACGCTGTGCGCGGAAGAGGCGCGGCATGCCAATGCCAAGGATGGCATGCGTGCGAGCTTCGATGCGATGGTGGGACGGCTCAAGCAACAGGGTGTCGGTTACGATGAATTTGTGCTCTCTCTCTAAGGCGCAGGGAGCGACCGCGCTCGCGTGTGTTCTTGCTATCGTTGCGTTCGTTCTCTCGCTCACCGGCGTCACGGGAATTTCCGGCGCGGTGTTGCAGGGCGTGACGGTCGTGCTGCTCGGTTACGCTGCCTGGTGCCAGCATCGCACGGCAGTAGCCGTCGACGAGGTGGCCGATGTGTGCCGCAAGGCCGCGCATGGCGATCTCGAAGCGCGCATCCTGAGCAATCGGCAGGCCGGGCGGATCGGGTCGATCCAGAAGTCGGTCAACGACATGCTAGACATCACCGACGCCTTCGTGCGCGAGGCTTCGGCCTCGATGGACTATGCAAGCCGCGGCAAGCATTTCCGCAAGATCCTGGCGCGCGGATTGCCCGGCTCGTTCCGGCGTTCGTCCACCGTCATCAATTCCGGCACCGACAGCCTCGGCCGCCGCGTCGTCGAGATTGCCGGTCTCGCAAAGCAGTTCGGCACGCATCTCGACGAGGTTGCGGGCACCCTCATGGGCGCGGCGACCGATCTTGAGTCCGACGCCGGCCAGATGGCGGCAGCGGCGGAGAAGACCAGCCGGCAGACCTCCGGCGTGCTCAGCGCCTCCGACCAGGCCTCGCGCAATGTCGCGACCGTCGCCAGCGCCGCCGAGCAGCTCGCATCCTCGATTGCCGATATCGGCCGCCAGGTGACCGGCTCGACTGCAAGCACGGGCCGCGCGGTGAACGAGGCCAATCGCGCCGGCAGCGAGATCCGCACGCTTGCCGACGCGGCGCTCCGGATCGGCGACGTCGTCAAGCTGATCAGCGAGATCGCCGAGCAGACCAACCTGCTGGCGCTCAACGCCACCATCGAGGCGGCCCGCGCGGGTGAGGCCGGCCGCGGCTTTGCGGTCGTGGCGTCCGAGGTCAAGAGCCTCGCCAACCAGACCGCGAAGGCGACCGAGGAGATCAGCGCCAAGGTCGGCGAGATGCAGCAATCGACGACGAATTCGGTCGCGGCCGTCGAGGCGATCGCGCAGACCATCACCGAGATCAACGGGATCACCGCATCGATCGCGACTTCGATCGAGCAGCAGGGGCTCGCAACCCGCGAGATCGCCCGCAACGTGCAGGAAGCCTCCGCCGGCACCTCGCAGGTCTCCTCCAACGTCACCGGCATCAGCGAAGCCGCCGCTGACACGGGGCGCGTCGCGAGCCGCGTCAACAGCGCCTCCGAACGCGTCCATGGCGAGGTCGAGACGCTCAGGCGCGAGGTGACGCAGTTCCTGCAGCGGCTGACATCGGCCGCGTAAGACCTCCGCGGCTGGTGCCGAATATGCGGATGCCGGGCGGTGCCCCGCGCCGGTTTATGGGCCCCGGTGGAACCACCAAAGCCTCAGCCCCCGCTTCGGGCGTTCCCGGGCAGCTCGTTCGTCTTCGCAGTCGGGAATGATTAGAGGCGCGTCACCTTCCAGTTCGGCAAGTCGATCGACCAATTTTCGCAAGCGCGTCGGTACGGGTGAGGCGTCGCGCGTGAGGCTATGCCGAAGCTCTTTACCGATCACCCCGCAGATCGCCCGGCAATGCTTTGGTTCTAAAGCTTCGATCAGGTGAGGGTCTTGGGGCGGAAAGGGGGGCGTCATGACTGCCACCTCCGGCTTGGTGCACAGCCTCCTTGCGTGCGCACGGCTTACCTGCCACCGCTATCACAACGCGCATCGGACTTGCCCGATCCGGTGGAGCCGAAATCTTTCTATCATATGTGAATTTACCGTGGGGCTCGCGACCCGTGAGGCGTTTGAGACCGGCAGCCTAAGGGCCGCAATTTCTCCGGCCGTGAACAGGTTCCCATAGTACAATTGTCCGCGCATGGGCGGGGCCTAAGAAATGGCTATTTATCGATTATTGCAAGGCTGCACGATCGGGCCAGAAGAGGCTAGCCGCATCACAGCTGCTTACGAGCAAGCGCTCCATACGCTCTGCGTCAAGGACCGCGACGACCCCAATCCGGCGTCAAAGACGCCGCACAAATTTCGGCTCTGGCGATATGGGAACTCGAATTACGCTAAGGTCTGCGGTCGCACTACACGCGTTCTGCCGCTTGAAGCCGAAACATTTTCCGACCTAGATGATTAGCGTAGGGGCTTCGCAAAGCGCGAGGCTGGTCATGGACCCGATATCAGCGAGCGACGTATTTCTGACTGTCACCATCATGAGCACCGCCTTTCTGATCGAGATCGGGTTTTTCATCCTGCTCGGAATGTTCTGAAAGGAGCACGCTCTGTGCACTGCACAGCCGATGGGGAGACCTCCGCCTCCAAGATTTCTGATCTCGACGCAGATGTTCCATTCGGAACGAGGAACCCCGGGGGGCGCCATGGCGGCAATTTCGCAAGACATCGGCCGCAGCGTTAGGGAACCATTTCTGAGAGTGCCCGGTTAGTTTGTGGGGAGGGTCCGATAAAGGCGAGCATTGCCATGAGGACCAAATATCTCACCGCGATTGTGATAGCAGTTCTCGCCGCTGGTACTGGGCTGGCAGTCAGTTCTGTCGGCCCGCTGCCTTCCGAAAAGCAGTCCACGCCGGCTGCCGTGCAAGCGGCGAACCGATTAGCTGCGTCCGTGGATACGTTTTTGCTTCCGTCCGGCGGCTAACAGCCCGGCGCAACCTTCCCAACCGTTCCCCGATCCGGGCGACACGCGCCTGCATGATCGACCGCCGATGAAATCGGCAAGCTGGTTAGCGGCCTTGACTCCGCGCTGATATCGCTAGCTGTCGGCACCGCGACATAGCTGATCGCTTTCCGGTGCGCTGTCTCATTTAGTGGGCGAACCCCATCAGGGCGGCGATCCTCAGCGAGTAGTGGATCACAAGCAGCGCGCCGATGATGAACATCGCGATGCCGATCACCGCCCACCATTTGATCCTTCTGGTCATCAGGTGCCCCTTTCTGCTGATGTCTTCAAACCCATCGGCACGCTGGCCTGCCTTGACCGACTTGCCTGTTGGTGCGTCTATCAGGAAAGATGGTCGATCGAAAATGAGGCGAGCGATGCGCAAACTGCTACCTTTGCTATTGCTTGGCGGTGCGGCAATGTCCGTAATCGTGCCCGCCACGGCGCAAACCTACGATCCCAGATATCCGGTTTGCCTGCAAAGATGGGTCTGGGGTGGCAGCACATATTTCGAGTGCAAGTTTACATCATGGGATCAGTGTCGAGCGTCGGCGTCGGGACTTCCGGCCATGTGCTTGGACAATCCCTATTGGTCGCAAGCGTATTCTGGATCGCGCCGCGGCCGCGCGAGATAATGATGTTGCCTTTCCTGCGTGTAGGTTCGACGACAATTGCCGTTCTATAGAACTGGCGCGGCGGAGTAATCATTGACGGCCTTAGCGCGGAGCGGCTTAGCCGGGCGTCACTCGATCTTCCTTGTCCGCCCCGCGCATCACGATCTTGAGTCAGCTTTCGCGCTAGGAGGGCATGATATGGCTCTCATCTCTCAAGATTGAAAATGCAGCGTGGTTGCAAAGTGTTAGCCGGTTCATAGTGGAGGTCAATCCTGAGGCTTATAAGCTCTGAGACAACCGTTCGGGAGGCGACGATGATCCCCGATTGGCTTACCCTTCCTGCGACCATCCTTTGTGTATTGTTCTTGAGCACCATCGTTTTGATTGCCGTTGGGGCTTGGTAGGCGACAGGTCAGGGCGGTGCTTGTGCGCGACGACATCGAGGATCAGACGAGAAGTCGTCGCTTGACCAATTTCATCCCGCCGCCTTGTCTTTCCGACGTCTCGCCGGTCGACGGCATCATCGTCGGCTCGCCGAAACAGAAGTTCGGCGTGGCCGTCGACGTGCTGCTGGTGGAATAGTTTCAGCGCCGTTTTGTGTGAACGATGCCCGCTTGGCACGGCTCTCCCTGTAAAGGAATTCTATGGTCGGCCATTGGCCCGGCTGGCCCCGCGCATCGCCCGCTCCCAAGGAGTAACGGGCCGTGACCGCAACCGTGATGTTGCGAAGCGGGACTGCAACATATTTACGTATTTTCGTCCCGGGGTTTGGTCACTCGGCCCAAGATGGGCTATGCTGGCGCGTGCGTCGAGGGCGAGAATGATAGGGTCGGGAGCTGCCGTGGGAAACCACCGACAAGCGGGGCTGCATCCATGTTGACGTTACCGAGGCTGGCGGCTGAATCCTTGGAGAAGTTGCTGGGCTCGTTCATGCGTCGCAGGTTCGACGAGTCCTATGCCAGGGTGCTGGAAGGCTCGACGCGCACCGCGATGGAATGCATCGGCAACAGCGACGCGCTCTATCACAACATCGAGCATACGATGCTGGTGACGCTGGCCGCCCAGGCGATCCTCATGGGACGCAATCTTCACGCGCACCTTGCGGCGGAGGACTACATCCATGTCCTGATCGCGTGTCTTGCGCACGACATCGGCTATGTCCGCGGTCTGTTTCCGGAGGATGACGAAGACGGCTTCGTGATCGACGAGGCCGGGACCAAGGTGTCGCTGCCGCGCGGCGCTTCGGATGCCAGCCTGATGATGTATCATGTTGATCGCTCGATACTTTTCGTGAGGCGGCGGCTGCCGCCAATCCGCGGTATCGACAGCGAGCGCGTCGCCCGCGCTATCGAGGGGACGCGCTTTCCGGCCCTCGAAGGGCAGGAGTACGATTGCGAAGCCTCGATCCTGCGCGCCGCCGACTTCATCGGCCAACTCGGCGATCCCAACTATCTGCGCAAGGCCAATGCGCTCTACTACGAGTTCGAGGAGGTCGGCATCAACCGCCAGCTCGGCTACGACTCGCCCGCCGACATCGTGAACCGCTATCCGCAGTTCTACTGGAACAGCGTCGCACCGCACATCCAGACCGAGATCGGCTATCTCAACAAGACCGAGATCGGCCGGCAATGGATTGCCAATCTCTACAGCAACGTGTTCCGTGCCGAACGCGACATCCCGCTGTCGGGCCCGCAAAAGTAGCAGCCGGATAGGGTCGTGCTACGATGGTGCGCAAATTCGTGACTATGTCATGCAACAAAAAGCCGTCACCACTGATATCCTCGACATCGGCTATCTCGAATTCGGCGCGCCGGACGGCTGGCCCTGCATCATGGGCCACGGCTTCCCCTATGATGTGAACGCCTATGCCGAGGCCGCGCCGATCATCGCACGGGCGGGTGCGCGGGTGCTGGTGCCCTGGCTGCGTGGCTACGGGGCGACGCGATTTCGTTTCCCAGGGACGCTGCGTTCCGGCGAGCAGGCGGCGCTTGGCGCCGATCTCCTGGTCTTCATGGATGCGCTCGGCATCGAGCGTGCGGTCGTCGGCGGCTACGACTGGGGCGGGCGCGCGGCCTGCGTGGTCTCGGTGCTCAATCCCGAGCGCGTGATCGGGCTCGTCTCCGGCAATTCCTACAACATCCAGAACATCGCCCGCGCCATGGAGCCGGCTTCACCGTCGGAGGAGGCAGCGCTCTGGTATCAATATCTCTTCCACAACGAGCGCGGCCGCCGCGCGCTGGAAAGCAATCGGCGCGGTTTCGCGCGCCAGCTCTGGGCGATGTGGTCGCCGAAATGGACCTTCGACGACGCGACGTTCGAGAAGAGCGCGGTGTCGTTCGACAATCCTGATTTCGTCGATGTCGTCATCCACTCCTACCGCCATCGTTACGCGCTGGTTGCGGGCGATCCCGCCTATGCCGCGATCGAGGCGAAGCTTGCCGCGCAACCGCCAATCCGCGTCCCGACCATCGCGATCGACGGCGACAGCGACGGCGTCAACCCCGGCACCTCCCATCATGCGCGCAAGTTCGAGGTTTTTTTCGAGCGGCGCGTGTTCACCGGCGCCGGCCACAATCTGCCGCAGGAGCGGCCCGCCGAATGGGCGCAAGCCGTGCTCGACATACGCAAAGCGGCCGGACGGTCCTGATTTTCGCAATCGCAGGAACTTTTCGCGCGTCCCGTCGTCCAAATCCTTAGCTGCACGTTAAGCTGCCAGGGAGATGTCCATGAGCCAGGAAAGCAAACCGAGCGGCCCCGACCTGACCAAGGGCGTGTCGCTGACCGAGTTCAGGGACGGCAAGCTCCTCGGTCATGTCGGCGAGGAGGATGTTCTGCTGGTGCATGCCGGCAACGAGATCTTCGCGATCGAGCCCGCTTGCAGCCACTACCACGGCCCGCTCGCGGATGGGCTGGTGGTCGACGACACCATCCGCTGTCCCTGGCACCACGCCTGCTTTTCTTTGCGCACCGGCGAGGCGGCCCGCCCGCCGGCGCTGAACGCGCTTGCGGTCTGGGAGGTCACGCTTGATCGGGACCGGATCGTCGTCGAGCGCAAGCGTGAAGCGCCGAAGCCATCAGCATCTCATCGGAGCGCGCCAACGCCCGAAAAATTCGTGATTGTCGGCGGCGGCGCCGCCGGTTTCGCTGCGGCCGAGATGCTCCGGCGCGAGGGTTTTTCCGGCGCCATCACCATGCTCAGCAATGACGGTGCGATGCCGGTCGACCGGCCCAATCTCTCCAAGGACTATCTCGCCGGTAACGCGCCGGAGGATTGGCTGCCGCTGCGGGGGGGAGGACTACTATCAGGACGCGGGCATCGACCTCAGGCTCAACACGAATGTGTTCGCGATCGATCCGGAGGCGCGGAGCGTGACGCTGGGCAACGGCGCCAAGCTGCCGTTCGACCGGTTGCTGCTCGCGACCGGCGCCGAGCCGGTCAAACTGCAGATCCCCGGTGCCGACCAGCCGCATGTCCACACCTTGCGCTCCGTCGCCGACAGCCGTGCGATCATCAAGGCGGCCGGCAGTGCGAAGCGCGCGCTGGTGATCGGTGCCAGCTTCATCGGCCTCGAAGTTGCGGCCTCCTTGCGGGCGCGCAAGCTCGAGGTGCACGTGGTCGCGCCGGAGGAACGGCCGATGCAGCGCGTTCTCGGATCGGAGATGGGCGACTTCATTCGCGCGTTGCACGAAGAGAACGGCGTCAACTTTCACCTCAAGGACACGGTCGAGAAGCTCGAAGGCACGCGCGCGACGCTGAAGAGCGGGCGTGTGATCGATGCGGACCTCGTCGTGGTCGGCATCGGCGTCAAGCCGCGCCTTGCGCTCGCCGAGCAGGTAGGGCTTGCGATCGATCGCGGCGTGAGCGTGAATGAATATCTCGAGACCAGTGCATCGGGCATCTTCGCTGCCGGCGACATCGCACGCTGGCCCGACCCGCATTCGGGCCAAAACATCCGCGTCGAGCACTGGGTGGTGGCGGAGCGCCAGGGGCAGGCCGCCGCGCGCAACATGCTGGGACGGCAGGAGCGGTTCGACGCCGTGCCGTTCTTCTGGTCCCAGCACTACGACGTTCCGATCAACTATGTCGGCCATGCCGAGAGCTTTGACGACATCGCGATCGACGGCAGCATTTCCGGAAAGGATTGCCTGCTGAAATACCGCAAGGGCGGCCGTGTGCTCGCGATTGCTTCGATTTATCGCGATCTCGACAATCTCAAGGCCGAGCTCGAGATGGAGCGATCACGGGTCTGAGACGCATTTTCTCTTGATTTGCGTCAATGTTGCTGCCGGCGGGGGCTGCTCTGCTGGCTATTGTCCCGGCGCACGCCCGTGCTATCCTGAATTGTGCCTCCGGGCTTCACATGCAGGAGTGGCGTCATGACAAGTGCTTCGGATACCCCTCAACATCTTGGCCTCGGCTCCGGCATCGCCGCGGTGCGTGGCAAATGGGGCTGGATCGTCGCCCTTGGCGTCGTCTACCTCATCGCCGGCTTCATTGCGCTCGGCAGCGTGGTGATGGCGACGGTGGCGAGCGTGATCGTGGTCGGCGCGATGATGATCGTCGCTGGCATTTTCGAAATCATCGGCGCATTCCAGCTGAAAAGCTGGGGCAAGTTCCTGATTTGGGCCTTGCTCGGCGTGCTCTACGTCGTCGCCGGCTTCCTGACCTTCGAGAACCCGCTGCTCGCGGCAGTCCTGCTGACGCTCTTTCTGGGGGCCGCGCTGATCGCCTCGGGCGTGGTCCGGCTGTTCCTGGCCTTCAGCATGACGCGTGAAAGCCCGTGGGTGTGGGTGGCGCTGTCAGGCGCCATCACGCTGCTGCTCGGTTTGCTGATCGTGGCACGCTGGCCGGTAAACAGCGTCTACATCCTCGGCCTGTTCCTCGGCATCGACCTGGTCATGGCGGGAGTCGGTTGGGTCAGCCTGGGCTTCAGCCTGCGGCGACGCCATTAGGGCTCGCCCGGAAGGGGATCACTCATGCGTTGGCTTTATCTGGCCGTCATCGTGCTATTTGCCGCGGCGACGATCATCTTCGCCGCGCAGAATTTCGAGACTGTCACGATCTCGTTCTTCAGGATGAATCTCAGCCTCCCGCTCGCCGTCCAGACCATCGTGGTCTATCTGCTGGGCGCTGCGACCGGCGGCAGCGTGTTCGCCCTGCTGCGGCGCTCGTACACGGGTTCGCAGCGAAGCGTCGAATGAACCAGCAACTCGACGCAAGACCATCTTGCGGAACTCCGCTGAGCTGACGCGCTGACAAGAAGCAGCGCGCCGCGCGTTCGCCTCATGACGTCGCGCGACGATAATCATCGGGGAGAAATCATGAAAGCCGCTTTGGCCCTGGCCGCAGCGTTGGCCGCTGCCTGTTTGTCCACGCGCGTTTCCGCGCAAAAATCCTACGGTCCCGGCGTCAGCGACACCGAGATCAAGATCGGCAACACCATGCCCTATAGCGGCCCTGCCTCGCCGCTCGGCATCACCGGCAGGGTGATCGCGGCCTATTTCGACGAGGTCAACGAGAAGGGCGGGGTCAACGGCCGCAAGCTCAATCTGCTGTCGCTGGACGACGCGTTCTCGCCGCCGAAGACCATGGAAGCGGCGCGGCGGCTGGTCGAGGGCGACGGCGTCGCCTTCATTTTTGCGACCATGGGCACCGCGCCGAGCTCGGCGATCGCAAAATATCTCAACAGCAACAAGGTGCCGCAGCTCTTCCTGATCAGCTCGGCCTCGAAGTGGAACGATCCCGCCAACATGCCCTGGTCGATGGCGCTGCCCTGGGCGCCGAACTACACCAGCGAGGCCGCCATCGACGTTGCCTATGCTCGCGCCAAGAACCCGAATGCGCGCTTTGCGGTGCTTTATCAGAACGACGACGCCGGCAAGGAATATCTGCGCGGCGTCAAGGAGGCGCTCGGCACTGAGGCCGACAAGGCGATCGCGATGGCGTCGAGCTTCGAGGTCACCGACCCCACGGTCGATTCCCAGGTGCTGACGCTCGCCAACACCAAGGCCGACGTCTTCATGATCTATTCGGTGACGCCGCGCGCCTGCGCGCAGGCGATCCGCAAGGCGCATGAGGTCGGCTGGCAGGCGACGCGCTTCCTCGCCAGCGGCTGCGCCAACAAGGCAACCGTGATGGTTCCTGCGGGCCTCGATGCCGGCAAAGGCGTGCTGTCGCTCGGCTCGCTCAAGCCGTTCGTGGCCGAGCCGAAGGATGATCCGGCGATGTCGGCCTATATCGACTTCATGAAGAGGCGGCTGCCCAACGCCGACGTCAACAATGTCGCCGGCCTCTATGGCTACACCGTCGCCGAGGCGCTGGTCGTCCTGCTCAAGCAGTGCAAGGACAATCTTACGCGCGAAAACATCATGTCGCAGGCAACCAACCTGAAGAACGTGCCGCTGTCGCTGCTGATGCCCGGCATCACGCTCAACACCACGCCGCAGGATTTCCGCCCCATCAAGGACGGCTATATGCTCCAGTTCGACGGCAACGACTGGATCGTGGCGAGCGAGCTCCTGCGCGGGACGTGAGACGCAGACTGGCTATCGAGGTTGAGAAGCGGTCTCTGACGGCGCATCCTTCGAGACGCCCGCTTTCGCGGGCTCCTCAGGATGAGGGCGGAGTCCGCGGGGGCAGGTTCAACAGGCGCGAATACCGCTCAGCCTCACCCTGAGGAGACTGCGAAGCGGTCGTCTCGAAGGGCGAGGCGTGCGCTCCACCTACCGCGGAAGGCCAAGTGAGATCACCCTTGGCGAACAGGAGAACACCATGGACTTTCAACACTCCGCGCGTTCGCTGGAGCTCCAGGAGCGCGTCCGCCAGTTCATGCGGACGCATGTCGAGCCGGTCGAGGAGCTATATTACGAGCAGGTCAAGCCGGAAGCTGCGCGCTACAAGACGCCTCAGGTGCTGCAGGACCTGAAGCGGATCGCGCGGGAGCAGGGGCTCTGGAACCTGTTCCTGTCGGGCGAGCACGGCCCGGGTCTTTCGAATCTCGAATATGCGCCCGTGAAGGAGATCATGGGCCGCATCCTCTGGGCGCCCGAGGTCTTCAACTGCTCGGCGCCCGACGTCGGCAACATGGAGGTGCTCGCCAATTACGGCACGAAAGCGCAGCAGGAGCGCTGGCTGAAGCCGCTTTTGGAGGGGCGCATCCGTTCCGGCTTCTCGATGACGGAGCCGCAGGTCGCCTCCAGCGATGCCACCAACATCCAGTGCGCGATCAGGCGCGACGGCAGCGACTACGTCATCAACGGCCGGAAATGGTTCACCTCCGGCGCGATGAACGAGGATTGCGAGATCCTGATCGTGATGGGCAAGACCGCGCCCGACGATCCCGACCGCCATCGCCAGCAATCCATGATCCTGGTGCCCAGAAACACGCCGGGCGTCCGCATCGTCCGCGACATGCTCACTTATGGTTACGATGATGCGCCGGTTGGCCACCCCGAGATCGTCTACGAGAACGTCCGCGTGCCCGCCGAAAACGTTCTGCTTGGTGAGGGCCGTGGCTTCGAGATCGCGCAAGGTAGGCTCGGTCCGGGTCGCATCCACCATTGCATGCGCCTGATCGGCTGCGCTCAGCGCGCGCTGGAGTTGATGTGCCAGCGGTCGGTCTCGCGCGTCGCCTTCGGCAAGCCGCTTGCCGAGCAGGGCTCGGTGCGCGAGGACATCGCAAATTCCTTCTGCGAGATCGCGCAGGCGCGGCTGCTCACGCTGCAAGCCGCCGACAAGATGGACCGCGAAGGCAACAAGGCCGCGCGCGACCTGATCGCGGCGGCGAAGATCGTCGTGCCCAGCATGGCCGCCCGCGTCATCGACCGCGCCATCCAGATCCACGGCGCCGCCGGCGTCTCGCAGGACACGTTCCTCGCCCGCGCCTATGTCTACGCCCGCTTCATCCGCATTGGCGACGGCCCCGATCAGGTGCATCTCGCCGCCGTCGGCAAGGAGCTGATCAAGCGCGGCGGCGTAATGGCAGGGTGAGAGTTGTCAGTTGGCCGCAAGTGCGGACGCTGCTGTTGTCTTTTGGCGCGGTCCGCCTCGGGCAGACCGCGCCAACAGCATCTCACGATCAGGCGCGTGAGAGCGTATCGAGCTTTCCGCGAAGCTCATCGATCGTTGGCTTCGCGATGTCGCCAACTCCGGGGACCGCCAGCACCTTGTCGCACATCTGGTTGATGGTCGGCGTTGCTGCCGCGATCAACTTGGCAAGAGCGCTCTTGCCTTCGGGGCTGAGCTTCGTCGCGAGGTCGCCGACGTCATTTAATTGGGTCGCTGCTTCCCGAAGCTTGGGAAGGGCGGCCTGGGCGGAGGTGGCATCCGTGATGGTTGGCAGCACGGATCGCAAGGTGCTCATCGACGAGTTGACCTGGCTCGCCAGATTCACTCCTCCAATCGTCAGATCTGGCGGCGCCAGACCCACGGTTCCGGTCGGGGACTGCACTGCGGCAGGACGCGGCAAGTCGGCCACGGTTTCGTTGGCCTGGCGCCCGGTGGCATACCAGAGAACTCCACCCAATACGACCAGGGCGGCCAACCAATACGGCCATTGCGACGATGCTGCGCTCGATGCGGCCTGAGCTGCCCGACTGGCTCCGGCAATTGTACGCTCCGAGGCGTCGGCAACTCGGCTTCCGGCAGCCGAAGCGGCTGCGGCACCGCTGCGAACGGTTCCCGCTGCGCTGTCGATGAGGCCGGCAGCGCTCAACTGATCGGCTAGGCCGGAGGGAATAGCCGCGGTGATCTGATTTTTTTGCGAGCCGAGGAGCGAGGCCAGCCCGCTTGCATCGAGGCCCGCACTGCGCTGGTGTTGACTCAACGTCCCGAGAACTACGGGGGCGAGCATACCGAGTAGCGACTTGCTGGACCCCCCCGTCGAATCCTGCGAACTTGCCGATCGACTGCGCTATCGCGTCCGTTGCTCCGCCGCCGAACAGGCCGGACAACAGGCTCGATCCGGTTTCCACGAGCGTGTTCTGACCGGAACCGCCGATGAGGCTCTTGAAATTCTCCAGCGATCCAGGCTGCTGCTGCGCCAACGTGTTGGAGAGTTGGCGCGCCCCGTTGGGAGTGGAGGCCACATCCGCGAGACCTGCAAGCAGAGCGGGGACGGCGCCTCCAATTGCCTTTTGCGCGAGATTGCGATCAACGCCTAGCGCAGAAGCGATTTTTGCGATCATGTCAGGGGTCAGGAACTGCATCACAACAGCGATGAGATTGGTTGCCATGCGATCTCTCCATTTTGCTTTTGGTTGTGAGGTGAGTTGTCTCCTTGGCTCCGATGCTGCGGCTTGGTCACGCTAGCCGCATTATGTCTGGCGACTGGCCGCATCAGAAATTGTAGTTCGGGATTGGGCAAGTGAAGCGATCTGGCAGACCGTGTGTCTCGGCAACAGATTTGCGTGACTTGCCAATCGATCCGTTCATCGTGACCAAGCGGCATGTGCACGCCCAAATCTCCGGCCTGTCTAGTCACAACACGGAGAGCGAGTGGCGCGGAGGATCTACATCCGAGGCACTATGCAGTTTAGGCCAAATGGGGCACCCGGTCCGCGTTCTGCGAATGCGCGCTCTCGGCCGGCCGAGCTTCCACCCTCGCGGGTGCCGGCGGGGTGATCTGCGTTAGCCGCCGATGACAACCCTCCTGAACTCGGGCATGACCCTGGCAAGGGCAAAAATGCCTCGAGATCGGGAGGACTGCATGAGCTACCAGCACATCATCGTCGACGACCCGCGTCCGCGCGTCCGGCGCATCACCTTGAACCGTCCGGAGAAGCGCAATGCGCTGAACAATCGCTTGCGCAGTGAAATCTTCGAGGTGCTCGAGCAGGCTGATCGCGATCCCGACGTTTCGATTTCGATTCTGCGTGGCGCAGGCTCGTGCTTTTCGGCAGGCTATGATCTCTCCGCCGACAATCGCGTCGACCAGCCCTATCACTCGGCGTCCGGACCGGGCCAATGGTCGCGCCACGTGGTCGAAGGCTGGTTTAAGATCTGGGATCTCGCCAAGCCCGTGATCGCGCAGGTGCACGGCTACTGCCTCGCCGGGGGCACCGAGCTCGCCACCGCCTGCGACGTCGTCTACGTCGCCGACGACACGCAGATCGGCTATCCGCCGGTGCGGCTGATGAGCCCGCCCGACATGCAGTATCATCCCTGGCTGGTCGGCATGCGCCGCGCGATGGAATTGATGCTGACAGGCGATGCGATGTCCGGCCGCGAAGCCGCCGAATGGGGTTATGCGACGCGATCCTTCCCACTCGCGGAGCTGGACGAGAAGACGCTCGATTTCGCCGAGCGCGCTGCCAAGGTGCCGGTCGAGCTGCAGCAGCTCAACAAGCGCAGCGTGCACCGTGCGATGGAGATCATGGGTGCCCGCGCCGCCATCCGCGCCGGCACCGAGATACAGGCTCTGGCCTTCACGACCGAGGCGAGCAAGGCCTACATGGCCGGTTTCCGCCGCGATGGCGCTAGCGTGAAAGCCCAACTCGACCAGCGCGACACGACGTTCGGGGATTATCGGACGAAGAAGGAGTGAGCAGAGGCGCCCGTCGGCGTCCAGCGGTATCGCGGTTGGGCGTCGGCCGATAGCATGGAGGGACGATGAGGCATGATTGACCGACCAGCTATGCTCATAGTCTTCGGCGGTCTTCCCGGCACCGGGAAGACTACACTATCTCGGGAGCTGTCCAGACGGCTCGCGGCTACGTATCTCCGTGTCGACGCCATTGAACAGACCTTGCGCGCGGAGGGCCATGAAGTCGGTCCGATGGGCTACGCCATAGCCAACGCCTTGACAGCTGAAAATCTCAAGCTCGGCGGTGTGGTTGTCGCGGACTGCGTAAATCCGGTACTGGCAAGCCGCGACGGCTGGCGGCAAACTGCTCTGCAAAGATCGGCACGCATCGCCGAGATCGAAGTGATTTGCAGCAACGTGGCCTTGCACCTGCAGCGGGTAGAAGGTCGTACGTCTGACATCGTTGGCCTCAAACTGCCAACCTGGAACGACATAGTCAGCCGACATTACGAGCCGTGGGATCGAGACCGTTTGGTGCTCGATACGGCCAGCGGTTCAATCGATCATCTGCTCGAACAGGCGGAGATCTATCTTCGCGACGAGATCGGGTGGTCCGCCGCTGGCCGTTCGCCCACTTGGTAGGGCGAGACCGCCATGCCCGCCACGAGGGCAGGGCGGTCCGTGACGATGTCGAGACCTGCTTCAACCGCCCGATCAGGTGCACTTCGCCGGGCCCGTCGCCCCATCCACCGTTGATCTACGTCAATATCACCTTGCCTCCGGCGCTCACGTTGTCGTCAGCCGCCACTGACGCGGCCCCATCACCTAATTGTTCGTCAGCGCGATGAGGAGGATCACCATGTTCCGGAGCAAGCACCTCTCGATCAAGTCAGTGACAGTTGCAGGAATCGCGGCCAGCCTCCTCCTGGGAGTTGCGGGTATCACACTCAATCCGACACCCGCCGGGGCGGTCGTATATTGCCAATACATTGGTTATCCCCCCAGTTGCGTTGCCAGGGCCGGCGTCGTGCTCCGGCCGCGTCCCGTGGCACGCGCTGCCGTCCGGGCTGGCACGGCGAGCGCAACTAATTTGAACGGGGGCGTCAATCGCGTTGGCGTACGCCGGTAGTGGGCTTGTTTGCGGATCACGAACTCTGGCGACAGGCGGCGCCAGGTTCGTGACCCGCTACGCTCTCGCCAGCGTCAATTCTGCTGCGCAGCGATCATCACCGTGTCGGATTTGTGCGGCTTGCAATAGCTGCCGACGACTCCTCTGGTCGCAGATTTTGGTTCTATTCGCCGGATGGGATCCCCCGGGGGTCGGTATCCCGGTGTGAGGCGACATAGTCGATCTCGCTGCGCGTGGTGCCGATATCCTGTAGCTCCCAGTCACTGAGACCGGACAAGGTCGCGTGTACCTTTCGATGCTCGCGCCATTTTCGAAACACAACCCGAAATCTCTCAAAAAATCCGATGGTTCTGACCGGTGCGACGGTCCGTGGCAATCCAATCGTGTCGTAGGTTGAGCTCATCGCGGCAACTCCGCTGATTGATCGACCGGCACGACGCTGCCACACCATCACCGGGCGCGCTTGATATTCGGCTTACATTTTCCTTACCGAGGGCTTATTCTCGCAGGACGATCGTTGCCGCGCTCTCCGGGGACAGAGGGCTAGCCCTGGGGAATGGTGCCATGCGCTATTTCTTCGTGGACTGTGCGTTGGACACCGACCGGCGCGAGTTGCGACGCGGGTCCGATGTTGTACCGACGACGCCACAGGTTCTCGATCTGCTCGAATATCTGATCCGCAGCAGGGATCGCGTCGTCAGCAAGGACGATCTCGTCAACGCGATTTGGAACGGCCGGATCGTATCCGATGCGGCGCTGACGACGCGGCTGAACGCCGCCCGACGCGCGATCGGCGACTCCGGCGACCAACAACGTCTTATCAAGACATTTCCGCGAAGGGGTTTTCGTTTCGTTGCCGCTGTACACGATGAGGATCAGCGTCCAGGCGCTGCGGTGATCTCAGGCGCCCTCGCAGAACCGTCGAAGCTTGCATGCGAGGCGGGCAGGGCGACGGTTTCGATTCCAGATGCCGCTGAAAGAGTCGTTGGCAAACGGCGATTCGATGACTGGCTGGGTCGCCACAGAGGGCGCATAAAGCTCGTCGGCGCGGCGCTGGCGTGGGTTGCCACTATTGGCGCAATTGCAGGCGGCCTTATCGGCTATTGGAATGTCTGGAAGACGATCCGTACCGACGTCGTTCGGGAAGCTCAAAGGATCCAGGCACAACCGACTGTCAGGCCCGAGATCGCGCCTCGTCTCTCTCTGGTCGTGTTGCCCTTCGCCAACCTCAACAACGATCCGGAGCAGGACCACTTTGCCGACGCCGTCACGACAGAGTTGACGACCGGTCTTGCGCGAACGCCCGCCATTTTCGTTGTTGGACGCGAGACCGCCTTTACCTACAGGAACAAGGCGGTCGACCTGAAGCAGCTCGGGACGGATCTCGGCATCCGCTGGGCCGTGCACGGCGCGGTGAGACGCAATGGAGACCAGGTGCGGATCAACGTATCGCTGACCGATCTTCAGACCGCGCGCGACGTCTGGTCAGATCGGTTCGACGGCGAGCGAACACATCTGGCCGCCCTGCAGGGTAACATCACGGCGCGGCTTCTCTGCGTTGCACACCTGCACCTCCGTCAATATGAGCAGGCCATCGAGCAGTGTAGCCGCTCGTTGAATATGACCGGCACGGACTTTCAAGCTTACATAGGTCTGATCTCGGCTTACCGGCCGACGGGGCAGATGGAAAATGCACGAGAAGGCAATGGCCTTGCGGCAGAAGGCACATCCTGATTTTACATTGCGGATTCTTCGCCGGGTGCCGCTCCGCCGCTCCAAGCTTTGGCCAAAGCATTCCGGCGGTCTTGCGATAGTTCATATACTCCTGGGCGAGAGGTGACGTTTCGAACGAGCGCTCCTCGCGATAGGCGGCGGTTATGTTGATTGCGCTGAACGCGACCAGAAATAGCAGCATGATAGGGTGCAAAGTGGCGACAACGCATCCGAGCCAAAACAGGAGGTAGGACGCATAGAACGGATGCCTGATGTAGCGATAAGGACCGGTTCGCAAAACAATTCCAGGCGCTTCCGGGTCGAATGCGAGTTTCAGACGTTTTGATCGGCTCGTCTTTGCCGCCCAGAGGAAGAGCGCGAGGCCCGCCACGAAGATCGAAAGCGCGGCAACGAGCGTACCGATCGCGTGGTTGTCCCGCAGCATCAGGTAAATGAACGCCCCGACACCGAAATAGGAGGCGATGATGCCAAATCGGACCTCCCGCGGTGTTGTGGCCGACGAGAAGTGGCCGCTCACAACCACCACCGCCTTGGTCACATAGCAAAGCAGACCAACAAGCAAGATCAACTTGTCCATGGCGTATCCAGTTTATTGGTTTCAAATCTCGCGTTTGGTTTCATCAGCAGGCGGCGTTCAGGTCATCGCCCCGCAGCGGCCAGCAGCGCGTCGCGTTCAGTGGCCGGCATGGCTGTGATGCGCCGCCGGGCGATGATGCGCATAGCGGCAAATCCGCCGACGAACACAACCAGCTTGCTCACGATGCCGTAGATTGGCATCGCCACGGCCCATGTCGCGAGGTCGCAGGTCAGTGCGACGAATCCATTCACGGCGGCGGAGACGAACATCAGGGCCGCCCATGCGTAGCCGACCATGACCGCGACGTCGGGCACCACGGTCCTTGCGGTGTCGGGCAGGTAGCGATTTAGCCAGCCAGGCTTGAGCATTACGACGCCGACGATCGCGTAGATGATGCTCGGTTTGATCAGCACAAAGTGCGGGTCATTGGTCAACAGCGTCGCGCTGCCGGCAGCGACGACCAGGAACAGGCTCAGCCACTCCATGACGTCGATCCGCCTCCTGCTGACGAGCTGGATGCCGATCTGCGCAGCGCCGAATGTGACGCCTAGGCAGACCGAGAGCATCGTGTTGTGCGTCAGCAGGAACAGCAGAAGAAAAGCAAGGGTTGACGCGAGATCGAGCAGCAGCAGCCGCGCCGCATTGACAAAGTCTCTCATTGGAGGTCCCGAAGCCGTGTCGTCACGGGAAAATTATCCGGAACGCGCAGCGGCAGGCTTGTCGAATTATGAAATCGAGGATCGAATATCAGCTCGAAGGCGCGGTTGGTGGCTCGACGCCCCGGTTTTGCGCCTCGATCGCAGCCCTTCGCCGGAATTCGGTTGGCGTCAATCCGGTATCGGCCTTGAACGCGCGGTTGAACGGCGCAAGCGACTGGAATCCGGCATCGAGCGCGATGGTCAGTACCGGTACCTCGGCCTGGCCGAGGTCGGCGAGCGCGGCCTTGGCTTCGTCGAGCCGATAGCGGTTGAGGAAGGCATTGAAGTTGCGGTGGCCGAGTCCATCATTGATGAGCGTTCGCAGCCGGTATTCCGGCATCCCGAGCCTGGCAGCCAAGAGGCCAATGGTCAGCCCTTCCTTCCGGTAGGTCCGCTCGGTCGTCATCAAGTATTCCAGGCGATTGAGCGAGGCGCGGTCCGGCGCCGACGGACTGACGCGCACGAGCGATCTGGAGACCCGGCTGGCGTCACCGCTCCCGGCATGCGCGCCGGCAACGGCCGCCTGACTCTCGGGCGGATCGAACAGCATCATCCAGATCGACATCAGCGCGGAGACGCCAAGGCCACACGCGACGGTCAGGCTGATGGAGCGCGTCGGAATGGCGGCAAGCCCTGCGCCGGCGCTCAGCACGATCTGACCGCTGATGCCGATCACCAGCGCGACCAGCAGCCGGCCGTGCGCGGTCGTCATTGCCTTGCCCCATCCCTTCGCCGTCTGGCCGACCGCCAGGAGGGCGAACCCGATGGACAATGCCGCCAGCAGCCGCCCGCTTGTTGCTGCAACGCCGGGCCAGGCGGTCCAGCCGTTGTAAGCCACAACGCCGAGGCTGGCCTGGATCGCCCAAATGGCCGCATGCCAGGGACGCAACGTGAAATGCTCGTCGAAGATCATGCGCGCCCACAGCCAAAGGATGACAGGGCTACTCATGGCGAGCGCAACGAAGGGCGAACTCCAGCCGAACGACCAGGTGGGAAAGAAGGGAGCCGTCGAAATTGCGTAGGCCGCACCGGCCACGCCCATGGCGGCACCCAGGCTCGCTGCACGGTGAACCGTCGTGTAGCGCAGCAGCAGGACTGTGCAGACCACGAGGAATAGCGCGACCACCGCACCGCGGAGGCCGAGATCAAGAGCCGTCAACGCCATCGCAATCACCCTCTGCAGGGGTTCAACTCAGGTCCACGTCGCACTGTTATACCCTGACAGACGATCCGCAAGAAATGTCCCGACGCGGCAAAAAGGGACGGTCACGGAGAGGCAGCTTATGGCCCCAGAGCGGGCATCTGATCGCTTGGACCCGTGCCAAAAAATTGCCTGCGCTGCCGTTAAGAGCATCAGGGCAGGATTTTGAAATGAAGCGGCGCGAGTTCATCACGCTGGGTCGCGCGGCAGCGGCGACGTGGCCGCTGGCCGCACGCGCGCAGCAACCGGCGGGCGAGGCGAGGCTACCTTCGGCAAGCGTGGGCCGAGATCAGGGCCTAAGTTCAACTGAAACAGAAAGCGTGCGGGAGGTTTGGGCTAGCGCGAACGTCTTGATCGCTTGAGTTCGGCGACCTGAAACTTCCCGCCGGCGAGCAGGCTGGTGCAATACCACCAGGCTCTATTATTGTCCCAGCCCAAGAACACTTTGGTCTCCTTGCAATCCGCGTAGGATGTGTAGGTGAGTGTGTCTCTGCACGTCGCCGAGAAAGTTGAAAAATACCCCCCCGACTCGCTACATCCAACCCAAGGGGCGTTCCCGGATTTGAAGCTTGTTTCGCAACCACCGTTGCAACTGCTGCTGGCTTTCTCCAGCGTGGCAAGCCTCCCCAATATTGAATTTGGCGCAGCCGATGGCGTTCGAGCGGTTGACGATGACGTTTGAGCGGTCGGCGATCTCCGGCGAGATGCCACTGTGCTTGCCGCCGGGTTCGGCCCATGTGGCCTTGCCACCGGCTTCGGCGCTTCGACGGTGACGGGAGGAATCTGGGCGCCGGAGCCCGTTGCGGTTTGCGACGCTGCCGGGCCGCACAGCAAGACAGTTGACAAGACAGCGACGGCCGATGGTGCGACAAAGCTTGGCGACAATCTCATGACCATGTCCTCGTCGAGAACGGGCATGCGGTCCCCATGCGTACAGGTTACCTCGTCACGAAACAGGCAGCTTGCACGCGCTCAAGGGTGGCGCTTCTAGTTTGGATCGTTTGATTATGCACTCAATACGGGTGTATTGCAACCGAAAGGTGCGTTCGACGGAGCATCTGCTTGGGCCTGGGCCGACGTGCAGCGAAAACCCTGGCATGTCCACTATCATAGAGATTGTGTTGCAAAACTCGTTTCTGACTTGGGGCGAGCTTGGCTTTTGAGTTTCGGCGGTTTCTTTTGGTGCGGGGTGCCGGCGGTTTCCGTTTTGCTTGTGCATTTCAGCA
>NZ_LGHL01000118.1 GCF_001908205.1 Bradyrhizobium sp. NAS80.1
CGCCAAGTCGCGGATCACCCGAAGCGGGTGGTCGACGCGAACCCGAGCCTCCAGGTCTACATAACTGAAAAGCGAGCCGGACCGTTCGTCACTCCCACGCATCGCGCCCCCTAGTTAAATCCTGATCCTAGAGAATCACGACACGAAACGCTTCGCTACCGACTTCTTCAACAGCCTGCTAGCTGCGGTAGTAGCGCCACATCCTCAGGAACGTGCGATGGATGATGTCCGGCGGCTGATCGAACGGCTCGACATTGATCCGTACCATGTTGGTGTGGCTCATCCGCCAGGGCAGGCGCATCAGCCAGCGCCAGGGAGGCTGCTTGCGCCAATCGGCCACCAGCGCGCTGGTGAGGGGCGCATTGAGCACGATCTGAAGCTCGTGCACCGTCATGGCGCGTTCGGCGATCTCGACGAGATCGATGCGCTCGATGGCTCGCCACCGGATCAGGCCGAAGGCCTGGATGAAGACGCCGTATTGGTTCGCGCCGATGGTGGGTCGGCCGGTCTCGAGCAGCGGAATGTTGTAGTAGGTGAAACCGGCCGCAAGCGCTGCGAGCGCAAGCCAGTAGAGCGCGCCGGTGACAAGGGCAGCGGTGCAGAAGACCGCAGCGAGGGCCGCCGTGACATAGACGGGGAAATAGGTGTCGTCGCGGCTATAGGCGACCGAGTAGCCACCGACGTGCCCATCGTCCAGGGTTGCGATCATGGACGGCAGGCTACGACCATCGGCCGTAAATAAAAACGGGGCCTCAAGGGCCCCGCCTAAGTCGCTAGCGTCCCGCGATCTTACTTGATCTTGGCTTCGCGGAATTCGACGTGCTTGCGCGCGACCGGATCGTACTTCTTCTTGACCAGCTTGTCGGTCATGGTGCGCGAATTCTTCTTGGCGACGTAATAGAAGCCGGTGTCAGCCGAGGACACGAGCTTGACCTTGATGGTGACCGCTTTGGCCATGTTCTGAACCTCAGAAATGAAGGGAATCTGGAGCCGGCCAAACGGCCCGCGTTGGCCGGCAACCTAGCCAGAAACCGCCTGATGTCAAGGTTTCGGAGCGTTTTCCAGCGAAGTGGGGACCGGTTCGCGTAAAGAAAACGCGTCAAAAACAAGAACCTAGAGCCCCGACGAAGGCTCTAGGCCTGGAAACCACTCAAATCGGGCCCATTACGCCTCGAAAAACCGGTTTTTCGGCCGCGGCAGGCCCAGATTCTCCCTCAAAGTGGCCCCTTCATACTCTTTCCGGAAAATCCCGCGCTTTTGCAGCTCCGGGACGACCTTGTCGACGAAGTCGTCGAGGCCGGCGGGCAGGAACGGGAACATGATGTTGAAGCCGTCGGAGCCGCGTCCGACCAGCCATTCCTCCATCTGATCGGCGATAGTCTTGGCCGTGCCGACGAAGGACAACCCGCCATAGCCGCCGACGCGCTGGGCGAGCTGGCGAACCGTCAGCTTGTCGCGCTTGGCGAGGTCGATCATGCGCTGCCGGCCGCTCTTGCTGGCGTTGGTCTCCGGAATCTCTGGCAGTTGACCATCAGGATCGAAGCCTGAGGCATCGGTGCCGAGGATCACCGAGAGCGAGGCGATGGCGCTGTCGTAATGCACGCGGCTGTCGAGCAGAGCGCGCTTCTCCTTGGCCTCGTCGACGCTGTCGCCGACCACGACGAAGGCGCCGGGAAGGATCTTGAGGTGCTCGGGATTGCGGCCGACCTTCTCCATGCGGCCCTTGATGTCGGCATAGAGCTTCTGTCCGTCGGCGAGGCTGCCACCGCCGGTGAACACGGCTTCCGCGGTCTCAGCGGCGAGCTGCTTGCCGTCTTCCGATGCGCCGGCCTGCACGATCACCGGCCAACCCTGCACGGGGCGAGCGATGTTGAGGGGGCCGCGTACCTTCAGATATTTGCCGTTGTGATCGAGCACATGCATCTTCGACGGCTCTAAGAACAGGCCTTCCTCGACGTCGCGCACGAAAGCGTCGTCCGCGAAGGAATCCCAGAGACCGGTGACCACGTCGTAGAATTCGCGGGCGCGCTTGTAGCGCTCGGCGTGCTCCATGTGATCGTCGAGGCCGAAATTCAGCGCAGCGTCCGGGTTCGATGTGGTGACGATGTTCCAGCCCGCGCGGCCGCCGCTGAGATGGTCGAGCGAGGCGAAGCGCCGCGCAACATGGTAGGGCTCATCGAAGGTGGTCGAGCCCGTTGCGATCAAACCAATCCGCTCGGTGACGGCGGAGAGCGCCGAGAGCAGTGTGAACGGCTCGAACGACGTCACCGTGTGGCTGCGCTTGAGCGCGTTGATCGGCATGTTCAGCACGGCGAGGTGATCGGCCATGAAGAAGGCGTCGAACTTGCCGGCCTCGAGCTTCCTGATCAGCGTCTTGATGTGACCGAAATTGAAATTGGCGTCCGGCCAGGCTCCCGGATAGCGCCAGGCGCCGGTGTGGATGCTGATCGGGCGCATGAACGCGCCAAGCTTGAGTTGCCGTTGTGCCATCGCCCGTATCCGTTCTGGGTGTCGTTGGGGGAAGACATAGGCATGCCGCGGAACTCCGCCATCGGGAGGCGCGGGAAGATTATTTTGTTTTTCGATGCGCTCTCAGCACGTTCGCGTCATTCCGGGGCGCCGCGTCAGCGGCGAACCCGGAATCCATTAGGCAGCGGGGATTGCGGGATCATGGATTCCGGGCTCGCGCTGCGCGCGCCCCGGAATGACAAGTCAGCTCAAGATATCCTTCTGCATCTTGCCACCGTAGAAGTGGAAGAACGGCACCGGCGCATCGTGGCGCAGCGGGCCGGTGGCAAGGCGCGTGTCGAGCTCGTTGAGCACGTTCCGCGTCATCGGATGCAGGTCCGCAAGCGGCTTCGAGCCGAGCTCGACCCAGACCAGTTCGACGAGCTCGGCATCGGCATGAATCACGCCCTCGACGCGATGGGTGATCGCGGAGGCGTCCGCCGTGAAGAAGCGCGTGTCGAAGCGCTTGACGCGGCCGGGCGGAGTGATCGCGCGTGCGATCAGGAACAGGCTTGAGGGATCGGGCAGGAGGCCCGCATCCGCGAACGGCTTCCAGGCGCCCTCGAGCCTGGCCACCTTGCCTTCGGCCTTGCGTCCGAGACAGAGGCCGGTCTCCTCGCAGGCCTCGCGGATCGCGGCAATGGCAAGCGACTTCGCGCGCGAAGCCGGGGTCTTCGGGCTACCCTTGGCGAGATTGGTTTCCAGCTCGGAGGTGATGGGAGCTGCGACCGGAACGCGATAGTCGTCCTTGTCGACGCGGCCGCCGGGGAAGACGAACTTTCCGGGCATGAACACGACCTTGTCGTGGCGCTTGCCGACCAGCACCTTTGGAGTAGTGCCGCTGCGATCGACCAGGATCAGGGTCGCCGCATCCCGGGGGCGGAAATAGGGATGGTGATCGGCTTCCTTCTCCTCGTGAACCCTGGCCTTCTCCGCTGTCTGCACCGTATCCGTCATGTCCTCACCCAAACTGTTCTTGCTTATTTTGCTTACACAGGCGGAATACCATCCGGAGGGTTCTCGTCAAACCCGTGCATGCGCAGAGCCCATTGCAATCCGACCACGGCTCCTTTCACCGGCTGCAACAGCGCCAGCGAGGCGAAGAAGGTGAAGGGCAGATAGGCCGCAAAGGTGAGCCAGACCGGTGTCGAATAGTTGGTCTCGATCCAGAGGATGGTCGGGACCACGATGTGACCGACGATGACGATCACGAGATAGGCGGGCAAATCGTCGGCGCGATGCGGCGTGAAGTCCAGGCCGCACTTCGAGCAATTGTCCGCCGTCTTCAGGAAGGTGCGGAACAGCTTGCCCTCGCCGCAGCGCGGGCAGCGCCCGCGAAAGCCGCGCTTCATCGCGCTCCAGAGATCGCGCTTCTCGACGAGGCCGGTCTCGCGCGTCCAGATTTTTGGGGTGGTGCTCATTGTGACCATGCCTTGCCCTTCTTGCCCTTCTTCGCCTTGCCGGACTTCTTCTGCTTCTCCGGCCTGCGCTTCTTCTGTTTCGGGCTGCGTCCGGGATTCGCCTTGGACGATTTGCGCAGTGGGCGGAATTGTCTGCGCTCCCGGGGTGCGGTCTCGCCGGCCGACGGCAGCAGCTCGAAGCGCAACGCGCCGGCTATCGGGGCTGCTTCTATCAGACGGACGTCGACCACGTCACCCAGCTGATGCATGGTGCCGCTGCGCGTGCCGACCAGCGCATGGCGGCTCTCGTCATAGTTGAAATATTCCGTGCCGAGGGATCGGATCGGGATCAAGCCGTCGGCTCCGGTCTCGCTCAACTTGACGAACAGGCCGGCGCGCGTGACGCCGGAGACACGGCCCTGGAAACTCGCGCCGATGCGGTCGGCGAGATGATGGGCGATCAGGCGGTCGACAGTCTCGCGCTCGGCCTTCATCGCGCGCCGCTCGGTCAGCGAAATATGCGCGGCGACCTCGCCAAGGCTCTCCGGCGTCTCGCTGTCGGGCAGCGCGCCTTCGCCAAGGCCAAGCGCGCGGACCAGCGCGCGATGCACGATGAGGTCGGCATAGCGACGGATCGGCGAGGTGAAATGCGCGTAGCGGCGCAGGTTCAGGCCGAAGTGCCCGTAGTTCTCCGAGGAGTATTCGGCCTGCGCCTGGGCGCGCAGCACCACCTCGCTCACGAGCGGGTAATAGTCATGGCCCTCGAGCTGGGCCAGCACGCGGTTGAACAGCGTCGGGCGCAGCGCGCCGGTTTTCGCGAAGGGGACGTCCAGCGTCTCCAGAAACTCCGAGAGCGCGTGGACCTTCTCCAGCGTCGGCTCGTCATGCACGCGGTAGATCAGCGGGAGCGATTTCTTCTCCAGCATTTCCGCTGCCGCGACATTAGCGAGGATCATGAACTCCTCGATCAGCTTGTGCGCATCGAGTCTGTCAGGCACGACGACGCGATCGACCGTGCCGTCGCTCTTCAAGAGGATCTTGCGCTCGGGCAGATCGAGATTGAGTGGATCGCGCTCGTCTCTCGCACGCTTGACGCACGCATAGGCGGCATAGAGCGGCTTGAGGATCGGATCGAGCAGGGGGCCGGTGGTGTCGTCCGGCCTTTCGTCGATCGCGGCCTGTGCCTGCGCGTAGTTCAGCTTGGCTGCCGAGCGCATCAGGATGCGGTGGAACGTGTGCGAGCGCTTGCGTCCATCAGGACCGATCACCATGCGGACCGCGAGCGCGCCGCGCGGCTCTCCCGGCACCAGCGAACAGAGATTGTTCGAGATGCGCTCGGGCAGCATCGGCACGACGCGGTCGGGGAAATAGACGGAGTTGCCGCGATCGAGCGCGTCGCGGTCGAGCGCGGTGCCCGGTCGCACGTAGAAGCTGACATCCGCAATGGCGACGTTGACGATGAAGCCGCCCTTGTTGTTCGGATCATCATCAGCCTGCGCATGGACCGCGTCGTCGTGATCTTTGGCGTCGGGCGGATCGATGGTGACGAGCGGGACGTCGCGCCAATCCTCGCGCCCCTTCAGGTTGGCCGGCTCTGCCGCCTCCGCCTCGCGCTCCGCCGCGGGCGAGAATTGCAGTGGGATCTCGTGGGCGTAGATCGCGATCAGGCTGATCGCCTTCTCCGACTTGACCGAGCCGAGCTTCTCCTTGACCCGGCCCGAGGCGAGGCCAAAGCCGCGCGAGCGGACGATGTCGACGCTGACGAGATCGCCGTCCTGCGCGCCTGATGTGTCGGTCCTGGCGATGTTGAGCTCGCGGTCGGCGAACTTCTTGTCGACGGGGACAAGGCGGCCGCCGCCCTCGGGAAGGCTGCGGAAGACGCCGAGGATGCGGCTCTTCGCCTTGTCGATGATCTTGATGACTCTTCCGCGATAGGCCGGGCCTTCGGTCTCGTCGGTGCGCTCGATGCGCAGCAGCGCACGGTCGCCGACGCCGGCGGCGGTGCCAGGCTTGGCCCGGCGCGGCATCTCAATGAGGATCTTCGGCGGCTCACCGCTCTCGACCTCGTCCCATTCGGCGGGGGAGGCGATCAATTCGCCATCGCTGTCGCGGCCGGTGATGTCGGCGAGCAGCGTGGGCGGCAGGCTCTCCGGCTCCGAAACCTTGTGACGTTTTTTCTTGATGATTCCGTCGTCGGCGAGCTCGCGCAGGATGCGCTTGAGCTCGACGCGATCGGCGTTCTTCAGGCCGAACTCGCGCGCAATTTCGCGGGTTCCGGCCTTTCCATGATTTGCCTTGATGAAGGCGACGATGGCATTCCGGTCGGGAAAGCCACGGTCATTCTTGCGTTTCACTTAACCTCTAATTCTTGCCGGCACTCTTCTTGGCCGGAGCCTTGGTGGCGGGCGCCTTGGTGGGCGACGTCTTGGCCGTCGACGCCACGCCTGCGCGCGCCTTGCTGGTTGATTCAGTTTTCGATTTGGCCGCGGCTTTCTTCGCGGCCGGTTTCTTGACCTTCGGCGCGGCGTCATCGCCATCGGCAGCCTTCTTGGCCTTGGTCGGCTTCTTGGCCGGCTTGGCTGCCTTCTTCGCCTTGGTCTTGCCGCCACCCTTGGCCGCGCGCTCGTCGATCAGTGCGATCGCCTGCGGCAGCGTGACGGTGTCCTTCTCGAACTCGGCAGGGATGGTTGCGTTGACGCCGCCAGCGGTGACATAGGCGCCGTAGCGGCCGCTCTTCACGGTGACGGTGCCGAGCGTCGGGTGGTCGCCGAGCGCCTTGCCGGGATCGGCGCCGAAGCGCCGGCTCGGGCCCTTGGCAACCTTCTCTGCGATCAGCGTCACCGCGCGATTGAGGCCGATGTCGAAGACCTCGTCGCCCGCTTCCAGGCTCGCATAGGTCTTCTCGTGCTTCACGAACGGCCCGAAGCGGCCGAGGCCCGCCGTGATCGGCTGACCGGTTTCCGGATGCTTGCCGATCTCGCGCGGCAGCGACAACAGTTTCAACGCGAGCTCGAGATCGACATCGCCGGGCGAGGTGCCCTTCGGAATGCCTGCGCGCTTCGGCTTCTCGCCTTCCGCATAATCCTTGGGCTCGCCGAGCTGGATATAGGGCCCGAAGCGGCCGGCCTTGACCCAGACCTCGAAGCCTGTGTCGGGATCCTGGCCGAGCGAACGGTCGGCGCTGGCTTCACCATCGGCGGCGAGCTGACGGGTATAGCGGCACTCAGGATAGTTCGAGCAGCCGACGAAGGCCCCGAACTTGCCGGCCTTCAGGTTGAGGCGGCCGCTGCCGCAGCTCGGGCACTGCCTGACGTCGCCGCCATCGGCGCGGGGCGGATAGATGTGCGGCCCCAGCATCTCGTCGAGCACGTCGAGCACCTGCGCCACACGCAGATCCTTGATGTCGTCGACGGCGCCGATGAAGTCGCGCCAGAAATCCTTCAGCACCTGCTGCCAGGAGATCTCGTTGTTGGAGATGCGGTCGAGCTGCTCTTCCAGACCCGCGGTGAAGTCGTATTCGACGTAGCGGCTGAAGAAGCTTTCGAGGAACGCGATCACGACGCGGCCCTTGTCCTCGCCATGCAGGCGCTTCTTCTCGAGCTTGACGTAGCCGCGGTCCTTCAGGACCTGGAGGATCGAGGCATAGGTCGAGGGCCGGCCGATGCCGAGCTCTTCCATGCGCTTGACGAGCGATGCTTCCGAGAAACGCGGCGGCGGCTCGGTGAAGTGCTGGGTGACGGCGAGCGATTGCCGCTTCAGGGCTTCGCCCGCGCTCATGCCGGGCAGGCGGCGTGAATCCTCGTCCTCCTCGTCGTCGCGACCTTCCTGGTAGAGGGCGAGGAAGCCGTCGAACTTGACGACCTGACCGGTCGCGCGCAGCTCCAACGTGCGGCCGCCGGCTTTCGCGGTGATGTCGACGGTGGTGCGCTCGAGCTCGGCGGCTTCCATCTGGCTCGCGATGGTGCGCTTCCAGATCAGCTCGTAGAGCCTCGCCTGATCGGCATCGAGCTTGCGGCTCATGCTGTCGGGGCGGCGGGACATGTCGGTCGGGCGGATCGCCTCGTGGGCTTCCTGTGCGTTCTTGGCCTTGGCCTGGTACTGGCGCGGGGCGCCCGGCACGTAGGCGTTGCCGTAGTCCTCGCCGATCACCTTGCGTGCCTGGGTGATCGCCTCGGGGGCGATCTGGACGCCGTCGGTACGCATATAAGTAATGAGTCCGGTGGTCTCGCCGCCGATGTCGATGCCTTCATAAAGGCGCTGCGCGATCCGCATCGTGTGCGCCGGCGCGAAACCGTATTTGCGGCTGGCTTCCTGCTGCAGCGTCGAGGTGGTGAAGGGCGCCTGCGGATTGCGCCGGGCCGGCTTCGCATCGACCGCGGTCACGGCGTAGGCGGCAGCTTCCAGCGCCTTCTTGAAGTCCTCGGCTTCCGCGCCGTTGCCGATGTCGAGCCGCTGGATCTTCTTGCCGTCGGCGCCGACGAGACGCGCCTCGAAGGCGTCGCCACGCGGCGTCAGCAGGGTCGCGATCAGCGACCAGTATTCACGCGGTACGAACTTCTCGATCTCGAGCTCGCGGTCGCAGACGAGGCGCAGCGCCACCGACTGCACACGGCCGGCCGAGCGGGCGCCCGGCAGCTTGCGCCACAGCACGGGAGAGAGTGTGAATCCGACCAGGTAATCCAGTGCGCGGCGCGCCATATAGGCGTCGACCAGCGCGCCGTCGATCTGGCGCGGATTCTTCATCGCGTCCGAGACAGCCTGCTTGGTGATGGCATTGAACACCACGCGCTCGATTTTCTGGTCCTTCAGCGCGCGCTTCTCTTTAAGTACCTCCAGCACGTGCCAGGAGATGGCCTCGCCCTCGCGATCAGGGTCGGTGGCGAGAATCAAGCGGTCAGCGCCCTTCAGGGACTTGGCAATGTCGTTGAGCCGGCCGGCCGCCTTGGGGTCGACCTCCCAGATCATCTTGAAATTTGCGTCTGGATCGACGGAACCGTTCTTCGCGGGCAAGTCGCGGACATGGCCGAACGAGGCCAGAACCTCGTAGGACGAGCCCAAATACTTGTTGATCGTCTTGGCTTTCGCCGGCGACTCCACAATGACGATATTCATGTAGTTCCAGTAACTTACGGGAAAATCTTGGGCCGATTTCGAAGGGATTCGGGTCGGCCGTTTCGACCCGAACATGGGTGGTGAGGCCGTCGCTGTCAAATCGAGGGGTGTTGAAAGCCCTCCCGACGGGCAAAGTTTCATATCGAAAAAGTTGTAAAATACCACCTTGGAGTTGCGATCGCTGTCGGCGTAAAGTTTCCGCGGGGCATGGCTTCGGATGGGGTCGGGTGACAAAGCCGGGAAGGAAGCGCGCACGCGCCGCGTCAGGCGTGCAAGCACGTTTGCGCAGTGAGGAACCAGGGGAGGGCGGCGCGGATGAGGCTGTAGCCTTCATAGCCGAGCAGGTGGCGGCATTGCGCAAGCTCGCCGAGCGCCACAAGCTCGATGTGCTGCATCATCTCCTGGGCATGACGAAGTTGGAGGCCGACGAGCACCTGAGGCTGCGGAGCAAGCGCAAGCTGTCGTGAGGGGCGCGGGGACGGGGATGCAGTTGCGCGCAGAAGCGCCAGTCCCGTGCCCCGGACGCAGCGCAGCGCTTCTTCAGCGGTGCGCTGCAGAGCCGGGGCCCATGCTGCAGTTGTTGCCCTGGCCTCCTGGGTCCCGACTCTGCGCAGCAACGCTCGCGCGTTGCAGCGCGTCCGGGACACGAGAGCGGCGAATGCCGTTGCCACACTCCGTCATTGCGTTGCGGCGGCACCCGGTACTATCCGGCCGATCGGCGCCGTGCCGGCCGCGGCTTCAACGTGGTCTCCGCGGGGGTGAGCAGGCGACCGTCCTCCGCGCGGAGCTCGAGCTTCTTTACGGGACGGCCCTTGTCGCGATCGACCAGGATGGTCGCGATCTCCTCGGGCCGGTCGTCGAACTCCTCGCTCCATTGCCGGAGTGCCACCAGGACCGGGAAGACGCCGCGGCCCTTCGGTGTCAGCACATATTCTTGATAGGCGCTGCCGTCGGAGGCAGGGGCCGTCGTCAGAATGCCGTGGTCCACCATCGCGCGCAGTCGCACGGACAGAATGTTCTTCGCCATGCCCAGATTGCTCTGAAATTCGCCGAAGCGGCGTACGCCGAACAGCGCCTCGCGGATGATCAGGAGCGACCACCAGTCGCCGATCGCCTCCAGCGACCGTGCGATCGGGCAGGCATCCCCCTCAAAGCTCGTTCGTTTCACCATCGTCTTTGGTCCCACAGCGTCCGCCAGGTTTCGGCGTCGATCACGCACTTGTGTGGTTGCATCATAAAACCATGCGCCCTAGATGGCAACTTAGTTTTATGATGCAACCACTGGAGGCGAGCGTGAGACTGAAGAACAAAACGGCCCTGATCACCGGCGGCAACAGCGGCATTGGGCTGGCGACGGCGAAACTGTTCGTGGCCGAGGGTGCCAGGGTGATCATCACCGGGCGCAACAAGGAGACGCTGGAGGCCGCAGCGAAGGAACTTGGACCGAACGCGTTGGCGGTCGCTGCCGATGCGACCGACGTCGCCGCGACGGAAGCTGCGATCAAGAAGGGGGCTGAAAAGTTCGGCAAGCTCGACATCGTATTCGCCAATGCCGGCATTCCCGGCAGCACGCCGCTCGGTTCAGCGACGCTGGATGTCTTCGAGAAGGTCATCAGCACCAACCTGACCGGCGTGTTCTTCACCGTTCAGTCGGCGCTACCTTATCTCAACGACAACGCCTCGATCATTCTCAACGGCTCGGTGATCTCGGTGCTTGGCATTCCCGGCTACTCGGCCTACGGCGCCGCAAAGGCCGGCGTACGGGCGATGGCGCGGATCATGGCATCGGAGCTGTCGCCGCGCGGCATCCGCGTGAACGTGGTCGCGCCCGGTGCGATCCGCACGCCGATCTGGGGCGCCGCGATCGCAACCCCCGAGGCCGAGAAGGTATTCGAGAAGCGGATTGCGCTGTCGACGCCGCTCGGACGTATTGGTGAACCGGATCACATCTCGAAGACGGTGCTGTTCCTCGCGTCAGATGATTCTGCGCACATTCAGGGCCAGGAGATATTCGTCGATGGCGGCGCAGTTGCGTCTCCGAGCGGCGCGCCGATCTATCGAGGCTGATCAAGTGAAGTGAGAATTGGACCGGACATCGCAGCGGCAAGCGGTTGCGCTGTCCGGTTCCTACGTCTTGCGAGCTGTATTTTCTGAACGTTGCGTGACGTGTTGAACCTTCGCGCGAGGTGCAAAGACATTTCTACAGGCAGGGGGCCAAAAGACTCATTTTAATGGAGTCAATTATGCCGAAAGCAGCCCGCATTTTTTCGCAGATTTCAGCACCGCGTATTTACACCGAACGTTCCAGCATTCCCGCCAAGCGCTCTGATACGTCCGAGTTGATCGGGGTGGCTCTTTTCTCCGGAATCGGCCTGTTCATCTCGCTGGTGGCCGTCATCCTGGGCGTTCAGGGCGCCTGGTTTTAGCTCCGCCGATCTGTCAGCCGCCGCCGGAATCCGGCAGCGGCTGTTGTCCGCGTGAGCTCTACGCTGCACGCAAGCTGGTGGCGGCCTGAAGTGCGCCCGCCAGCGCTTTCTCGCGATGCTCAGGGCCAACCTGGATGCCGTCAGCGATGATGAATTCAGGACTCGTGATGCCGATGAAAGCGAACACCCCGCGCAAATAAGTTTCGAGGTGCTCCATGGACGCGGCCGGCGTGCCCGCGCCGTAATAGCCGCCGCGCGAGATCGCAACGATCACCCGCTTGTTGCCGGCAAGACCCTGCGGTCCGTTCGCGTCGTATTTGAACGTCTTCCCCGCCACGAGGATGCGGTCGATCCAGGCCTTGAGCTGGCTCGGGATGGTGAAGTTGTACATGGGCGCTCCGATCACGACGACGTCGGCATCGAGGAACTCGTTCAGCACGGCCGCGCTTGCCGTAAGGTCGGGTCCGAGTTCCGCCGGCGCGGGTGCGCCCTGGGCCGCCGCGAGGTGCGAGCCGGAGAGGTGAGCGAGCGGGGGTCTGTGTCAGGTCGCGATAGACAATGTCGAGCGACGGCGTCGCCTGCCGCAGCCGGTCGACGATTGCGGCGGAAACCTGCCGGCTGACGGAGTGGGGGCCGAGCACGCTGGAGTCGATATGGAGGAGTTTCATTGGGGTCACCCATGGTATAGATTTGTAATCCGCACTACATGAGTGACTGCCAAATTCCCCGCAAGAACGCACTTTTTTGAGCCATGGGCACATTATTGAAACCGAAACACACCGATTTGCCTGCACCGCGAATGCCTGACCCTGATCATGCCGACTGCCGCGGCGTGGCCTCCGTGCTGTCCCGCGTCGGCGACAAATGGAGCGTGTTCGTCATCATGATGCTGAGCGACGGCCCCAAGCGCTTCAACGAGCTGAAGCGCATGATCAACGGCATCTCGCAGCGGATGCTGACGCTGACGCTGCGCGGGCTGGAGCGCGACGGCCTCGTCACGCGCACGATCTTCCCGACCATTCCGCCGCGCGTGGATTACGAGCTGACCGATCTCGGCCGCGGACTGCAGGAGCCGGTGAAGGCGCTCGGAGAGTGGGCGATCGAACACCTCGAGCAGATTGCATCGGCACGTATCCGCTTCGACGAGCGCAACGATAGCTAGAGCAGCGACACCAATCCGCCGCCGTGGCGTTCGAGCCGGCCGGCGAGCTCGAGCTCCAGCAGCACAGTACGCACGATCGCGGGCGAGGCGCCGGACATCCGCACAAGATCGTCGATCGAGATTGGCGCGGGGCCGAGCAGGCCGCTGATCTGGTCGCGATCGTGCGTTTGCGGATCGCTCTCGAACGGTTCACTGTCCGGCTCGCTCGCCGGATGCATCAGCGGCCGCTCCATGATCGGCTGGACCGCGTTGATGATGTCGGCGGCTTCGGTGACGAGCGTTGCGCCCTGCTTGATCAGATCGTTGGTGCCGGCGGCGCGCGGATCGAGCGGCGAGCCGGGGACCGCGAACACCTCGCGGCCCTGTTCGGCCGCCATGCGCGCGGTGATCAGCGAGCCCGAGCGGTGCGCCGCCTCCACCACGACCACGCCGAGTGCGGCGCCCGAGATCAGCCGGTTGCGGCGGGGGAAGTCGCGAGCGCGCGGCTCGTGGCCGAGCGGCATCTCGGAGATCGCAGCACCCTCGTGATCGAGGATCGATGCCAGCAGATCACCATGCTCGGGCGGATAGATGCAATCATGGCCGCCGGCGAGCACGGCGATCGTGCCGCCTTCAACGCTCGCGCGGTGCGCGGCCTGGTCGACGCCGCGCGCCAGCCCCGAGATGACGATGAAGCCGGCTTCGCCCAGTTCGCGCGCGAGCTGTCCGGCGAATTTCAGCCCGGCGCCGGAGGCATTGCGCGAGCCGACGATCGCGATCATGGGCCGCATCAAGGTCGCGTTGTCTCCGCGTATCGCGAGCAGCGGCGGCGCATCGTCGAGCGTCGCAAGCCGCGCCGGATAGCCATCCTCTCCGGGCGCGATCCAGGCGATGCCGAATTTGCGGCTCGCGGCGAGTTCGGCCCTCGCCTCATCCGCGCTGCAGATGCGCCCCGACCGAGCCGCGCCGCCGCGGCGCGCCAGATCGGGCAGGCGCTCCAGCGCGGCGCGTGCGGTGCCGAAATGATCGACCAGCGAGCGGAAAGTGCGCGGCCCGACATTGTCGGACCGGATCAGCCGCAGGCGGTCGATCCGCTCAGCCTCTGTCAGCTCCACGCTTGAATTGATGGCGTCCACGGGGTCTCCTTGCAGGGACAGCATGGAACAACCTGAGGGCGTGGGCAACAGCTCCGTGTGCTTGCACGACCTCGTCGCGATGCTAAAAGCGATGCCAATAAGAAGGGTTTTGCCAATGATCTCACTCGCCGACCTCCAGCGCCGCATCGAAGCGGGCGAGCTTTCGCCCGATGCCGCCATCGCTCAATCGCATGCGGCGATCGAGGCCAGGGAGAAGGACGTCCGCGCCTTCGTCCGCCATGACAAGTCCGCGAAAGCGCAGGCCTCTGGCCCGCTGCGTGGCATCGCGGTCGGCATCAAGGATATCATCGACACCGCCGATTTCCCGACCGAGATGGGCTCGGAGATCTATCGCGGCTGGCAGCCGCGCAGCGATGCGCCGGTCGTGATGATGCTGAAGCGGGCAGGGGCCACCATCATAGGCAAGACCACGACGACGGCGTTCGCCTCGCGCGATCCAACCCCGACGCTCAATCCGCACAATGCGGGCCATTCGCCGGGCGGCTCGTCCTCGGGCTCGGCGGCGGCCGTCGGCGCCGGCATGATCCCGCTGGCGCTGGGCACCCAGACCGGCGGCTCGGTGATCCGGCCTGCGGCCTATTGCGGAGCTGCCGCGATCAAGCCGTCGTTCCGGATGCTGCCGACGGTCGGCGTGAAGTGCTATTCGTGGGCGCTTGATACGGTCGGCCTGTTCGGATCGCGTGCGGAAGATCTCGCGCGCGGACTGCTGGCGATGACCGGCCGGACCGAGTTCTCCGGCATCGTTGCGGCCAAATCTCCGCGCATCGGTGTGGTCAGGCAGGAATTCGCTGATGCCGTAGAGCCGGCGGCCGAGGAGGGCTTGCAGGCTGCGATCAAGGCGGCTGAGCGTGCCGGCGCCAGCGTGCAGACCATCGATCTGCCCGAGGCGGTGCGGGAGGCCTGGCGCATCCACCCGATCATCCAGGATTTCGAGGCGCATCGCGCGCTCGCCTGGGAGTTTTCGGAGCATCACGACGAGATCGCGCCGATGCTGCGCGCCAGCCTCGATGCGACGGTCGGGCTGACGCCGAAGGAATATGACGAGGCGCGGCGGATCAGCCGCCGCGGCCGCCGCGAGCTCGGTGAAGTCTTCGAGGGCGTCGATGTGCTGCTTACCTATTCGGCGCCTGGCACCGCGCCGGCCAAGGAGCTCGCCTCGACCGGCTCCCCCCGCTACAACCGGCTCTGGACGCTGATGGGCAATCCTTGCGTCAACGTGCCGGTGCTGAAGGTCGGCGGCTTGCCGATCGGCGTGCAGGTGATCGCGCGCTTCGGCAATGATCCCGGCGCGCTTTCGGCTGCGTGGTTCCTGGAGGACGCGCTGGCGAAATCAGGCTAGCGCCGGTTCGGCGGAAACAGCGCGCAGATCGGATGCGGGCGATGCTGCACCCGCAGTCGCGCCTTGCCCAAGCCAGTGCTCGGCGGCCTCGCGGCCGCTCCGATGCAGCAGCCGGATGAAGCCGCGGCCGGGATCGGTCGATGAGCGCTGCGCCAGGCCGTCGACGAAGTCCTCTGCTGCGACCTTGAAGAGCCGCAGCGAAGGCGCCGCGTGGGACTGAGCCCATTCGATGGCCGCAATCTCAGCCTTGAGGACGGCGTTGGCCGCGATCTGGTCGAGCCTGCGGTCGATCGCGGCGAGTGTGATCGGTACGTAGGTGTCGCGCGCCGGCGTGACCTGGACGAGCAGGACGTCGGAGGTCGTCGTCTCCTGCGCCAGCTTCAGCAGCGGCGGATTGCCGCCAAAGCCGCCGTCCCAATAGGCCTCGCCGTCGATCTCGACGGCGCAATGAAGCAGAGGCGGACAGGTCGAGGCCAGCGCGACATCCGCAGTGACAGCGTCGTTGCGGAAGATCTGCTGCTGGCCGTCGCGGATCCGCGTCGCCGCGATCAGAAGCCTCGGGCAGGCCGCGTCGCGCAAGGCGGCAAAATTGATGTCGCGCGACAGCGCCTGCCGCAGCGGATCGAGATCGAACGGATCGAACTGGCCGGAGCGCAGCGTCGGACCGAACGCGACCGAGCTTCCCGCCGGCGAAAATCCGCCGACCAGCATCAGCGAGCGGAACGAGGCCTCGTGCATCAGCCGGACCCAGAACCGGTTCAGCCTGGCGCGGGCAGCTTCGCGGCCGCCCTCGGCAAGGCCGCAAGCCAGCAGCAGCGCATTGATCGCGCCGGCGCTCGCGCCACTGATGGTGTCGAATGCGATGGATGGCTCTTCGAGCAGCCGCTCCAGCACGCCCCAGGTGAAGGCGGCGAAGGTGCCGCCGCCCTGAAGCGCCAGCGACAGTTTTTGCGGCGGCCATTGCTTTGAGGTCGCGTGAGCGGGCGCAACGGGCGCGGCCGTGGTTACGACCGCGGCAGGCACCGGAGGTTGCGCGACGGGATCAGGCTGCGGCGCGGGCAGCAAAACGCGGGCAGGCTCTGGCGCAGGAGACGGCGAGGGCGCATCGGACCAGATACTGGTCATCGAGAGCAACCGGCTTGCCGCGCTGCGGGCAGCACCCTGCGAGCCAACCTCGTTATTCGCGCCGACAATCTTCTCGCTCATTCTGAGCAACCGCGTAACGCCATTTTCCGCTGTCAGGATGACAGCCATAGAACCCGTTCGCCACTCCGGCCGCGGGTCGGCCGTGAGTTGCGAACAGAATTTGGCACATATGCGGAGGGGGTGCGGCGGTATCCGTACTTTTTCCGGCTCAGGCCTTCTCGCCGATCCGGCCTTCCTTGCCCGATTGCAACCGCTTGATGTTCTCGCGATGCATGTAGAACAGCAGCAGCGTCAGCACCGCGAACAGCGAGGCGAGTGCGGGGTGGCCGAACCACCACAGGAACAGCGGCGTGACGAAAGCTGCCACCAGCGCCGAGAGCGAGGAGTAGCGGGTGGTGAAGGCGGTAGCTAACCAGAGCAGGCAGAACACCACCGCGCCCGGCCAGAACAGTCCGAGCAGGATGCCGATATAGACGGCGACGCCCTTGCCGCCTTTGAACTTCAGCCAGACAGGGAAGAGATGGCCGAGGAAGGCGCCGAGCCCGGCCACCATCGCGGCATTGGGCCCTGCGATGTAGCCGGCGATCACCACCGCCGCCGTGCCCTTGAGCGCGTCGAGCAGCAGGGTGGCCGCGGCAAGGCCCTTGCGTCCCGTGCGCAGCACGTTGGTGGCGCCGATATTGCCGGAGCCGATCGAGCGCAGATCCTGCGTGCCGGCGAGCTTGGTGAGAACCAGCCCGAACGGAATCGAGCCGAGGAGGTAGCCGATGACGAGTGCCACCGGCAGGAATGCTTCAAGCCCCATGGCCGCATCTCCAATGGCTGCATCTCCACGTCGACCCGAGACGCCCCGAATGATCCCGCACGTCAGACATGCTCGTAGACCGTCCGTCCGCTGACAATGGTGCGCACCACGCGGCCTGTAAAGCGGGCCTCGTCGAACGGGGTGTTCTTGCAGGGCGATTTGAGGTCGGCGGGATCGACCACCCAGGGCGTATCGGGGTCGATCACGATCACGTCGGCCGGGCTGCCGGTGCGCAGGGTTCCGCCGGGCAGGCCGAGCAACTCGGCCGGCCGCGTCGACATCGCCCTGATCAGCGTCTTCAGTTCCATCTCGCCATTATGCACGAGGCGCAGGCCCGCGGGCAGCATGGTCTCAAGCCCCACGGCGCCGGGAGCGGCTTCCGCGAACGGCAGGCGCTTGACCTCGACGTCCTGCGGATTGTGGTCGGACATGATGACGTCGACGAGGCCCGAGGCCACGGCGGCGACCAGCGCGCGGCGGTCGTCCTCGGTCCGCAGCGGCGGCGACAGCTTCAGGAACGAACGATAGGGACCAATGTCGTTCTCGTTCAGCGCGAGATGGTTGATCGAGACCGAGGCGCTGACGGCGAGCCCGGCATCGCGGGCGCGCTTGAGGATGTCTAGCGAATCGATGCAGGTCAGCGAGGCCGCGTGGTAGCGGCCGCCGGTCAGTGCGACGAGGCGCATGTCGCGCTCGAGGATCACCGCTTCGGCGGCGTTCGGAATGCCCATCAGGCCGAGCCGGGTCGCGAACTCGCCTTCGTTCATCACGCCTTCGCCGACGAGATCAGGGTCCTCGGTGTGGTGCACGATCAGCGCGTCGAAATCGCGGGCGTAGGTCAGCGCGCGGCGCATCACCTGCGCATCGGTTACGCTTCGATCGCCGTCGCTGAAGGCGACCGCACCGGCGGCCTTCAGGAGACCGAACTCGGTCATCTCCTCGCCGCGCATGCCCTTGGTAAGGGCTGCCATCGGCTGGATGTTCACGATCGCGGTGTCGCGGGCACGCCGCATCACGAAGTCGACGGTCGCCGAATTGTCGATGACGGGCGAAGTGTCGGGCTGGCAGATGATGGTGGTGATGCCACCGGTCGCGGCCGCCTGGCTCGCGGACGCAAAGGTCTCGCGATGGCTGAAGCCGGGCTCCCCGACAAAGGCGCGCATGTCGATCAGGCCGGGCGCCACGATCTTGCCGGAGCAGTTGACGATGTCGGTACCCTCGGGGACGCCGGCAGCGCCAATGCCGCGGCGGGTCTCGCGGATGGTGCCATCGGCGATCAGGACGTCACCGACGCCGTCGAAATCCCGCGAAGGATCGACGACGCGGGCATTGGCGAGCAGGATCGGTCGGCGGTCGGTCAACATCGGCATCACGCGTTCGGCAAGTTGCGGGCGAGCGCTTCCAGTACGGCCATGCGCACGGCGACACCCATCTCCACCTGTTCGCGGATCAGGGACTGCGCACCGTCAGCCACGGCCGAGTCGATCTCCACGCCGCGGTTCATGGGGCCGGGATGCATCACGAGCGCATCCGGCTTGGCGTAACCGAGCTTCTTCTGGTCGAGCCCGAAATAATTGAAATACTCCGAGGACGAGGGCACGAACGAGCCGTTCATGCGCTCGCGCTGGAGCCGCAGCATCATCACGATATCGGCGCCTTCGAGGCCCTCGCGCATGTCGCGTGCGACCTCGACGCCCATCCGTTCGATGCCGGGCGGCAGCAGCGTGGAGGGACCAACGACGCGGACGCGGGCACCCATCGTGTTGAGCAGGATGATGTTGGAGCGGGCAACGCGCGAATGCAGCACGTCGCCGCAGATCGCGACCACGAGCCCCTCGATGCGGCCCTTGTTGCGGCGGATGGTCAGCGCGTCGAGCAGGGCCTGCGTCGGATGCTCATGTGCGCCGTCGCCGGCATTGATCACGGAACCGTCAACCTTGCGGGCCAGCAGTTCCACCGCGCCGGAGGCGTGATGGCGCACCACCATGATGTCCGGATGCATCGCGTTCAGCGTCATCGCGGTGTCGATCAGGGTTTCACCCTTGCGGATCGACGACGAGGACACGGACATGTTCATGACGTCGGCGCCCAGCCGTTTGCCGGCGAGCTCGAACGAGGACTGGGTCCGGGTGGAGGCCTCGAAGAAGAGGTTTACTTGCGTCCGTCCACGCAGGACGGTGCGCTTCTTGTCAACCTGGCGGTTGAGCTCGACATATTCTTCGGACAGGTCGAGGAGGCCGGTGATGTCGGCCGCGGAAAGGCCCTCGATGCCCAGCAAATGCCGGTGGCCGAGGACAAAGGTCGATTTCGATGTCATTAAAAGCAGAGCTATAGGCGTGGATCGCGGGGTGGGCAAGGGCCAAAGGTGAGGAAGTGAGTTATCCCCTGATCTGTCTCCCACTCAGTCATTCCGGGATGGCGCGCAAGCGCCAGACCCGGAATCTCGAGATTCCGGGTTCGGTGCTTCGCATCGCCCCGGAATGACGCCGAGGGATGTGGAGGCATCGTGAAAACAGTTCTTACTGCATTTGTATCAATCGTCTCTATCTCATCCATCCAAGCCCAATCGCTCCCAGGCGGCTTCGTCTATCTGCGTGACATCGATCCGACCATCGTGCAGGACATCCGCTACTTCACATCGAACAATTTCGTCGGCCGTCCGCTCGCCGGCTACGGCGCCGGCGAATGTGTGGTGAAGCGGGAGGTGGGGCTGCGTCTGAAGGCGGTTCAGCAGGAGCTGGCCGCGCAAAATCTGTCGCTGAAGATGTTCGACTGCTACCGGCCGGCGCGGGCCTCGCTCGACATGGTGAAGTGGTCGCAGAACGGCCACGAGACGGCCGCCGAGCGGCGCTACAATCCGAGGATTCCCAAGACGGAGCTGTTCCGCCTCGGCTACATCGCGAGCCGTTCGCAGCATTCGACTGGTGCCGCGCTCGACCTCACACTGGTCGATCTGAAAGCCGACAACTCCGCCAAATATGACCCATCAAGGCCCTATGCCGACTGCACGGCGCCGGTCGAGGCGCGGCCGCCTGAAGGCAGCGTCGACATGGGTACCGGATATGATTGTACCGACGCGAAGGGGCATACCGCAGCACCGTCGATCACGCCGGACCAGCGTACCTGGCGCAAGCGGCTTGTCGCTGCGATGGCCCGGCAAGGCTTTGTGAACTATTCGAAGGAGTGGTGGCATTTTTCGCTGCCTGGGGCGGGCGGGGCGGCCTATGATTTCCCGATCCAGCCGCGGCGGAACTGATTCCGCGCCGAGGAAACAAAATGACCCAGCCCAGCTTCGCGACCCACGAGGTCTTCAACCAGTCGCCGCCGTTCGAGGACGTCGATCTCTTTGCCGTGGATCGGCCGCTGGTCGACGCAGTGAAGGCCAATGGCGGCGCGGCGGCGGAACGGGAGCTGTCGGAGTTCGGCAAGCATTGGGGCTCGGCCGCAATGGCCGATCGCGGGCGCGTGGCGAACGAGAACACGCCGAAGCTCCGCACCTTCGATGCAAAGGGAAATCGCCGCGACCAGGTCGAGTTTCATCCGGCCTATCACGAGCTGATGGCGCACAGCGCGCATGCCGGCGTGCACAATTCGACGTGGACGGCAGATGGAAAGCCTGCGGGCGATGCCGCCGAGGTCATTCGCGCAGCAAAGTTCTACATCGCCTCGCAAGTCGAGACCGGTCATCTCTGTCCGATCACGATGACGCGCGCTTCCGTTGCTGCGCTGGCAATGCAGCCGGATCTGCTCGGCAAAGTGATGCCGGTGCTGTCGACGAGGAGCTACGACCCCAGCTTCGCGCCGTGGTGGGAGAAGCGCGGCATGACGCTCGGCATGGGCATGACCGAGAAGCAGGGCGGGACTGACGTTCGCGCCAACATGACGCGCGCGGCGCGGGACGGGGATGCCTATCGCATCACCGGCCATAAATGGTTCATGTCGGCACCGATGTGCGACGCGTTCCTCGTATTGGCGCAGGCCGACGCGGGGCTGACCTGTTTCTTCATGCCGCGCTTTGCACCAGATGGATCGGTCAACGCCGTCCAGTTCCAGCGCTTGAAGGACAAGCTTGGCAACCGTTCAAACGCGTCCTCGGAAGTCGAGTTCGTCGGCGCCTACGCAGAACGGGTGGGCGAGGAGGGCAAGGGCATCCGCACCATCATCCAGATGGTGCAGCTCACGCGGCAGGATTGCGCGATCGCCTCCGTCGGCCTGATGCGCTCGGGGCTCGCACACGCGCTGCATCATGCGCGTCACCGCAGCGTGTTCCAGAAGCATCTCGCCGATCAGCCCTTGATGCAGGCCGTGCTCTCGGACATGGCGCTGCATGTCGAGGCGAGCACAGCCCTGGTGATGCGGCTCTGCCGCGCCTTCGATCGCACGCCGCACGATGCGGCGGAGGCCGCCTATATGCGGCTGCTCACGCCCGCGATCAAATACTGGACCTGCAAGAGTGCCCCTAGCTTTCTCTACGAGGCGATGGAATGCCTCGGCGGCAATGGCTATGTCGAGGACGGAATCCTGGCGCGCCACTACCGGGAGTCGCCGGTCAACGCGATCTGGGAAGGATCAGGCAACGTCATGTGCCTCGACGTGCTGCGGGCGCTCGCGCGCGAGCCGGAGGCGGCGATGGCGGTGCTGCAATCGCTTGCGGCCGAGACCAAGGGGCTGCCAGGGGCGGGCGAGGCCGTCGCGTCCATCGGCAAGAGCTTCCGCCGTGCAGATGGCGAGCGTGTCGCGCGTCTCGCCGTCGAGAAGCTTGCACTTCTTGCGGCCACTGCCGCGCTCAACGGCGTGTCGCCGCGCAACGCCGAACTGTTCGCCGCCACGCGGCTCGCTGCCAATCACGCCAGCATGTATGGCGCGGTGGAGCTGGAAGGCGGCGAGATGCGCGCGCTGCTGGATCGGACGCTGCCGTGAGCCTCCCCAACGAAAGCCTGTCGATGGACTCGCTCAATCCCGACCACTCACCTCTCACCGTGACGCCCGCGGAGCACGCGCCGCGCATCTGGAAGTTCTGGGGCACGGCGCTGTGGGGCCTCTTCATCTTCGTCGCGATGTTCGTCGGCCAGGTCGGTGCGATCCTGCTGCTGGTGGCGTTGCGTGGGCTCCCGATCGACATGGCCTCGATCCAGCTCGTCGGCCGCGAGCCCCAGGCGCTCGCGCTGTCGGTGATCACAGGCCTGCCGGCGACGCTTGCTGCGGTGTGGCTTGCCATCCGCATCAAGAGGGCCTCCTTCGTCGACTATCTCGCGCTTCACTGGCCGTCCTGGAAGCAGCTCCTGTTCGGCGCGGTGGGCCTCATCGTGCTCGTGGTCTCCTGGGAGGCAATGTCGCGGGGCCTCGGCCGCGAGGCGACGCCGGGCTTCATGACCGATCTGTTGAAGTCGGGCCGCGACAAGGGTGCGGCACTCATGCTGCTGGTCGCCTTCAGCGTGGCAGCGCCGATGTCGGAAGAGGTCCTGGCGCGCGGCTTCCTCTATCGCGGCTGGTCGGCAAGCTTCCTGCGCGTGCCCGGCGCGATCATCCTGTCGTCACTGGTGTGGACGGTCGTGCATCTGCAGTACGACATGTACTTCCTCGCCGAGGTCTTCACCATCGGCCTGTGGTTCGGCTACATGCGCTATCGCGCCAATTCGCTCTGGCTCACGATCGTGCTCCACGCGCTGAACAACATGACCGCGGTGGTCCTGACGATGTGGCTGGGCGCATAGCGGATGCGTCTGCCACTCCGAGCTTTCCGCAGGCCCTGTAGGCGTGCCGCCGCTGGGGGGCCATTTCATATTGACGGTCGACGATACGCCTAGATACTCTGGGTAGAGGAGATTATGTTCATCCTTGAAAAGTTGTTGTGAAAATCCTTTATGGCCGATTTCAAAAACGTTGGCGATCCCATCCTCGGTTCGCAGTCCGCTCGGACGTGGGATTTTTGGGAGACGACGTTAGTTGCCTTGATTGCGTACGGCGCTTTCGTTCTGACGGGCTGGATGGTGTTGAACGTCATTCTGGCCGCGAGCGTCGGACCGAAGGCTTTCGCTCCAGGAGAATTCCAGACGTTGGCGTCACAGGGACGCTGGTATGGAGTTTTCCTAATTTCGGGAGCGCCGCCGGCCATCGCAGTGCTTTGGGTTGCGATCCGGATGGCCGGCAGAGAGTTCGGCGAATACCTCGCTCTGAGTTGGCCAACCGGGGGCGAAATCGTCCGGGCTCTCGCCATCACGACGATCTTTATGTCGATTGAGGGGGTTGTGCTGTCGAAGATGAGCACGGGGGGGAGATGAATCCGACTCCGCGCTTATCGTAGGAGGTGCCGGCGGATTGCTTGTGTGGCTCATTGCCGGCTGTATCGCCGCACCTCTCATGGAAGAGTTTGTGGTTCGCGGCTTCCTATTTCGCGGTTGGTCGGAATCTTTTCTCGGGCCGGTCGGCGCCATCGTCCTTACGTCGGCTGTATGGGCTCTAAATCATACTCAATACGATTGGTTTGGACGCGCAATTATCTTTGCCTTTGGACTTGTTCTTGGGCACCTTCGATGGACCAGCAATTCCACATGGACCCCGGTGGTGGCTCATTCGGCATGCAATGCCGTTATCTTCTTTACGTTGGGGCGCTACGTCTAGCGCTCAGGCCACCAGCGCAATCGTGATCGGCATCGTGATCGCCGCCAGGATCGTCTGCAGCGTGATGATCTGCGCCAAGAGCGGCGCATCGCCGCCCATCTGGCGGGCGAGCACATAGGCGCTGGGCGAGGTCGGCACCGCCGCGCAGATCGCAACGATCGCAAGGCTCTCGCCTGAGAGGCCAAACCAGACGGCGAGCACCAGCGCGAGCACGGGCATCAGCACCAGCTTGAACGCGACGCCGATGGTCGCGCTCACGCTCGGGCGGAGCAGTCCCTTGAGCTGCAGGCCGGCGCCGGTGACGAGCAGGCCGATGGCTAGCGAGGAGCGGCCGAGCGCATCGGCAACCTCGTGCCAGATTCTTGGCAGCGGCAGATGGATGACGTTGATGAAGAGGCCGATCGCGCAGGCCCAGATCAGGGGGTTGCGGATCACGGTCATGACGACGGCGCGGACGGATTGCTTTTCCGGCGCGGCGTAGTGGGCGAGCACGGTGACGCTGAACACATTGACCAGCGGAATGATCGCGACCATCGCCACGGACGCCAGCGCCAGCCCGACGTCGCCGAACATGTTGGCGGAGACGGAGAGCGCGACATAGGTCTGCCAGCGCGTCGCACCCTGGAAGATCGAGGTGAAGGCGGGGCCGTCGATGTTGAGCCGCGACAGGGCCGGGCGGAGCGCGAGGCACAGGACCGACATGGCGAGCGCGGACAGCAGCAGCGCGCCGCCGACGCCGGCGACCGGTACCTTGGACAGGTCCGCCTTCACCAGCGTCTGGATCAGCAGCATCGGAAACAGCACGAAATAGGTCAGCCGCTCCAGCCCGTGCCATTGCGTGTCGAGCCGCATCAGGCTGCGCCTGAGCACGACTCCGAGCACGATGAGGATGAAGACCGGCAGCAGCGCCGCGATCACGACGGTCATGGATCAGTCGGTCCCGGTGCGCAAATTGGCGAGGCGGTCGAGCGCGCCTTGCAGGATGAAGATCGCGGCATGCTCGTCGATGACCTCGGCGCGCTTGGCGCGGCTGACGTCCATGCCGATCAGCTCGCGCTCGACCGCTGCGGTCGAGAGGCGTTCGTCCCACAGGCCGATGGGGAGCCCGGTGAGGCCGGCAAGATTGCGGGCGAAGGCGCGGGTGGATTGCGCGCGCGGCCCCTCGCTGCCGTCCATGTTGATGGGAAGGCCGAGCACGAAGCCGACCACCTTGCGCTCGGCTGCGATCGCGAGCAGCCGGGCCGCGTCCTGCTTGAACGCCTTGCGCTGGATCGTCTCGACGCCTGTCGCAAGCCGACGGTCCGGATCGGACACGGCGACGCCGATGGTCTTGGTGCCGAGATCGAGCCCGACCAGCGCGCCGCGCGCGGGCCAGTGGGTTGCAACATCGACGAGGGGTAGGATAGGAGCCGGCATGGCGTTAGCGCATATCACGCGTCGCGCTGCGGAGTGAACCCTGGACAATGGATGCACTGACACTATTCGGCCTGTTTGCCGTGACCGCCATGCTGGTCTGCTATGCCCTGGAAGATCGCAGCCACTGGTTCGTGCTGCTGTTCGCGGCGTCCTGCGCGCTCGGCTCGGCCTACGGCTTCCTGCAAGGCGCCTGGCCGTTCGGCCTCGTCGAGGCCATCTGGGCCTTCGTTGCGCTGCGGCGATGGCATCTCAGGCCGCAGTGACGGAGAGATCGGGCGAGGGGGCCTGCCGGGCGGCAGGTGGCTCCTCGCCCGGGTATCAGATCAGCGGATCGCGATCGGGTTGATCATTGCCTGCACGCCGCCGGTCCAGCGCGGCTGTCCGAGCACGAACAGGAATTCATAGCCCTTGTCCCGGGCGAGCGCGGCGGTGTCCATGTTCTCGAGGATGTAGGTCCCGTTCATCGCGAGCAGGATCTGGTGCACCTCGAAGACGTTCTTGGACTCGAACGGCAGCACCTCGAGCGCCCAGGTATCGGCGCCGATCGCGACGACGCCCTTGCCGGTGAGGTACTTCGCGCCTTCGACGCCAAGACCGGGCTCGCCGCCCGAGTAGCGCTTGTCGTCCTTGCCGATTAGGCTGAGCCAACCGGTGTGGAAGATGACAACGTCGCCCTGGCGGATCTCGACGCCCTGTTTCTTGGCGACTTCCTCGATCTCCTTGACGTTGAAGGCAGTGCCTTCCTTCACCACGTCGGTGTTGTAGTAGGCGGCCATGTCGAGCAGCACGCCGCGCGTGACGATCGGCGGCACCTTCTCGATGCCGAGCTTCTTCAGGCCGTTGGGGTCGGCGAAATCGGCGAGCTTGTTGCCGTTGTAATAGACATGCTCGACGCCGAGATGGCCGAGGCCGTCGATCTGGCTGCCGATGCCGACCCAGGTATCCAGGATGTCGTCATTGTAAGTGGCCTTGTTGGGTCCGAGACCCGGGCTGCCGGCCTGTCCGGGTTGCACGATGGTGAGCTTGAACGCGCGCGGCGGATAAGCGGGCGTCTGGGGCGTGACGGGAATGCCGAGCGCGTAGGTCTTTCCGGTCTTCACCAGCGACGCCGCCTTCAGCACGAGCTCTGGCGTCATGTAGTTGGCAGCACCGATCTCGTCGTTCGGTCCCCATTTCGATTTGGTCCAGTCCTGGGCGCTTGCAGTTCCTGATATCGCCGACAACGCGGCGACGCAGCACAACACGAGCGTATTGCGCATCATAGTCCTCCCGATGTTTTGGCTTCGTTATGGTTTTGCGCTGGCCAGCGACACATCCTAACGTAGAATAGTCTCGGGCTTCAAAGCTTTTCGACGTGCGGCGCTGCGACAGCTGAACGTGGCATCGAATGTGCGCAGCGTCGATTGGTTCAAAGGCGACAGATTTGTGTCGCGGAATTTCGTGACGTGGAACGTTCAGGCCGCAATGACGTCGTCGTCCTTCTTCAGGCAGGCGGCGAAACCGCTGAGCGCGCTGTATTGATGTCCGGCGCGGCGCTGGATGAAGAGCGTCTCGACACGCGCGTGCGACGGGCTCAGCGTGTGCATCGAGACGCTGCCGATCATCGCACTGCGTTCGACGACAGTACGGGGCAGCAGCGTCACGCCCATATCGGCGGCGACGCAGCCGATCATGCCATCGAGCGTACCGAGCTCGAAGCGTGCGGCTGACGGCCAGCCGTACTCCACAAAAACCTGTTCAAGCCGTTGGCGGTAGGTGCAGCCGGCGCGGAATACCAGCGCGGTCGGGCCCGATGTCGGCGTGCCGGCGCGCAGCTCAGCAAGGGAGCTCCAGCGCCGCGCGCTGACAAGCACGAGCTCCTCACGGAACGCGCCTGTGGCTGTAAGGTCGGCGTGCTCGATCGGCCCTGCGACGAAGGCGCCATCGAGCGTGCCGTCGAGCACGGCGACGACGAGATCGGCGGTCGGCGCGGTGCGCAAGGAAAGGCGCACGGCGGGAAACCGGCGGTGGAAATCGGCAAGCAGCGGCGGCAGCCGCACGGCAGCCGTGGTTTCCATCGAACCGATCGCAAGCGGACCCTTGGGCTCGCCATCGTCGCGGGCGGCGAGCACGGCTTCGCGCGAGAGTGCCGCCATCCGCTGCGCGTAGGGCAGGAGGCGCTTGCCCGCACTCGTCAGCGTCATGCCGCGGCTGTGACGCTCGAACAATGGGATGCCGATCTCGGCCTCCAACGCTTTCACACGCTGGGTCACGTTGGATTGCACCGTGTTGAGTTCCTCGGCCGCCCGGGTGATGCCGCCGGTGCGCGCCACGGCCACAAAAGTTTGGAGATCGCTCAGTTCCATGGCATCGTTTCGCTTTGGAGATGGTAGCGTTCGAAGGAATTCATTTTTCGAGAATGCTAGTCAGACTTAGTCTCGCTGTCGAGACCGGAGGGAGGAGTCATGCCGATAGCGACGTCGCTGACCACGCTGCTGGAGATCAGGCATCCCGTCCTGCTGGCGCCGATGGACGTCGTCGCGGGCAGCCGGCTCGTGGCCGCCGTGAGCCGTGCCGGCGGCTTCGGCATTTTGGGCGGCGGTTACGGAGAGCGCGCATGGCTGGAGCGGGAGACCGCAGGGCTCGCCGGATTGAGCGAGCCGTTCGGCATCGGCTTCATCACCTGGAGCCTCGCCAAACGGCCAGAGCTTCTCGACCTCGCGCTCGCCGCGAGGCCATCCGCGATCATGCTCTCCTTCGGCGATCCCGCGCCGTTCGCACCGAGGATCAGGTCCGCCGGTGCACGTCTGATCTGCCAGGTGCAGGACGAGATGATGGCGCGGGAGGCGCTCGACGCCGGCGCCGACATCCTGATCGCGCAGGGGACGGAGGCGGGCGGTCATGGCGCCTCCCGCACCACCGTCGATCTCATCCCGGAAATCGTCGATCTGGCCGCGGGCCGTGTGCCGGTGGTCGCGGCCGGCGGGATCGCAGACGGGCGCGGGCTCGCCGCCGTGATGATGCTCGGTGCGAGCGGCGTGCTGCTCGGCACGCGCTTCTACGCGAGCCAGGAGGCCGATGGTGCTGACGAGGCCAAGCGGCGTATCTGCGCGGCGAACAGCGGCTCGACCGTGCGCGGCATCATCTTCGATCTCTCGCGCAACAATGTCTGGCCGGCGCCGTTCACGGGAAGGTGCCTGGTCAACGACCACGCCCGGCGTTGGATCGGCCGCGAGGTCGAGCTGATGCAAAATGTGGCCACGGTCGCGGCGGAATATGCTGCGGCGAAGGCGGCCGGCAATTTCGACGTCGCCGCAGTGATCGCGGGCGAGGCGGTCGGCCTGATCCAAGATATTCCGCCCGCCGCAGAGATTGTCGAACGCATAGCGATTGAAGCCGAGCAGCTTCTTGCCGGCCGGCGCAACTCCAGTCCTTCTTTCCCTTCTCCCCTTGTTGTGGGAGAGGGTTTGCAGCGAGCCAACTAGTGAGACCAAACCGATGTGGCCTGACCGTCGACTGATCGATCTCTTCAAGACTGAATTCCCGATCGTGCTGGGGCCGATGGCCGGCGTGATGGATGCGGAGTTGGTCATCGCGGCTGCGCAGGGCGGTGCGCTTGGCTCGTTGCCCTGCGCGATGCTGTCGGTGGAGAAGATCCGCGAGCAGGTCGCCATCATTCGCCAGCGCGTGAAGGCGCCGGTCAATCTGAACTTCTTCTGTCACACGCCGGTTGAGCTTACGGCCGAGGCCGAAGCGCGCTGGAAGCAGCGTCTGGCGGGCTACTATGGAGAGCATCGCCTCGATCTCGCCGCGCCCGTCAACGCCGCCAACCGGGCGCCGTTCGATGCGGCGATGTGCGCGGTCGTCGAAGAATTGAGGCCGGAAGTCGTGAGCTTCCATTTCGGCTTGCCGGAGAAGGCACTGCTCGACCGCGTCAGGGCGGCCAGATGTCTCGTGATCGCCTCAGCGACCACCGTGAAGGAGGCCGTCTGGCTCGACCAGCGCGGCGTCGACGCGGTGATCGCGCAAGGCGCGGAGGCTGGCGGCCATCGCGGCATGTTCCTGACCGACAGGATCGACGAGCAGCCTGGCACCTTCGCGCTCGTCCCGCAGGTCGTCGACGCGGTGAAAGTGCCGGTCATCGCGGCCGGCGGCATCGGCGACGGGCGCGGTATCGCGGCGGCGTTTGTGCTCGGCGCATCCGGCGTCCAGATCGGCAGCGCATATCTGCGCTGTCCGGAGTCCAAGCATACAGCGGCGGGACGTGCCGCGCTCGCGGAGGCGCGGGACGATTCCACTGTCATCACCAATGTGATGACCGGACGGCCCGCGCGAGGGGTACAGAACCGTCTGATGCGCGAGGTCGGCCCGATCTCGCCGGACGCGCCGCCATTTCCTCACGCCGCGACTGCGCTGGCGCCGCTGCGGGCGGCTGCCGAAAAGCAGGGCAAGGTCGATTTCACCAATCTCTGGGCAGGGCAGGCGATCGGCATGGGCCGCGAGCTGCCCGCCGCCGAATTGACGCGGGATCTGGCGAAATCGGCCCTGGCGCGCCTGCGCCAGATGGCTGGGTAGTTCCCGGCCCCGGTTGCGGCGCAAAACCGGCCTCTGCTATACGGCAGGATAGATTTCTGCCGTTTGAGGCCCCATATAATGTCTGTCGACGCCACTACCGTCCGCCGTATCGCGCATCTGGCGCGCATCGCGGTTTCCGAGGACGAAGTTCCGCACTTGCAGGGCGAGCTCAACGCCATGCTCGCCTTTGTCGAGCAGCTCTCGGAGGTCAATGTCGAGGGCGTGGAGCCGATGACCTCGGTCACCCCGATGCAGATGAAGAAGCGGCAGGACTTGGTCAATGACGGCGAGATCGCCGACGATATCGTTGCCAACGCGCCCGCGACCGAAGGTCACTTCTTCCTGGTGCCCAAGGTCGTCGAGTAATTCTTAGGACGTGGTCCGATGTGCCTGCTATGCGACGATGAGAAGGCCTATCAGGCCTACATGAACTATCTCGACAAGATGGAGCGGCAGGGCAAGGCTGCCGATCCCAATGTCGCCGTCAATGCCGTGCTCGACGAGCTCGAAGCCGCCGCGAATGCGGCCGCCAAAAAAGACGACCCGGCCAACGACAAGACCCTGTCTCCGTTCTTCTGCAGCCCGATCAATAAATGACCGATTTGACATCGCTGACGCTCGCCGAGGCCCGCAAGGGTCTCGCGGCCAAGACTTTCACGTCACTCGAGCTGACCGACGCGCATCTAAACGCGATCGAAGCCGCGCGCGTGCTCAACGCCTTCGTGATGGAGACGCCCGACCAGGCGCGCGCGATGGCGCGCGAGGCGGATGTCAAGATCGGGAAGGGCGACGCTGGCCCGCTCGCCGGCATCCCGCTCGGCATCAAGGATCTCTTTGCCACCAAGGGTGTTCGCACCACGGCGTGCTCAAAAATCCTCGGCAATTTCGTGCCGACGTATGAGTCCACCGTCACCTCGCAGCTCTGGCGAGACGGCGCGGTGATGCTCGGCAAACTCAATAATGACGAGTTTGCGATGGGCTCGTCGAACGAGACCTCGTGCTTCGGGCCCGTCGCCAATCCCTGGCGCCGAGACGGCTCCAACACCACGCTGGTGCCGGGTGGCTCGTCCGGCGGCTCGGCCTCGGCCGTGGCGGCGCTGCTCTGCATGGGTGCGACCGCGACCGACACCGGCGGCTCGATCCGCCAGCCGGCGGCGTTCACCGCGACTGTCGGCATCAAGCCGACCTATGGCCGCTGCTCGCGCTGGGGCGTCGTCGCCTTTGCCTCCTCGCTCGACCAGGCTGGTCCCATCGCGCGCAGCGTGCGCGACTCCGCGATGCTGCTGCGTTCGATGGCCGGCCACGACCCGAAGGACACGACGTCGGTCGACATTCCCGTGCCGGATTACGAGGCCGCGATCGGCAAGTCCGTGAAGGGCATGAAGATCGGCATTCCCAAGGAGTATCGTCTCGACGGCATGCCGGCCGAGATCGAGAAGCTCTGGAGCGAGGGCGCGGCGTGGCTGAAGGCGGCCGGCGCCGAGCTCGTCGAGGTGTCGCTGCCGCACACGAAATATGCGCTGCCGGCCTATTACATCGTGGCGCCAGCGGAGGCGTCCTCCAACCTCGCGCGCTATGACGGCGTGCGCTACGGCCTGCGCGAGCAGGGCAAGAACGTCATCGAGCTGTACGAGAACACCCGCGCTGAAGGTTTTGGCGCAGAGGTGCGCCGCCGCGTCATGATCGGCACCTATGTGCTCTCGGCCGGCTATTACGACGCCTATTACCTGCGCGCCCAGAAGGTGCGCACGCTGATCAAGAAGGACTTCGAGGATTGCTTCGCCAAGGGTGTCAGCGCGATCCTCACGCCGGCGACGCCGTCGGCTGCCTTCGGCGTCGGCGAGAAGGGCGGTGCGGACCCGGTCGAGATGTATCTCAATGACATCTTCACGGTTACCGTGAACATGGCGGGCCTGCCCGGCATCGCCGTGCCCGCCGGCAAGGACGCGCAAGGCCTGCCGCTCGGTCTGCAGCTGATCGGCCGTCCCTTCGACGAGGAGACGCTGTTCTCGCTCGGCGAGGTGATCGAGCAGGCGGCCGGCCGCTTCACGCCCGCGAGGTGGTGGTGAATGTGGCGGCGTTCATCGCAAGCCTCGACGGCGCGGCGCCCGCGCCGGAGCTGAATGCGCCGCTCGCCGGTCTCTGGTGGGCAGCCAAGGGCGACTGGGACCAGGCACACAAGATCGTTCAGGACGACAACAGCCGTGAGGCTGCCTGGGTGCACGCCTATCTGCACCGCGTCGAAGGCGATCTCGGCAATGCCGGCTATTGGTACCGCCAGGCCGGCCAACCGACGGCAAAGGATTCATTGAAGGCGGAGTGGGAGCGGATCGCTGCCACGCTGCTCGGGAGCAAGACATGAGCACGGCCACGCACAAGCTTCTCAAAGGCGCCACCGGCGATTGGGAGATGGTCATCGGCATGGAGATCCATGCCCAGGTGACCTCGAACTCAAAGCTGTTCTCGGGCGCGTCCACCACGTTTGGCGGCGAGCCGAACAGCCACGTGTCGCTCGTCGATGCCGCGATGCCGGGCATGCTGCCCGTCATCAACGAGGAATGCGTCAGGCAGGCTGTCCGGACCGGGCTCGGCCTCAACGCAAAAATCAATCTGCGTTCGGTGTTCGACCGCAAGAACTATTTCTATCCGGACTCGCCGCAGGGCTACCAGATCAGCCAGTACAAGTCGCCGGTCGTCGGTGAGGGTGAGGTGCTGGTCGAGCTCGACGGCGGCCGCAGCGTCACCGTCGGCATCGAGCGGCTGCATCTGGAGCAGGACGCGGGCAAGTTGCTGCACGATCAGTCATCGTCGCTGTCGTTTGTCGACCTCAACCGCTGCGGCGTCGCGCTGATGGAGATCGTCTCCAAGCCTGACATCCGCGACGCCGAGCAGGCCAAGGCCTATGTGACCAAGCTGCGCTCGATCCTGCGCTACCTCGGCACCTGCGACGGCGACATGGAGAAGGGAAGCTTGCGTGCCGACGTCAACGTCTCCGTGCGCAAGCCGGACGGGCCGCTTGGCACCCGCTGTGAGATCAAGAACATGAACTCGATCAACTTCATCGGTCAGGCGATCGAGTACGAGGCGCGGCGCCAGATCGAGATCCTCGAGGATGGCGGCGAGATCGACCAGGAGACCCGCCTCTACGACCCCAACAAGGGCGAGACGCGCTCGATGCGGTCGAAGGAAGAGGCGCACGACTATCGCTACTTCCCCGATCCCGACCTGCTGCCGCTCGAATTCTCGCAACAGTTCGTCGACGAGCTGAAGGCGAAGCTGCCCGAGTTGCCGGATCAGAAGAAGACGCGCTTCGTTGCCGACTTCGGCCTGTCGGCCTATGATGCGAGCGTGCTGGTCGCCGAGCGCGAGAGCGCGGTGTTCTACGAGACGGTTCTGGACAAGCTCGCCAGCCGCGCCCGCGATGGCAAGGTGGCGGCGAACTGGGTGATCAACGAGCTGTTCGGTCGTCTCAACAAGGAAGGCCGGGATATCACGGGCTCTCCGGTCAACGCCGAGCAACTTGCGGCGATCATCGACCTGATCGGCGAGGGCACCATCAGCGGCAAGATCGCCAAGGATCTGTTCGAGATCGTCTGGCAGGAGGGCGGCGATCCCCGCGCGCTGGTCGAAAGCCGTGGCATGAAGCAGGTCACCGACCTCTCGGCGATCGAAAAGGTCGTAGACGACATCATCGCGGCCAATCCCGACAAGGCCGCACAGGTCAAGGACAAGCCGCAGTCGCTCGGCTGGTTCGTCGGCCAGGTCATGAAGGCATCCGGCGGCAAGGCAAACCCGCAGAGCGTCAACGACCTGCTCAAGTCCAAGCTCGGCATCTGACATCACCCGTTCGAACGAGGTGACGGACACACTCCGTCACCTCGTTTTCGGTTCGCGATGCGACGCTCACGCGCACCATCGGCGGCAAACTTCATCCCGATCGAGTGCGATGCGGCGACCGAATCGCCGTCTCGCGATTCGCGCAAAACGGCGGCTTGCGCACGCTCCGACGAGCGCCCGCGCCGTTAAGCATGAAAATATTTTCGTTGCCAAAATCTGCGACTCAGAGTCCGCGAAACGCCTTCGCGAGGTGATTGCGTGATCGCCGACGCGCATCATCGCATCGATCGCGCGTAATGCATGAGTGCAGGAAAATACTTGCTGCATAGCGTTTTCCTGCAACCGCATCTGTTGCAAGCATCGACGATGCGGGCGCTCTCTGCGATCGCAGGCACACGCCACGAAGCGCGCTTGCGTCGCGCTCGCCAAGCGCACGCGCGTCGCTGCGTCAACACTTCTTTAAGCGAGACGCTGTTTTTTTTCGTCGTGTTGGTGTATTCGGGATGAAGTGCATTCGATCCCCGAGTGCACGCAGCGATTAAAGCCATCTCACACATCGGAGGGCAACATGGCCAAGAAAGCGAAGAAGGCGAAGGCGAAGAAGGCGAAGAGCGCAGTGAAGAAGACTGCGAAGAAGACCCGCAAGGTCGCGAAGAAGAAGAAGTAACTTCGCTTCTGAAGTTGCCGGCTCCTAAGTAGCCGGCACGTCATCAGCGCCCCTCAAAAGGTTCTGGTCGACGATAGAGGGTGTCGGCGAGACATCAGGTCAACGGCCGGATCGTTCTCTTCGCGGGTTCGCTCGCCAAGATCAGGTCCGGCAGAAGAAACGAGATTTCTTCGTTCGTTGCGGGTCCGGTTCTCCGGTTCTGCAATTTCACGAGTGGCCTCGCGGTCAAAGTGAAATCTGGTCCTGACGTGTTCGCCGACGCCCTCGTTCTCCTGAGGCCGGGGTATTGCCGGCATTCCTTTCCAGACATTGTTGATCTGACCGCGACGTGGCCGCGCTGCCTTATGGGGCAGGCGAGGGCGACGACGTCGTCGTTGCGCGACGCCCTCGCGCGTTTCCCATTCGCGGTGTCATCGACCGGCATCGACCGGGCGGTCCGGTACGCCGCAGCTTCTTGATGACGACTGCTGTCTCCAAAATGCAGCGCGCCCATTTGCTGCCTTCGCCAGAGTTTCGGCATCCCGGGACCGCAGGCCTTGGTGGCTCCGTGGCGAAGCCTTGGCGAACCCGGTTCGCGGTTGACGACGAGCGCCGGGGAGGGCGCCGCCGCACGCCGTCACCGCGCGCGATGGTTATCGTTTTCCGAAGATCGCGACGGTAAACCAAATCTGGCGAATCGCAGAAGTGCCCGTCAATCGGGGGCTTTTTGAATTTTCCGCACGCGTGGCGCGCGGCTCCGTTTACGTCTGCTTCATCGCGATACTTAAACTGCCATTCAAATTTGCCCGCCATCATCGTCTCCAACAAGCCGGCAAACGGCATGGGGATGAGTTGAACAGCGCATGATCCCGGAAAAGTGGTTTTCCGGTTTTCCGGGAAGGATCACGCGCAAATCAGAGTTGGACGGGAGCCGCGCTCGGGGAAATGAGGCGGCATAAGAAAAGGGGATGCGCTATGTTTCAGGGGACTTTCGATCTGGAGACGGCAACGCCGATCGACGCGAGCGCGTTGTCGGACGTGCTGTTCGAGCGCGGGATCTATTGGGCGAGCGGTCGCTCCGGCATCGTCGATCTCATCGCTGCGCACAAATGGTTCAATCTCGCCGCGCTGAAGGGCCGCAAGGACGCCGTGGCGCTGCGCCAGGAAGTCGCCGGGCAGATGTCGGACATCGAGATCTCGGCTGCACAGCGCGAGGCGAGGGCGTGGGTCGCCGCTCACTGAGCGGAGAACCGCACCCGGCCCCGTGTTTTCACGGACGGGCCTGTTTGCGCTGAATCAAGCTTGTTGTCGTACCGCCGCCTAGATTCGCGCGGCATGAGCGACCCCGACGAGAATGGCCCGGGAACGGGTCAATGGTTGCCGATTCAGATCGCACCCGATGATTGCGACCTGGAACTCGGACGGCCGCACAAGACGGGCATCCTCCCCTGGAATTTTCCCTGCCGGCGCAGGTCCGGCGTCTGGTTCAACGTTTGGGCCGGCGAGCCAGTGCTGATTTCGCCTTCATATTGGCGGATCTGGCGGTCCGGCCGCTAGATAAGAGCACACAAATATATAGAGAGCGCGCGAAATCGGGCGCCTCTCGTGCGGCGCAGATCCGTCCGCCGGGCTTGCTCGGCTGTTCGACGATCGCTTTCAGGTGAAAGATCGCGCCGATCTTAATTCTGCCGCTTGCGGCACGCCGCCGGGTCGGGCATACCCCGCATATTGGAGACGTGGCCGAGTGGCTGAAGGCGGCGGTTTGCTAAACCGTTATAGGCTTGTAAAGGCCTATCGAGGGTTCGAATCCCTCCGTCTCCGCCAGCCGAGCTGGCCCTGATCTCCCATATCCCGCGCCATTCTTGTAAAGCCGCCATTCTTATAAAGCCGTGGCGAATCCTGGCCTCGCCTATCGCGGGTCCGGCAGGCGCTGCTGTCTCGCCCTCTCATAACCGGTGGGAGAGCGGCCTTTGCACGACCACTCGAGTCTCGTCCGATTCTACGATTCGAGCGCGTCAGAGCGGCAACATCAGCGTGCTCCACGCGCAGTGCCCCAAATGAGGAATTTTGACGGCAAATGGAAACGTTTCAAAAACTTAAGTAAAAACAATATGTTGCAGGGTGGCTTTGATCACATCTGCGTGTTATTTGTGCAACACCCGCCGGAAAACACGCTTCGTGGGCCCGTTTCGCAGCGTTCTGTTGTTGTGTGTGCAAGGACGTTCGGTAATTGTGACTGAGCGACGGAGGGGGGCATCCCGAGGTCGTCCCGTTTTAGGTGGTTCGCTTAAGTCCACCTTCGCTACGAGGATGCGTTGATTTCCAACGCCTTTTTCGCGGGTAGTTCAAACGGCTTTGTACGATGAATTGTACGGGGCTACAACTTGGAGGTTTAACATGAAGTTCAAGGGCCTTTTGCTCGGTTCTGCGGCAGCTCTGCTGGCCGTTGGCGGAGCACAAGCGGCTGACCTTCCCGTAAAGGCCAAAGCGGTCGAATACGTGAGGATCTGCTCGCTGTACGGTGCGGGTTTCTACTACATCCCCGGCACGGACACCTGCATCAAGCTGGGTGGTTATCTGCGCGCTGAAATCGCGGTCAACGCTACCGATTTCAACGGTAACTTCAGCAGTGTTAACGGCTCTGCGAACCGCCTGACAAACTACTACGTCACTCGTGCCCGTGAAGACCTCAACATCGACACGCGCACCGCGACCGAGTACGGCGTGGTTCGTACCTTCGCCGATCTGGTGTTCTCGTGGACAACGGATAACTACACGGGCAACGGTGCCGGCAACGGCTCCACGATCTACTCGCAGCTCGGCGGTACGGGCGTTAGCGCTCCGAACAATGCCAACGCAGGCGCAATCGCTGGCGGTACGCTCGGCGTGTACTACGCCTTCATCCAGTTCGCCGGCTTCACGATGGGTAAGGCTGTTGCCCAGTTCGACGCGCCCTGGCAGAACTATCCCGGCAACAACTTCGACGGTCTGACTGGTGGCGGCGGCACGGTCACTGGTGTCAACCAGTTCACCTACACCGCTGACTTCGGTCAAGGCATCACTGCCGCGATTTCGGCCGTTGACCCGACCGCCTACTATCAGAGCAACCTGTACAACACCAGCGTTGGCTTTAACGTCGCGGCTTTTGGCTCGGGTGGCTATGGCGCCAACGCCTTCGGCGGCACGCGCGCGCCTGACATCCAGGGTATGGTCCGTATCGACCAGGCCTGGGGCTTGTTCCAGTTCTCGGCGGCGGCGCATAACAACCACGTCGCGTACTTCTCGGGGACGGGAATTAACACCGGAACGGAAGTGGCTGGCCATCCTGGCGACAAGTGGGGCTGGGCTGTTGGGGCGGCACTGTCGATCAAGAACATCCCGACTGGTGCGGGTGACGTGATCAACGTGCAGGCGGTCTACACCGACGGCGCAACCCGCTACAACTTCCAGAGCTTGGCTGCGCAGAACTATGCCATGTTCGGCGGTACCGGCTTGGCGGGTGCCTATCAGAGCATTGGCCTTGCTGGTGCGGCTGACGCCGTGTACGCCAACGGAACCGGCCTCTCCACGGTTACGAGCTGGGGTATGCGCGGCGCCTACACCCACAACTGGGATCCGTACTGGAACACCGCAATCTACGGTTCGTACGCTCAGCTGAAGTACGGCAACGGCGGTGCGGCTCTCATTTGCGGTGCTATCGCCAGCTTGGGTGCAGCCACCGCGGGTATCACCTCTTGCAACCCGGACTTCAACATCGGCACGATCGGTTTGATCACCCGCTGGACGCCGGTGAAGAACCTGACCTTCTCGGCGGACGTGGCTTACACTATGCTCGACCAGAAGTACGCTGGCACCTTTACGACGAACGTCATTGCGCCGCTCGTGGCAAAGCCGGCCGCCACGTACGAGTTGAAGGATCAGAACACGGTCAGCTTGCTGCTCCGCGCTCAGCGCAACTGGTAAGTTCGGTCTAACGACCTGACAGGGAGCCCCGGCGGGAAACCGCCGGGGCTTTTTGTTGTGTGCCGAGTATGAGCGACAGCTTGGAGGTGGAAGTCCTCTATCCAGCCTGATGGCGGTGAAGGATTAGCGAAGCGCAAGGGCGTCATCGCGA
>NZ_LGHL01000119.1 GCF_001908205.1 Bradyrhizobium sp. NAS80.1
AGCACGTGGCTTCAACTTAGACGACGAACTGAAGAATGTAATTCTAGCCGTGTCTCGATCATTCGCGTTTTTACACAGCCAGGGTCATTCGCGACCGGGTCGAGCGAGTAGTAAGTCCGGGCAAGTTCGCTAATGCCGCCGAAAGCGGAAGTACCCCCGCGGCTCAGATCCGACAGTGCCCGGCCCCAATCGCTGCTGCAGTAAACGCCGGCTGGCGCGATTGTTGGCGGCGCCGGCCGGAGCGACGGGCACGTAGAAGACGGCGATTTTCAAAATAGGTTTTAGGTTGGGCGCGGGCCTGTTCGATCGCCCGCGCGGCATCAGCGGGATCATCGAACAGGCCAACGTAATGGCGCTTCGATCCGCTGGTGACATAGGCGACCCACTTATTGCGGCCCCAATTCCAAGAAACGCCCTCGTATCCGGACGTGTTGTTCTTGCGGGCGCTATCGGACTTGCTGCTTTTGCGCGCCCTGTTCGGCAGCCGTGGTACTGGTGACGCCTTCGCCTGCAGCGGTCGCTGTCGCCCGGTGTATTCGAGGAATCGAAGCGCCAATTGCTGGAAGGGGCGCGGCGCGTTCGGCGCGTCTATCATCGACTCCGGCTGGGCATGATCAGCCGTCGGCGCAGCGGTGCAGCTCTTGGTACTCGGGCGGGCGCTCGTGCCACGATGGCCGCCGGGCGCTGTGACTGCCTCGGCGCCGGTCACGGAATGTGCCTCGGTGGCTGCCATGCCGGTGGCGTCGGCGAGCGCTGCGGCGAACTGGGCGAGCGCGGTTGCGAGCTGCGCAAGATCGGCGGTGAGCAGCGCGAGGATCGGCGGCGGCACGTGGGGGTGCGCTGGCGCCGGGTTCGCTGGCGGATTCACGGAAGGCTGCGCGGCGGAAGCCAGGTCGGGCGCCTGCTGCGCGGCGTTCGATGCTAGCGGCTTGTCGACGCGCGGGCGCTTTGATCGTTCGGACTTGCACGTCCGACACTGCCGCTTGAAACGGCCCGGCTTCGTCGACTTCGCGAGCTTGGTGTTCCCGGGCGTGTACTCGTGCCCCCTGGGGCAGTGGGTCTTGCTTGATTGGAAGGCGTTTCCGGTGATCACGCTGCGTTTTCTCCGGCTTGGCGGATCCACCGTCCGCCACATCTGAGGTCCAGGCTGCTGAAATTGATCAACAATCCTGTCGTAGACGCTCCTATGCCCTATCGGCGGCCCTAGCACCGAGTGGCCCGCCATAGTCGGTGCCGCACTTCGCGAAGGCCAGGGCGAGAACTTCCTCTGGGCTGCTTACTGCTGTCGGTGGTCTGTAAATGTCGGCGGCGATCGGCCGGCCAGGATCGTTGAAAGCGTGGAGCGGGCGGTGGCGCGGCTCGCCCTCCCCCTGCTTTTTCCGGTTATGCGGCGCTCGATTGCGCTGCCGCTTTTTCGACTGTTCCTCGCTCATTGGCTGCCCCGCGACTCCTCCGGGGGCACGTCGCTGTAGTGCGGCGCGATAGTGCTCCACCATTCCTCGAAAGTCTCGAACTCCGCCAGCTCATCACCTCGCGGTAGACCGCCTACGGTCAAGGCCATCTCGCCGGCGGCATAGGCAGCGGCAGCGGCCCGCCTGGCGAATGCCTCCAGATCCTCGTCCGGTTCGCGCTTCCACCTCAGCGTGCCCGCGTAGGCCCAATTGATCGGCCCTGGAAGTCCACCTTCAACGAACAAAGTCCGAAAGACTTTGTCGGTCGGGCGGCGCTTCGCGTTAAGCAAGCGTTCGATCTTCGCGAGAAGAGCTTTAATCCGTGCCGTCGTCATCGATTCCAATCCTCTGTTTGATTTTCACGAGCTGCGTCTCGATCTCGACAGTCTCGATCGCGCGGCGCGAGAGTTCGACGATGGCAGCGACTTCGGCTGCCTCAGTCGGCGTGAGCTGGCCGGCAGCCATGGCCGCGGTGATGGCCGACTGCGCACCAACGACGTCGGCTGCGGTCTTGAGTGCCGGCAGCGCAAACTGCACCTGCCGTCCCTTGCGCTCGCTCCAGCCCCATTGCGTTTTGCTGTGCCAGATGAACGCGGTCATGTTGCCGCGCCGAAGTTGCTTGACGAACCCGGCCATGGCGATGCCGTCCAATTCGATCTTGGCGGTCCTGATCTCCCGCGCAAACACTCGGGCGAAGGTCTGCAGGCTGATCGGCTGGTCCGTCACCGGATTGATCAAGACCTCGCACAGTTCGGCGTGTGTGTAGGATCGCATCGCCAGATTCATCCTCACCAGATCGCGCATCGCCTTCGTCGGGACAAACTCCCTGGGACGCCCTGCACCAGCTCGCCGGCCGCCTTTCCCCTTTTGTTTGGAAACTTCCATAATCAACTACGTGCACCGCAGGCCTCCGCGCAGTGCACGCGGGGGCCGGCGAGCTTTTCCTCACTGCGCGTAGCGGGTGCCAATGTACTGGACGTGCCGGACCGGGCGCGAGAGCTGCTTGAAGATCGTGCCGTTACCGACGAAGCGCTTCATCACGTGACCGCTCGGCATCGTCTCCGTAATCATTCGGTGCTCGAACGGCTTTAGATCTGGCGGGTTGAGACCATACGCAACCGCGTCGGCGCGGATCTCATCGCACACCGAGTTGAGCGTTGAGCTATCCCGCGCGATCGCCGCAAGCTCGGTCTTTCTCCATTTTTTGGAATGCTGCTGCAGTCCGCGGTGGAGCCTGACCTGATAGTCGAGGATGCTTTCGCTGACCATCGGGGGCGAGGCACGCTCGCCGAGCGCGGTGTAGGCGACATCGGCCTTGGCCTGCAGATCGGCAAACGCATTGCGGGTTGCCAGGGTCTGAGGGACCGGCATCCGGTTCCGCATGTCGCGCACCTGATCTTGCAGAACTTGATACTCAGTACGAGAGACGCTGTCTGCTGCGACACGCACAGCCGCCGGATCGCCAATGTATCCCGTTGGACTCCCGTCGTCGCCGCCGTCTTTCCTCTTGGCGGCGTCGGCCTTGAGCTGCTTCAGCTCGGCGTCGAGCGCATCGCATTTCGCGCTCACCTTCTGAACTTCAGCGGCTACGGTATCGCTCAAGGTGCTCGTGAGTTTTTGGATTTCGTTCAATAATTCTTCGGGCTTCACTGTGATATCTCCGATGTGGCTTTGCGTGAGTGAGTCCCTGCATAGTTTGAACTCTATCGCAGATCGCTCATGCTCGCGAATTTCGCTGTTGAAAAATGGTAACAAGCGCGCAAGTTGATCTGTCAGCACGGATGCTGCATGATCACTCGCGCTGATCAGGATATCCTCTCGCCAGCCCAACCGTTCTTCTTGCTGTCGTGCCAGCAACGGCGGAGCGGTTTTGTTATGAGACGCGACTGGCGCGGATGTACCGCCGATCGATCTCGTTGGCCCTGGCGTGAGTGGTCGCTCGCCAGGGCCAATTCACTCTGGAGGGTCGGAACGCTGACATTCCGCCAAGAGCCGCCACGACGAGAACGCCATGGCGCTGAGGCTGCTCCCAGCAAGGTCTGTTCCGGCGTTTCGGTGCATGTGTGTGACAGCGGCGGGCGGAGTACCGAAAGAAAGCTTCTGCCAAGGGCGTCCTGTCGATACTTGCAAATGTAGCGCCAAGGCCACGCGGGAGTTAGCCCTCCCACCGAACAAAAGTTCGGACCTGCCGAAACATGAAAAATTAAACTTGCGCGGACGCGGACATTTTCCTTAGCGAAGGTACTTTCTTATTTTTCCTGAGCGCGCTATAGTTGTGTGGTTTGACATTGCACCCGACCATTTTAATGGGGGCTTCCAATGTATCTCATACTTAGAACAATCGCTTTTCTCTTTGGAATTCTGATTGCTACTAACGCCAACGCTCAGCCAAGTCCCTGCGCAGATGTGCTCGTCAACAAGGTGTATGACGTAACTGATTATCGACACTCGTCATTCTATTTTATGGATCGAGCATCATCGCAATCTGAAAAACTGGATTTCGCTCATAGTGCCGGTGCGGGTTTTGACATAGATGGCGTTCCGATCAAAGCAAACGATGCTGGTAGCGCCAGTCGACAACTTGGTCGCTCCGACAGATCTACATTTATTTCAGACGAGCGTGAGCAATTTCTGCTGTACTCTGGTGCAAGCAATATCTTGAAGGCGTGGAGTGACTGCATCAGCAGCAAAGGTGATATAAGACTGCGTTTCGAGCCCGACCATCAGCAAGAAGGGCTCACAAACAAGATCATTATGCACATTTATTACTATCCGCTTTTCCAAGAACAAAGATTGCTGGACCAGCCGGAGTACAAGTTACTTCGGCGACCTTCTATTGCGGCAAAGAGCATTGAAGATTCCAATGATTGTCTTGACCCCAAGCATATATACCGCGCCGGAAAAGACTCGTGCGATGTCATCATAGAGACCAATTCCGTATGGGACACAGGCCCGGTGACTTTGCCATTTATCGATGCCAAGACCCAAGCGAAACACTCAATCACTGGATTCTTTCCTATGAGAGCGCGGGTGAAGGTAGAAACAAAAATATGGCCGGCGGGCAACTCACCGGAATATCATTTACATGCATCGGCTCAATATAGCGCCTCCGAGTCGAGCGCTCGCAACGTCCAAGTTGTACACGCCGATCCGAATTTCGTGTTTTTGTCCTCCATCGATGTGCGAAAGGGTGGAAACACTAGCAACTGCAAGATGGAAGCGCGATCGGATGGCGAAACGGCCAACCTCTATACCGCTGTAACTCGATCCGACGGCGAAGATGAGTATTGCGATGGTTATTTCAGCGGAAAGCAAGCGAGGTTCTATTGGGATCCTCCTCCGCCTCCTGCCCAAACCAACACCGACTCTTCGCCAAAGGCGACGCCAAAGACACGTCGTGGGAAGTGACCGCTGTGCGATCAAGAAATTAGCGTCAACTGCGGTGCAAGCGGCCGAAACGATCAATTCGGCCGCGTACACTCTTAGAGACGCAGGTCATTTGGTGATCGTTAGTGGGCCGGTAAGAAATCGATCTCACGGTCGGCCCGCCGGCGAATCCGTGCCATAGAGCGGGCGGACGCAGCAGAGCCCTCAGTTGTGTGCGACTGCAAGTCTTGTGGGGGGCGCGGCACCGCGAGGGACGGCGCTCTATTACTCGCGTGACCGCGTTGGCAATCATCCCCAAGCTTGACCAGCCTGACCATCGTCTTGACGACAGCTGAAGCGAGCGACCTCGAGCGGCCGCCGCGATCGATTCAGGCCACCCTAACCATCCTGCCCCAATTCATTCCCGAACATCGAGGTGGCGCGTAAAGGCGACCTGCAAGCTATGTGGCGGTCTGAATCTGTTTCGGGAAGGCGTTGAACTCCGTCACCCAGCTATAGCCATCCGGCTGCTTGTAGTTGCCAATGTGGTGCATGGACGACAAGATGAAGGTGCCTTGCTGCGCGGCCTTCTGGTTGATCAGAGACGACATGGCCTGCTGCGAATTCGTGATCAGCGTCTTCGGCATCATCACCTCGTCGCCGATCTTCAAGTCCGCACGCATCATGGTCTTGAACGCGATCGACGGCGCCTCAATCCATGTCGGCTGACCGATGAGATCGTCAAACGCGATCTGCTTTGTGCCGGATCTGGGTGGCGCCGAGTTGTCGATCACGTTGATCGTGTTGCCGGTGATGGTGATGTCGACACCGGAATAGTTCGGATCTTTGATGAGCGCCTTACTCACCTGATTGACCCACCGCGCGAAAGCCGACAGCAAGTCATAAGCACCGGTCTGAGTTTCGAGCGCGGTCAGCTTCGACGAGACGTTGGCGTTGACCGTGTAGCCCTGGAATGCTGGGCTGAGCGCGTTCTTGATCGCCTCTCCGAGGTTCTGACCCTTCATCCAGATGAACGAGATGCTTCTCGGGTTGTCGAGCGGCTTGTCATCTGCGGGGGGCGGCCCGGCCTGTATGACCAAATCGAGGCTCATATCCGTGCCCTGCCAGTTGCCGAACGCCTGATAAATCCAGCCCTGTACGAGGAGGCCCGATTGCCGCGGCTTCGCCAGCGGGAGGCCCTGCTTGAAGCCGCCGAACACCTTGATGCGCTTCCGGGTCAGGTTCTTCGATTGGCTGATCATCGAGAGCGGGATACCCCACACCTTGACGAAGGCGCCGGCATTGCCAGGACTCGCGAACGCGGCGACGGGGATGTCCAGCTCTACTTGCAGTGCACCGCGATCGTTCTGACCGCGCTCATCATGGCTGGTGAAGACGGTACCGCCGTCAATCTCGATCCGATAGTAGCGCATCGCGTCATGCCTCGCCGACAGCTTCGACGCGTCGGCGCAGAGGCCTGCCCCTCGGGCGACGCGCCGGCGCAGCGACCGTCTCGGCTTGGGCGCGAGTTGTCCCAGTGCTGGAATCGCTGGAAGAAGCGAGCGGAAAAGTTTCCAACCAAACGCGCAGGTCGTCCCTTAGAATCAAGGTTTTTACGCCAAGCTTACGCGCGCGCAGGGCCCCGCTATGAATTGCAGCGCTCAGATTGCTGCGACCGACCCTCGCAACCTGACACGCTTCAGCGATCGTGAACGCTAGCGGCGCCAGGTGGTGCGGTTCTAAGGCCGCAATCTGACGCGATACGGAAGGATTCTGTTGGTCCATAGTGCGCTGCCTCTCCCCCGGCAAAAACCGGTTGGTTGATCGGTGGGCACGCCCCCTCTGTGAAAAAGGGGCGCGGGCAACTCTTCCTGTGGACGCATGCAAGCAACCATAAAGTCGTCGCGCGCGATAGTCTGGTAACAAGCAAAATCTTGTTGGCGATTGTCTGAGGAAGTTCCGAAGATGGCTCGCGGGGTCTCGACAAGTCAGGCGAGAGCGTGCAGAAAAAAAAATCGACCCCAGCGAAGCCTGCAAGCAACGCTGGGGTCTATGACCCGATGAAACCTTTGTCTTGGCGGACGAGAGGATCGGATCACGTTACGCGCAACATACACGCTGCGCCGGTGATCTCAACTCCCTCTCCAAGGACAGATCTTCTCATCGGTTCGTACGACGCGGCGCGCAGTTCATGCGCACACCGATCCGACTGCGCGCGTCGATACCCGGCCGATGGATGGGAGTGCGGTCACAGGCCAAATGGGGGCGGGCGAACGGATCACCCCCGACCGACGAGCTGATGCTCGAAAAAAGGATCTGCCGAACGGCGCCGATCAGCGGCGTGCGAGGGTCCGCATGTGGCGTTTGTAACGCCCCCGGTCTGCCGTTGACGTGTGTTGCGTCAGGGGTGGACTTGGAGCCGCCGTCTTCGCTTCGCGAAGAGGGATATGGATTCTCTATCCGTTTAAGGCGGTCTTTCAGTAAGGAAAGAATCAGATGGGAGTTTGTGGCACTAGGGAGTGGCGCGCACACTGAAAGAGTCATCGCCCGCCCCGGCGCAAACCGACGAGCTGGGGCAGCCGCTAGGACAGCGCGACGCTGCAAACAGAAATATCTATACAATTCAATTAGATGGCGGGATTTTCTGGCGGAAGGGGTGGGATTCGAACCCACGGTACCCTTGCGGGCACGCCGGTTTTCAAGACCGGTGCCTTAAACCACTCGGCCACCCTTCCTTCGCAGATAGATCCGGCACTTAGCCGAGGTAGCCTCCGAACGCAACGCCTAGAGGACGCGATCGACGACTTCTTGTCCGAGCGGGAAAAGCCGAAAGGCTGAGCGCCCGAGCCGGTCTGTCTGCGACACAACACCGCGCTGTCTGTCAGTCTCGAGTCAGCTTCTCCCACTAGCGTTTGAAAACAAGAAACGAGTGCGCTGGGCTCTTGCGCCGCTGGCCTGAACTCTAGCCCCGGGAGCAGGTCAGCGGCAGCAACATTGAGCGCGCCGGAGCGCAGCCAGCAACGCAAGCCGGCGGCAAGCCGAAGTTGGCGCCCTCACCAAAACTCTTCCGCCGGGCGCCATCTGTCAGGCGAGTGTCAGCCTGTTCCTCTACCTTACGCCACAGTCGGCCACCGGCACACGCCCGGCCCCTCAGCAATCCCGGACACTGGCGACATCTCCCAGGACGTCGCTGGTTGCGAGGCCCGGTTGGATTCGCCTCCATTTCCGGGCCTCGTTTGCTGCCGCGAAAAGAAAACGCGGCGCACATGAGGAGCGCCGCGTTGAATTCTCCGTAAGTGCGTTATCTCAGTAGCCGCAGGACGCGCAGCCCATCGCCACTGGGGCGTAGTAGGAATAGCCGGGCGAAACCATCTCGACGCGTTGGCGCGTAGCATATTGCGGCGGAATGCGTTCGTACTGGACGCTCGGCGGCGCCACCATCACGGTTTGCGGCACCATCACGGTGCGGTACTGCGCGGGCGTGCGGTGCGCGACGACGGAGCCCGGCGACACCATCACGGTCTCGTCGACGGTGCGGTACTGCGGCGCGACGTATTGCTGCTGATAGCACGTCGTGCACGGCGGCGGCGCGTAGCAATTGTAGCAGCCGGCAGAGGCTGCATCCTTAATGCGAACGGCCGGCTTTCGCCGGCCGTTCAGAACCCGTTGACCATGCGCGCGAGGCGCGAACGGTGTAGCGCTAGTTCGAGCGCCGTTTCACTTCACGCACGGCGCCGCGCGCAGCGCTGGTGGTGAGCGCGGCGTAAGCCTGAAGCGCGGTCGAGACGTTGCGCTTGCGGCTCGTCGGCTGCCAGGCGGCATCGCCCTTCGCCTCTTCCGCTGCGCGGCGCTTCGCAAGCTCCTCGTCCGAGACCTCGAGGCTGATGCTGCGGTTCGGGATGTCGATGGCGATGCGGTCGCCGGTCCGCACCAGACCGATGTTACCGCCTTCAGCCGCTTCCGGAGACAGATGTCCGATCGACAAGCCCGATGAGCCGCCCGAGAAGCGTCCATCGGTAACGAGGGCGCAGGCTTTGCCGAGGCCCATCGATTTCAGGTAGCTCGTCGGATACAGCATCTCCTGCATGCCGGGGCCGCCGCGCGGGCCTTCGTAAATGATGACCACGATCTCGCCCGCGACGACCTTGCCGCCCAAAATGCCTTCGACGGCAGCGTCCTGGCTTTCGAACACGCGCGCGGGACCGGAGAACTTCAGGATCGAGGCGTCGACGCCCGCGGTCTTCACGATGCAGCCGTCCTGCGCGAGGTTACCGTAGAGCACGGCGAGGCCGCCGTCCTTGCTGAAGGCGTGCTCGATATCGCGCACGACACCTTTCTCTCGGTCGGCATCGAGCTCGTCGTAGCGGCGCTCCTGGCTGAAGGCGACTTGCGTCGGGATGCCGCCGGGCGAGGCGCGATAGAAGGTGCGCACCGCTTCGCTCTTCGAGCGCTTGATGTCCCAGCGCTCGAGCGCGTCGTTCATGGTCGGCGCATGCACAGTCGAGACCGAGGTGTCGATCAGGCCGGCGCGGTCGAGCTCGCCCAGAATGCCCAGGATGCCGCCGGCACGGTGCACGTCTTCGACATGCACGTCGGCCACCGAAGGCGCGACCTTGCAGAGCACAGGCACGCGGCGCGACAGGCGGTCGATGTCGCGCATGGTGAACTCGACTTGCCCTTCATGGGCGGCGGCGAGCAGATGCAGCACGGTATTGGTCGAGCCACCCATCGCGATGTCGAGCGTCATCGCGTTCTCGAACGCCTTGAAGTTCGCGATGTTGCGCGGCAGCACGGACGCATCGTCCTGCTCGTAATAACGGCGGACGATGTCGACGATGGTGTGGCCGGCCTCGACGAACAGGCGCTTGCGATCGGCGTGGGTGGCGACCACGGTGCCGTTGCCGGGCAGCGCCAGGCCCAGCGCCTCGGTCAGGCAGTTCATCGAGTTGGCGGTGAACATGCCCGAGCAGGAGCCGCAGGTCGGACACGCAGAACGCTCGATCGCCTTGACGTCCTCATCGCTGACCTTGGAGTCGGCGGCGGCGACCATGGCGTCGATGAGGTCGACGGCCTTGGTCTTGCCCTGGAGCTTGACCTTGCCGGCCTCCATCGGGCCGCCCGAGACGAACACCGTGGGGATGTTGAGCCGCAGCGCGGCCATCAGCATGCCGGGCGTGATCTTGTCGCAGTTGGAGATGCAGACGAGGCCGTCGGCGCAGTGGGCGTTGGCCATGTACTCGACGCTGTCGGCGATCAGTTCGCGCGACGGCAGGCTGTAGAGCATGCCGTCATGGCCCATCGCGATGCCGTCGTCGACTGCGATGGTGTTGAATTCCTTGGCGACGCCGCCGGCCTGCTCGATCTCGCGGGCAACGAGCTGGCCGAGGTCCTTCAGGTGGACGTGGCCGGGCACGAACTGGGTGAACGAGTTGACGACCGCGATGATCGGCTTGCCGAAATCGCCATCCTTCATGCCCGTCGCGCGCCAGAGGCCGCGGGCGCCCGCCATGTTACGGCCGTGGGTGGTGGTGCGGGAGCGATAGGCTGGCATGGCGATTTCCGTCCTCGGTTTGCATTGGCCGGGCGGGAAAATATGGAAGCCGCCTCAGGCCTTTCCGGCCGGATAGCGCACGGGCTGGGCGCGCGCAACGGGAACTTGCCCGAAAAGGCCTGGATCGGCCTCGCGCAGGCCTCCCCTGCTCCCGACGCGGCCTATTGCAGGGTCGGATCGAGCCGGTCGCGCAGCCAGTCGCCGATCACGGAGACCGCCAGCGTGGTCACCACGATCGTGGTGGCCGGCGCCAGCATGATCCAGGGCGCGCGGGTCAGATATTCGCGGCCATAGCCAACCATGTTGCCGAGGCTGGTCATAGGCGGCTGTACGCCGAGCCCGAGAAAGGACAGGCCTGATTCCATCAGGATCACCTCGGGGAAAACCAGCGTGGTCGAGACGATCAGGGTCGAGGCAATGTTGGGCAGGATATGCCGCAAGTAGATCCGCGACGGCGTCGCGCCGAGCTGGCGGACCGCGGCCGCATAGCCTTGCGCATTGGCGGAGATGGCCAGCCCCCGCGCGATGCGGGCATAGCGCTCCCAGCCGAACAGCCCCATTAGGCCAATGAGCAGCGGCAGCGAATTGCCGAAGAAGGCGAGCACCGCAAGCGCCATGATCAGGAAGGGCATGCTGGCCTGGAAGTCGGTCAGCATCAGGACGAGCTGCTCGATGGCCCCACGAAAATGCGCGGCCAGGAAGCCGAGCGTGGTGCCGACGACGGCCGAGATCGCTGTGGCGCCGAAGGCGATCAGTAGCGAAATGCGGATCGAGACGAGGAGCCGCGACAGCACGTCGCGGCCGAGCTCGTCGGTGCCGAGCCAGTGCGAGACACTACCGGGCGCCGCAAGCCGATTGCGCAGGTCGAGCTGGGTGAAGCCGTAGGGCGCGATCTTCTCGGCCAAGGCCGCGATCACCAGCATGGCAACGATCCATGTGATCGCGAGCGCGACCGAGACCGGAATCGCCGGCAGGCTGATACGGCGGCGGACGGCCGTGTCCTTCAGCGTCGCGTCGGTCATGCGTGGGCCCCCTTCATGCGTGCGCCCCTTTGGCGCGCAGGCGCGGATCGAGGAAGCCGTAGAGGAAGTCGACGATCAGGTTTGACGTGACCATCGTCAGCGCGACCAGCAAGAGAATGCATTGCACGACCGCGAGATCGCGGTTGGCGACAGCAACGACGAGCAGGCGCCCTACTCCCGGCCAGGCGAATACGCTCTCGACCACGACTGCGCCCGCAATCAACGTGCCCACCATGAAGCCCAAAATGGTGACAGTGGGGATCGCTGCATTCGGAAGCGCATGCGATGTCACCACCTTGCGCCACGGCACGCCCTTGGTCGAGGCGGTGCGGATATAAGGCTGACCCAGCACCTCCAGCATGGCGCTGCGGGTGAAGCGCGCCAGCACGGCGGCTCCCCCGAGGCCGAGCGTCGCAATGGGAAGGATCGCGTGCCGCCAGCTCTCCTGTCCGCCGGACGGCAGCCAGCCGAGCTGCACGGCGAAGACGAGCACCAGCAGCAGCGCGAGCACAAAACTTGGCACGGTGAAGCCGGCGACCGCCGTCATCATCACGGCGCGGTCGATCGCCGATCCCCGGTGCAGCGCGGCGTAGATCCCGGCGGGAATGCCCAGCGCCACCTTGAATGCGAAGGCCGGTAGCGTCAGCGCCAGCGTCGCCGGGATACGCTCCAGCACGAGCTCGATCGCGGGCCGCCCGTCGCGCATGGAGCGTCCGAGCTCGCCCTTGGCGATGGCGCTGAAATAGTCGAGATACTGGAACCAGATGGGATCATCGAGGCCCCAGGCCTTGCGGAAGGCTGCAATGACCTCCGGCGGCGCCTCCGGTCCCAAAATCATCAGCGCGGGGTCGCCTGACAGCCGCAGCACGACGAAGGCAAAGGTAACGACGAGGACGATTGTCAGCGCCGCGCGTCCGATCCGAATGGCGAAATAGCGTCCCATCACGCTGCGTCCCGCGTCTCGGCCTGCGGCCCGGTCACGAGATGGCAGGCGACCTGTCGGTCGCCGCCGACGGCAGACAGAGCCGGCACCACGCTCGCGCAGCGCGCGATGGCGCGTGGGCAGCGCGGATGGAAGGCACAGCCTCTCG
>NZ_LGHL01000012.1 GCF_001908205.1 Bradyrhizobium sp. NAS80.1
CCGGATCACCCCGCCAGGCGCATCCACGAACTGCTGCCCTGGAATTGGCAGCCTCAAAGCGTCGCTCACGCCGCTTAAGCGCTGATCAGCCTTCCGCCAAAAAACGGCCTAGCCGGGGGCCTTCGCCGGATGCGTACCCTCAACGAGACCGACATCAAGGCAATGTCGCGCTACGACACGCAACGCAGCGACTACTACCGGGACGAACAGACGAACACTACATCCGTATGGGTTGACCGGCTCAAACTGACGAATTCAGACCCCACCCAGGGTCGGGGGCGGCGCCCGTTCCGTCATGCTGTTGCATATCGGCAACAATTACCGGTTACGCTTCAGGTTAGCGCGACGATTCGTTGGTCTGAATCGTTAATAAATGTACGTTACTGTTATTGGGACGAGGTGGGGGTACCAACCGTTATATGCTGCGAGGATGCGGGAGGATCGTTGCTGGTCTTTTGGCGCTATCTAGCGCTGGGTGCATCATCACGCCTGGATCCGGACCATTGTCGACCGACGTCCGATCGGCATCGGAAGGAGTCGAGCCCGCCAGCCTCCCTTACGCCCTGGTCAAGCTGACACCCGAGGTTGTCGAAGTTCTCGGCCGCTATACGCCAAGGCTGTCCTCGGCCTTTGCCGCCAAGACGCCGCCCAAGGCGTTCCGCTTCGGCGTAGGCGACACGGTCAGCGTCACCATATTCGAATCCGGAGCTGGCGGCCTCTTTACGTCCGACGCCGGCATCCGCGCCGGCAACTTCGTCACGGTACCAAACCAGGCAGTGGACGAGAAGGGTTACATTGCCGTTCCGTACGCAGGCACCATCCGGGCACTGGGCCGCACCCCTTCGGAGATGCGTGACGAGATCACGGACAAACTCAAGAGCCGGGCTCTCGAACCACAAGTTGTCGTGGCTTTGGCTGAGCAAAACACGTCCTTGATCAGCGTCCTTGGCGACGTGCGGGCTGGCGGCCGTTTCCGCGCGAGCCCGTCCGGCGAGCGCATTGTCGATGCCATCGCGCGCGCCGGCGGCCCCGTAACGCAAGGCTATGACATGTGGGTGTCGCTCGAACGCACGGGACACCGGGCAAGCGTTCCGTTCGGCGCGTTGATGTACGAGCCTTCCAACAATATCTTTGTGCTGCCGAACGACATCATCTATCTCTATAGCCAACCGCAAACTTTTGTCGCGTTCGGCGCGTCTGGCTTTCAGGGGCAATTCAAGTTCGACGCATGGCGTATTTCGCTTGCCGAGGCAGTCGGCAAGCAGGGCGGCATGAACGATGGATTGGCCGATCCATCCTCGGTCTTCCTCTATCGGGGCGAAACGCGGGAGGTGGCCAAGGAAATGGGTGTCGATTGCAGGCCCTTTAAGGGCCCGATCATTCCCATCATCTATCTGATCAATTTACGCGATCCGTCGGGCTATTTCCTCGCTCAAACCTTCGAAATGCGGAACAAGGACGTCATCTACACGTCCAACGCGGCAGCAGTCGAGACCACCAAATTCCTGATCTTCCTGCGAACGATCATGGCCACGGTAAACGACCCGATCATCTACGCCACCAACGCGTACGCGCTGAAAGCCGCCGCCTCTGGCACCGGATCACCCACGATCATCACGACGCCCCAGCCGATTACCAGTACGGTTCGCTAGTGTGCGGCGCGACGCCAAGTCGGCATGATCACCTGTCCCATCTGCTTCGGGGCCGCGCAGCGACATCGCCATCCCCTTGATCGGCCGGCATTCCTTTCCGGTTGTATACCGGATGAACCACAGCCGATGCGAGTCAGGCCATAGGCTCCGCGATCGTCGTCCCGGGGGCTCATTGCTCAATATGCACTGCATGTACGCGCGAGCCGCGCTTTGCCGTCAGATGCGGGCCGATTGTCTCTCCTGGACCATCGTGGTCCTTCCCAGCGGTGCCGCCGGTGCCGTCAACACCGGCGCCGCACCCTCGCCTAGCACCGGCACAGGCTTCGCGATCGTCGGCCTGATGATGCTGATCGGAGGTCGTGTCGTCGTGTGGCCCTTGCTAAAGGCATGCACGCGACCTCCGGAGCTGCCATTGCGCCGACCCGATGTCGGGGATTTATGGCTCTCCAGGATCAGGCGCGTTGCCGGCCCTTGGACCCCCCCTCGCTGATCCGAAACTCTTCGATCTGCCTTCCTGATTTCATCGCGGCGACAAGCCAGCGGGGCAGCTTGCCGCGTCCCGACCAGGTCTCGGAGGTCTTCGGATTGCGGTACTTTGGGAGCACTCTCGGATACTTTCGCCGCGGCTTCTCGCGCCGGAGCGTGCGAGCATCACCCGAATCCGGCATGTCAGCCACGCCTTGGCTAAGAACCGCCAGTCTCTTCTCAAGTTCGCGCTTCTCTGCCTCCATCCGGGCCGACAGTATAGCGCTGATCTTCTCGTGAAGTGACCAGAGATCACCAAGAGGCATGGACTTGAGTTCGATTTCTTTAGCCGACATGCGCTTGTCCCCGGCGCCACGCCCATATAATGGGCTGTCATATTTCCTTGTTTAATTTGCAATAGAGGAAAAACAAAGAAATTACTGAGGCAAACTCAGGAGAAATTAGCCATTTTGCACAATTTTGTGCGAACAGCCTGTTCCAGAAGCTGCACCTAGCGAGGACAACTCGCAATAAAATCTACCGCCTAATTCAAAAGGGGTAGATGGCGCAGAATTCGCGCAGGCCTCTCGGATTTCAGAACTGGCAACGAACTCGAGCGGGAGAAAAAACCAGAGGCCGCACTGGAACACGCAACTGCCGGGCGGCGGAGGGGCTAGCAGCGCTTCTTCAACCCTGCCCTTACCAGCGGGCCATTGTCGGCGCCCTTGAGCGCGAGCGCCGGCAGCAACGGCGTCTATGCCTATGGCGGCACAAGCACGACCGGGCTGCTTCCGAGCAACACGTTCAACTCCGCCAATTACTTGGCCGACGTTGTGTTCCAACCACAAGTGGTCGGCTAGTCTGGATGAAAGTGAGGCAGCAAAGATTTGCTGCCTGTGACCGTGCTGAACGGATTGCCCAGTCGAGCAAAGGGGCGCTCCTCGATGCGGATCGAATTTTCCGATGTCGTGGTGATGAGCGAGAACTCGGAGTTGCCGGAAACGATGCGCGCGACGCGCCGGAAAATCATCGCTGCACGCAATCCGGACATGCCTGATCGAATCCGATTTCGGCAAAGCTGCTGCGATCGGCTTGCTAGGTATCGGCACAACATCATCGCCACTGTGCAGGTGGCGTCACAAGTCGCCCCTCTGCGGTAGGTAACCGAGGCACTGGCCTCTGGAGTTTTCCCATCGAACGTCTCGGATGACCGCCTCCCTGACGTGGCCGCTGCACCGAAATTTGACCTGAACTACCGTGGATTAGCGCCGGCATGCGCCAAGCCGGTGCCTTCTTCCCGCTCGGCTTTGTGCGCAAGAACTATGAGGTGAACGTGCTTCTACCGCGCCAACTCACGCAAGAGTTCAGCCGCCGATCGGTCGACATCAAGAAGGGCAAGGTCATGCTCTCGTCTTCAATGAGCGACTTGTTTCGCCGGCCAACCAGGTAACCCGTCTCGAGCTCGAGCGGCTCGCGGTTCCGGCGCGGCGCGCTCCCGGGCGCCTCTCCTGGATGATCGGCGCCGCGCACCAACGCTCCATCCACGGAAGTCAATTGATGCATTGCGAGATCGCAGTTTCCGGAAGCAGACCCTTCGGGTTCTGAGGCCCTGTCTCCCGCGCGCACGAGTGCCCACGGAAGCCCCCGGGGCGAGCGGCTGGGTATTTAATATTTAATTATTTTAAGCTAGCGACCCGCGCCACTTTAGGATATTTAATACTTCATTAAATACCAACCGCGAACGAATAGATTTACCAATGATTTCAAAGACTCGCATTATTCCAATCGACACTCACAGCGAGATGGCAAGATCCGCGCTCGGTTCAATGATGAGGGCCAATCGGAAATGGCCGATAAGCTACAGATCAATCGAGGCAATGGTGATTTGTGGCGACCTGTTCGCGATCCTGATTGCCAGCATCCTTTCTACCCTGCTTTTCCCCGCGCATGGTGTCTGGACTGCAACCGACATCGGCAGGGCCATCGGTTCGGCCATTGTCGTCTCGGCCCTTTGCGTCTCGCTCCTGAAGACGCGGGGCATGCATACCCCGGCCGAGTTGCTTGATTTGGGCCATCAGGTCCATGCGGTGTGCCTTTGCTGGGCGGTCGTATTCCTTCTACTGGCCGCAGCGGTCAGCGCCCTCAACTTAGGATCCGAACTTTTCCACGGCGCCGGCGCTACGTTTGCTGTCGTCGGACTGGTGATGTTGATCGGACAGCGCGTTTTTGTGAGGGCGCTGGTGCTAAAGGGCCTCAGCGAGCGCAAATTCTCGGGGGGGAAATATCATACTGCTCACCGATCAGGCGCGATCACGCGAAACCGGGCTGGCACGGACGCTTACAGCACTTGGTTTTCGCGTAGGCGGATCGTTTTGCCTGCCTCGAACAGGCGCGAGCTCGAACCATCGCAAGCGGCTAATTGATGTCGTCGTCAGGCATGCCCGAGGCACCGACATCGAAGAGGTCATCGTCGAGGCGGATCCGAACCGGTGGCCCGAACTGCGCGAATTCATTGCAGAGCTTAGAGTTTTGCCAGTTCCCGTAGTGTTCGTTCCGGTCGGAGCCGGGTCGGAAATGTTCGGCCGGCCGACGCGAGATTTCAGAAATGCCGTCGGTGTCGAGGTACAGCGCAGACCCCTCACGCACGTCGAATGCGCTGCCAAGCGATGCATCGACATAATTGGGGCTGGAATCTGCCTGATCCTGCTGATGCCTCCTTTGGCGCTGATCGCTGCCGCCATCAAATTGGACTCCGCCGGACCTGTTTTCTTCAGGCAGCAGCGCTGCGGCTTCAATGGCCGCAGCTTCACGATCTACAAATTTCGCACCATGCGGGTGTTGGAGGATGGCTGCTCGGTTATCCAAGCGGCCCCCCGTGACCGTCGCGTGACCAGGGTCGGCAGATGGCTTCGCAGGACGAGCGTTGACGAACTGCCGCAACTTCTGAACGTACTGGAGGGAAGCATGTCGCTGGTCGGACCACGACCGCACGCGATAGCGCATGATACCGAGTTTGACCTTGCCGTGCAGCAGTACGCCTATCGACGGCGGGTGAAGCCCGGGCTGACTGGCTGGGCCCAGATACATGGTAGCCGCGGTCCGACGCCAACGAGGGCGTTAATCGAACAGCGGGTCACGTATGATCTCTGGTACATCGACAATTGGAGCCTTCAACTGGATCTTGCGATCCTTCTCCGGACTCCAATGGAGGTGTTGCGATCGCGTAATGCCTTCTGAAGCGCAATTGGCAATCACGTCGCGCTTTGGATCCGGTTCCGACGCCTCCTGCAATCGTACAGAAGATCATGGAGCAATGGGCGATCATAGCGCAGCGGCTTCAGTGGCGATCGCTGGCGTGGGCGCCCGTCATTGGCAACTCAACCGAGTTCGTCAATCGACCTTGCGCGTCTCGATGCGTCAATACGCATGTCCGAAATCAGGCCCTTCGGCGACCTTTAGCGCCAGTGTCGCCGATACGAAACTCCTCGATCTTCTTCCCGGATTTCATGGCTGCCACGAGCCATCGAGGAAGTTTGCCCCGCCCCGACCAGGTCTCGGATGTCTTTGGATTGCGATACTTCGGAAGCACTCTCGGATATTTCCGACGCGGCTTCTCCCTCTGCAGGGCGTCCATTGCATCGGGGCGGCTCACCACGCCCCGGCTCAAGACCGCCAGACGCTTCTCCAATTCTCGCTTTTCCGCCTCGATACGCGTCGCCAAGATCGCACTGATCTGCTCGTGCAGGGACCAGAGATGATCGAGCGACATCGCCTCAAGTTCGGTTTTGCTTAACGTCATGCTCATTCCGCGCATCATTCCTGACTGTGTGTCATATGACCTCATTCCTTTTTTTTCAAGTGGCTTATACGCCTGAAAGGCGCTTGAAATTTAATATGCTAATAACTGTCCCGGAGCCCTAAATTTAGACTTACCCGGTTCGATATCTAGCCTCACAGCCAGGAGCGCCGCACAGGAGGTCCCCATTCCGTGACGCCGACGCCGGCCGCTGCCGCCTTTGAATTGTGACACAAGGCCCGGGGACCACGCCCTTGATGCGTCGCCCCACCCACGGACGTAGGCGCGAGCGTATCAACTGGATATCCCTCAAAGCCAACCGCCGAAGCTCGATCTGGGCCTTCAGCGTTGGGATGTCGCACAATTCGCGCGTCGGAACAATGAAACAACCAATGACTGCACCAAGGTCGGAAAGAGGGGCTTCAACTTGGGTCATTACCAGCTCCCTACACTACAAACTTAAAACTCGCATCCAATTCTCAATTTGTGCACAAGCGGGCCGCCTCGCAGCATGCCTCGAAACAACCTTTTATCAAGCATTAAATAATGGCATAATATTTAAATGATGATAATGCCTACTTTCTGACGACCAAGAACTGTTCGAAAGAGAGCTGTATCTGCAGAAAAACATTTGGCCCAAGTATTATCCGATGAAGAGCGCGCGATGCACAAATCCGATTTGGATGCCATGGCTTTTGATGATCTTTGGCTCCTCCACGAGGAGGTCACTAGGATTCTGTCGGAAAAGATCCGGGCAGAGAAACTAGAGCTGGAGAAACGTTTGGCTCAGCTCACCCCTTCCAACCCGGTTTCACAAAGCGGCCAGTCACTCGGAACCGAGCGAGCCCGCCGCCCGTATCGCAAGGCGACTCCAAAGTACTTCAACCCGATGCAACCGGGCGAAACCTGGTCCGGCCGAGGCAAGCAGCCCCGATGGCTGACCGCCGCCCTGCAATCCGGGCACAAGCTTGAGGAGTTCGCGATCGAAGCAAGCGACGAGGGAAGCGAAAAGCCGACCTAGGCGCGCCGTCGTGGCCAGGGTCAACTGTGCAACTGCGGACCGAATCTCGCCTCTTCGCGCGCATGAGCAATGTGTCTGGCGAGGTTGGCACGAATGCCCGATATCTCACCGAGAAGGACGTCACACAGTTGAATTCGACAAGAAATGACGGTGGGAGTCGCCCCCTCACCATTCAATTGATAAAGCCGGGCTTGAGCCAGCCTGATCGTTTGGAGGGAACTCCAAAGGGAAGTGCTACCAGAGTCATAAACACCGGTCATTGCTTCGCTTCCTCCTGCCCATACAAAAAGAAATAAAAATCTCAGGTGAATAATAAAGCCAAAAAAAAATAACCGACAGTCGTCCGAGGCGCCTGTTTCATCCTCTCGCGATCGGCGCCTCGCTCCTCGCATTCTGATGGAATCTAGATACATCGTGCTTGCCAACGTTAGCAAGGATCCGTAGGTGACCCAACGTGCCCCGGAACACATTGCATCGGCTACACCGCACGGGCGTCGAAGAAGGAGCCCCTTCGGCAAAATCGAAGCAGACGCTCAGAGAACTGCAAGCTTCACAAATTAACGCAAATTCGGCGCGGGAATCCATAACTGGCGATCCTTATCCCGAATTTCAATTGAAATGAAACCACGCCGGCTAACCAGCCGAGAGGTTTCGCGGCACTAATCTTCTGAAACGAACTTCATCGAATATCTAAATTGCCTGATTGCCTCATACGCTGCGTCAACAACGCGCATGAGGCTCGCTGATTGAAGGGATTGACCCCATCGCAGAATTTAATATCATTTTTGACTTGCTGCAATCCCCACTCGAGCACTATTTTAAAATAGTATTAACCGCGTTATTCACTGCAGACATTATCATCCATTACTTTGCGTCGAGCGTTGAAGATGGAGACTTCGGCTCGAAATCCTCATAGGGGCGCAGCTTCGACTCGGCACGCTGACTGTCTCTCATCACATCCGTTTCGGCTTTGCGATAGAGCGGGCATCATGAGTTCATTAAAGGCGATTTCCGGGTGGCATCACCTGGCTCTCGAACGGCGGACTTGGCAGAACATATTTCAAAGCGTGACGAAGACGGCGACGTCCGTCAGCTTTGGCGCGGCAGCGGGTACAGCTTCACGCACATTCGCATATACGGTCAACGGAAAAAACGCCGCCGTACAAATTTTGCGGCTGGCGATCGACACGCCGAGGGATGGCTTCAGCCGTGCGATGCGTGTTGGTGCAGGCAACACCTCGACCGCACCGCTTCACAGCGGCAACGACGCCCCGAACCTGGTCAGCCTACCCCCCAACCAGGAGCCAACCGTCGGGTCGCCATTCTCTCTGACACTGCCGGCCGCAATCTTCATTGACGTCGATGCCGGCAATACGCTCGCCGATGCGGCAACCGCCGCTAGCGGGACGGTTCCGCCCAGCCGGGTCACATTCAACGCATCGACACGCACATTCAGCGCTCCCCCCCGCATCAGCCGATGATCGGGCCGATGCCGAGCTCCAACCCCAACTTAAGGACAAAGACGCGCCGGGATCGATGGCGAGCCGAAACAAGTTACTCGAATCCGCGCTTCCCTCGACGCATGTCTCGCCCCAAGCGAAAACGGGTTCGACCCGGAAATTTGGCGCGATCGCAACGACCCCTTTCCTCCCTGGTGCGCCTGAAGTTGTGACGGCGAACCAGATCCTTGGGCCGCAGAGATAGATCGCAAGCGAAGCGCATAAGACTAGATACTTCTACCCCACATTTCATCACGAAGGCTATCCACCATGGCTAAGCCAACCATTCAACGAGGTTCAACGGGACAGCTCGTTAAGGACGCTCAGCAGGCGCTGGTTGATCGGGGCTACTGGATAGGAACGGCGGGAGTGGACGGCAAGTTTGGAAATCATACTTTTCGCGGCGTCATCGATTACCAAAGTGATCGGTCGGAAGGCGAACATTGGGCCTTTTCGTTTCCTCTCGAAGTTGACGGCGTTGTGGGTCCGCAGACCTGGGGCAGACTACTCCCCGATACTATTAAACAAGGCGACAAGGGTGCAGGCGTGAGACTTGCGCAGTGGATCCTCAAGGATGCAGGCCTTCCTAACTGGGATCCCGGGCTCGTCGACGGTGATTTCGGTCCGAACACTACGCGAGCAGTGACCAACTTCCAGATAGACAACGGAATCACACCGGCCAACGGTGAAGTTGGACCCGAGACCTGGCTGTGGCTCTGGGGTTGACGAAATTCCGGAGCTCACCTTCGAGACTTCTCTGTACCCCTCGATTCCTGCGAGGGGCATCTCACAACCGGCCCATCAAGAACCCAAGCACAAACCTCGCTGGCTGTTCTAAAACGAGGGAGCGCGGCCATGCCGGCTAACATCTATCGCGTCAACGACTTGGCTTCTGAGATCAGCCGATGGGTTTCTCAAGCGCTCAATTGAGACGACGTCTGTGCGAGCCCTGGCGGTGATCCGCGAAGATAGAAATTCGTCAGGCAAAACTGATAGCAACGGGGAAGCCGAGCCGCCCCGTCCGCTCGTACTCGCGTCGTCCGAACCCGGGCCGTATGGATCAGCCAGCGCGAGTCCTGCCCTTTCCAGACCGCGCACGTCTGACAGGCTTGGCCGCGACCTTGTCAAATCTCGCAACGGTATTGGTCGCGCTTTCGACCGATGTCATGAGAATTTCGTGTTGAGCATTCAGCCAATAGCTGTCCGCCTTGCCCTCGGGTTGACCATCGGCGAGCCAAAGGTAGTAGGCGTGTTCGCGAATTGCCTCTTCAAGATCTGGCATGGGGATTCTCCTGAGATGCGCCCAGCCCCGGCAAAAAGTCTTGCCCCTGCAAGGTTAATGAAATCTTAATTTCATAGCGCGTAGGACGGGTGGAGCGACTTGTCCGCCGTAGCTCCAAGAGCGAAGGCGGAAGCGATACCCATCAATTGCGGGCCGCGACAATGATGGGTTTCGCAAGGGCTCAACCCATCCTATGGGCTATGCACCCTGCCCGCTCGAACAAAACCCATGCCAAGAAAAAGCACGAGCCTCCTCCCACACCTTCGCAGCTTCCGGCGGGGCGCTCGGTGGGTGCGAAAGACGTTCGCGCGAGCACCGCGGACAATTCGGATCTCGGGCAGCGTGGCGGTCCTGCTTGCGGTCGCAGCGCTCGTGAACATCGTCTATCACGTGATCCGCAAGCCGACCGAGCTGTTTGTCTTTGTCGGCAACTCCCTCGACAAGGATCCATCAGAGAATTGGCGGCAATACGCGCCGCTCTTCCGCAAGCATTCCACCGATACGATCACGCCCGAATTGCTGGCCGCGCTGGCGCAGGTCGAGAGTTCGGGCAACCCGGTGGCGCGCACCTACTGGCGCTGGCGATTCAGCCTCAATCCCTTCGCGATTTACCGGCCCGCCTCCAGCTCCGTCGGCCTCTACCAGATGACCGATCCGGCCTACGCGGAGGCCGCGCGGTTCTGTGTCCGTGGGAACGCGGTCAGGGATACCGGCTGCGGGTTCACCAGCCTCTATATCCGCACGATCCCGAGCCACGCCATCGAGCTGGCGTCCGTGTATCTGGACCGCAACGTGGCTGATGTCCTCACCCGCGCGGGCGATGCGAAGGCCAGCGCACGGCAGAAGCAGGATCTGGCCGCCTTCATCCATCTCTGCGGCGCAGGTCCCGCCACAGCCTACGCGCGCCGCCACTTTCAGACGACAGCAGGCGAACGCTGCGGCGATCACCTCGTCGCAAGCTATATCTCACGCGTCAACGCGATGAAGCGGCAGTTTCTGCGCCTTGCGGTGGATGACGGTGGTTAGCTCGCAGGATGGTCAAGACCCGGCAGGTGGCCTTGCCGATGCCCGGCCAAATCTCACCACACGGCCGCCATGCAAGCGACAACCCGCAATCGCGATTTCAGCGCAAACGCGACGGAGGCTTGCGGCTTCAGCGATATTCAGGAGCCATTTGCCATGTTGGGTGCGGTGGGAAATAAGCCGACGGGAAAATCCGGCCAGCGCGGCGGGAAGAAGAAGAAGGCCGGGCAACGGACCGGGGCCGGCGAGCAACACGCAACTGCAGCCCATCAATTGCCGGATGCCTCGGCGGAGATCAGCCAAGAGAACAAGCAAGAGAACAAGCAAGAGACCGAGCAAGAGATAGGACAAGAGACGAGCCGAGAGATCAGTGCGCGGATACCGTCGGCTGCAGCCTTGCCGGGCGAGGCTTCCGGGATGGAGATCGCTGCAAGCGCGCCCGCCGCAGCGGTGGAACCCTTCCAGGCCAGCAGGCAGGCGATTGCCGATGCCTATAGCGACTACACGAGGACGTCGCTTGAGCAGGCCTGGACCTTCCTGGGAAAGCTCGCGGCGGCGCGCTCACCCGTCGAGGCCTTTGAGCTTCAGATGGAGTACGCGAAACAGGTGTGCGAATCGTTTGTCGCCGAATCCCAGAAGATCGCCGAGTTGCATGGACAATTGACCAGGCAAAGGGTCATGAATTTTGAGGGGTTCGTGGCCAGGCTCACCCAGACGACGCTCGAAATCCGCGCGACACGTCACTAACGACAGATCCCGAGCCACGCCATCGAGCTGGCATCGGTGTATCTGGACCGCAATGCGCCTTGCGGAGGATGACCGTGGTTAGCAGGCGCAGCCCGTAGGATGGGTAGAGCTCTTGCGAAACCCATCATTCCACGACGGCTGTCGATGGGTTTCGCTCCGCTCTACCCATCCTACGAACTCGCGGCGGATGCCGGCGATTAGCGCGTCCGTCGATGGCCGATCACCACATGCCGAAGAATGTGATCGTCGTTCACCACCAATATGGCCACCGCCACCCCTCATAGCGGACCCACGACGACACCAGCGGCGGGCCGTATGGATCGACCCGGTCGTCCTCAGGGCGATAACGATATCGTGGAACAATATAATAATCCCACGGAGTTGGCCTGAGCACGGGCGCCGTGACAACAAGCCTCTGTTGTTCACGAACGACTGGGGCTTTCCGCGTCCGGGCTTCAGCACCTGATATCCCAAGGTTACACAGCACCAGTGCCGTTCCGAGCGCACACGTGACGGTGATGATCTTCATGCGTTGGCCTCCTCCCCAGAGAGTGCTCAAGGACGCAAAGCAAGGCAAGCTAATTCGCGCTCGAGTTGTTTGAATGACCGCTGTCGGTTTCGCGAAACGGATCATGCCGCAAGGCAAAATCGGATCACGACTGTTCTTTCAGGATCGGTGCACCAAGCTCATCGAAACGAAAGAGTTGAAATATCCGCTGGCCGTCGAAGTCGAGGACCCTCAAATCATCGGTCTCCTGCAGATTGCTTTCGACCGCTTGAAAGTGCCCGCCGTAGCGCGCTCTGGCGAGCGACAAGGGAACCTCGAACGCGACGAACTTGCCGATCCCCTTGTGCCTGAGCACCTCAAGGAGCTTCGGGTCGTGCAGGGACTCATGGGATGTGAGAATGAGCAACGGACCGCTCGCCGTGAACAGCAAAAGCGATTTCATCGGATCTCCTCCGTTTGCGGCGACCCTAGCCCGGATGAGCCAACGGGTCGGCGCGAAGCGCCGCCCGACATCCGGGAAGCCAACCGCTCAAATCCCCCCGGCCAACGCATCATACCCCCTCTTCACAAACGCCAGCAGACAAAACCCGCGCCCGAACGGATCGGCCAGCATGGCGATCCGGCGAACGCGCTGCCGATCAGCGGCCCCCTGCTCCACGCAACCGGACGCGATACCCGGTCATAATTTCTCCGTCGCTCTCGCGTTGTCTTGGGCGGCGGCGAGGACTATCGTCACGATGATCTCGTGACTGCCGCACTTATTCCGCTCACGCCAGACTGAATGGAGAGCGCATCGTTGCCGGAGACGAACGACCCCAAGCCGGACGAACCCAAGCCGGACGAACCGCGCGCCGATGGCGACCTGACGCGGGCGTATGAACGGATCAAGAGCGCCGAGGAAGACCTTGCGCGCCTGGACCGGCTGGTTTCCGGAATGGAAAGCGGCAGCGACGGCCCGTCAACCTCGCAGTCAAAGGCCAGTGCCGGGCCAGACGACGATCCCCCGGAAAAGCCCTCATCGCCGCAGAGCGAGGTTCACCAGGAAAGCCCGAAAGAGAATCGGCCCATAGTACGGGCCTTCGTTGGCCTGTTGCTGGCGATAGGCGTCCTTGGTGCTGCGTTCGCTTCGCAATATCGCGATGAGGCCAGAGCGATCATGGCGCGATGGGCTCCGCCGGTCTCGAGCCCACCCCCGCAAACGTTCGAGATGCGCAGCCCGGCGGCTCCACCACCGGTCAAGCTCGCTGCTGCCGATGACCAGGTGCCCGTGCCGGCGCCACCGGTCCAAAAGAACGCAGAGAGCAATCCGCCGACCGCCGCCACGCCGCCCGATCAGAAACCCGCCGAGTTGGCGCAATCGCTCAAGGCCATCACAGACCAGCTTGCGAGCATCAACGAAAAGCTCGAGCAACTAAAGAGCCGTCACGAGCAGACGCAGCACGAGCAGGCAGACGCCATTCGACGGCTCAAAACGGCGCAGGAGAAGGACGCAAGCGACAGTGCGCGCCTCGCAGCGCAGGTCCAGGCGCTGCAGACGCAGCTCACTGCATCATCCGCCGCCGCCAAACCCGCGACGCGGAGCGTGGTGAAGGAGAGCGATTCGGTTGCGCGCCCGCACGTCCAGGCGGCCGCGCCACCTCGGCGGCCCAGGCCGCCGCGAGGACCCTGGATGCCCCCGCCCTATATGGTCGACCCCTACGGCGATATGGATTGGTGAGTCCGTAGAGCGGATTATGCCGAAGGCGCCGTGATGTGCAGCGCGCTAAGCCGCGTCGACTTCCCCTGATACATCGCTCGGCGTCGGCCCCGCAACGAGCCGGTCGAGACTGACCAGCAAGAGATCGGCGATACGCATCAGCTGGTAGAGCGGAATGTCCGCCTCTCCCTTCTCGGCCAGCGACAAGAAACCGGCCGGCACGCCAATGAGCTCCGCCAGCTGGACTTCGGTGTAGCCGCGGGTCTCGCGCGCGCTTCTGACGCGCGCACCGATCCCAAGCCTGTGCCGGGACTGCTCGTCCGCGGTCATCATGGCAGCCTGCTCGTCCGGGCTCGCATAACCATCGGCGAACGCGCTGCCGATCAACCTGCCCTTGCGCCAGGCGACCCGGCAGCCCTTGCGCAGTCCATTGTTGAAGATCAGCGTGAATTGCTCGGCGACCCATAGCGAGCTGTTGAGTTGCAAACGGGCGCCGCTGCCTGAGACATCGCGGATCGTACAGGGGACGCTGACGGTGCTGCCGGTGCCATTGTCGAACTCGACAATGCCGGTCCTCAACGTCTGATGTCTGACTGCAGCACGATACTCGCTCATGACCCGTACGCTCCCGTAACCTCAGGCAATTTTCGAACGGCGTAGCCGACGCACCCTTAAAATTCAGGCGTACGTCCCTGGAATTTTCCGTAACTCCTCCACCGGTTCAACCGGGACCGGACGCCATGGTAAAGGATTTGCTGCTAATCGATCCTTTGCGGCCGCGGCGCGCGACGATATGCCGGCAAACGTAGCCCGGATGAGCGAAGCGATATCCGGGGGGAATGATGCGACGGCGCCGGTCCCGGATTTCGCTTCGCTCATCCGGGCTACGAAGCTCTTGGCCCCCGAGAGCCCGCCACCATGCCATAATGCCCCTGTTTTGCCCGACGCGTCAAACACAATTCGGTATCGCCGAAATGAGGCCAGGGCGGCCGTTTCTACTTTGCATGGGGTTGTTTTCGAGATTTTTGTCGGACGCCCGGCAGGGGCGCCATCCGCAGACGAAATTGATCTGCATCAAGAGATCGGTGCGAGGCCCGTAGGAAGAGATGCAGCGCAATCGCTCGGAGGGGTCACCATGAACGGCAATCGCTACTACGGCGTCCGCGTCGAGGGCGCGAAATACGGCGTCGGCTTCGGCTCGGCACTCGCCATCGCGATCTCCTACACCAACAACCATTCGATCCTGTGGGCGATCATCCACGGGATCTTGGGCTGGCTCTACGTGATCTTTGTCGCCCTGTTTCGGTGACGAGCTACTTGCCAACCTGCGCGCATCCAGCTTACACCGCCCGCAGCTTTTTCCTGACATCGAGACCAGCCATGAACGACGCAACGAAGTGCCCGAAATGCGGTTCGGAGCATGCCTATCAGGATCGCGATCTCTGGGTCTGTCCGGAGTGCGCCCATGAATGGAGCGCCACGGGCGATGCGGCTGCGCAGGTCCCGCAGGAGGCCGGCGTGCGCGATGCCCATGGCAATCTGCTCGCTGATGGCGACAGCGTCATCGTGATGAAGGACCTCAAGGTCAAGGGCTCGTCATCTGTCGTGAAGGGCGGCACCAAGGTCAGGAACATCCGCCTTCAGGAGGCCACCGACGGCCACAACATCGCCTGCAAGATCGACGGCATCGGCGCGATGAACCTGAAATCTGAGTTCGTGAAGAAGGCGTAGCACCCCGACGCCTCCCGGTCGTTCCGATCCTAGCCGCCAGGCAGCGCGCGTCATACCCCTTCGCGTTGAACGCCAGCAGACAAAATCCGTGCCCGAACGGATCGGCCAGCATAGCGATCCGGCCATAGGGCGCGTCGCGCGCGGGTGCCTCCAGGATCGCGCCGGCGCGAAGTGCGCGCTCGACTGCGACGTCGACATCGTCGACGACGACGTCGATATGCAGCGGCATCCAGTGCCGTTCGTAGCGGCGGCGGTCGTCGCCCGCACCCAGCGTGCCGGCCTGCTTGGTCAGCAGATACACCGGCGCGGGCCAGCCGAGCAGCTCGACGAAGTCGGTGCCAAAGCGGCGCCCCACGGTCAGGCCGAAGGCGGCCGTGTAGAAGGTCGTGGCGGCGGCGACGTCGGGGACGTCGATGTTGAGCAGGAAGGTCATGGCGGGCTCATGCGCATCGGGCTACGAAGTCGCTCACGGTATCTCGTAAACCGACACCCTCTCCGCGATCCCGCTGAGCGCGACGCTGCGGCGGGTCGGGTTGAGGCCGCTGGCTTCCAGCAGGCTGCGGGTCTCGGCATTGTCCACCACCGATTCCGTCACGACGATCGAGCGCGAGGCAGCCAGTCCCTGAATGCGCGAGGCGATGTTCACGGTCTGCCCAAAGTAGTCCTGCTGGCCGTTGAGGGTGACCGCAAGGCACGATCCCTCGTGGATGCCCATCTTGAGCAGCAAGCCCTGCTGCTGGCGCTGGGCCCCGAGCTCGCTCATGGCCTCGCGCATGCGGATCGCAGCGGCGATGGCGCGATCGGGCGTCCCGAAGGTCGCCATCACGGCATCGCCGATGGTCTTGACCACGGCGCCCTGCTCCGCCGCGATGATCTCCTGAAGCAGGCGAAAATGCTCGTTGACGAGATCGAAGGCGACGAGGTCGCCGACGTGCTCGTAGAGGCCGGTGGAATCCTTGAGATCGCTGAACAGGAAGGTCAGGCTGAGGATCTTCAGCCGCTGGCCGATGGCCAGCGTGTCGGTGCGGTAAAGGTCGCGAAAGGTCTGATTGGTGAGGAGGCGTTTTGCGGTAAGGCTTGGCTTGCGCCTGGTCAGGATATCCTCGAGCCGCTGGTTCACCACCCACACAGCCGGAAGCACGCGCGCATCGGTGCGGTTTTCCAGGGTCAGCCGCAGCGCGCCGGGGCGCAAGGCGACGGCATCGACGGGAACCTCGGCCTTATTGAAGATCAGCGACAGGTTCTGGCGTTCGCTCGTCTCCTCGCCCTTGACCTCGAGGTACTGCGCCGTGTGCGTCACGGGATCGAACACGATCAGCGTGCCTGAGGGCACCTGCAGCGACAGGATGGCGCGCTCGCCCGGCGGCAGGTCGACGGCTTCCAGCGTGACCTCGCGCAGCAGCGTGTCGAGGTCAGCAGGCAGATCGATCGCCGAGCTCCAGAACACCTGGCGATAATACTCGCTGAGCGGCAGTCCGTCCGTATCATGGGCGGCGATCCTGCGCACGCGAGGACTGACGGCAAAGGTCACCTCGACCAGATTGTCCAGCGACGTCTCGTAGCCCGCGGCACAGAACGCGCAGCGATACTGCGGGCTGTTCACCGTCTTCAGGCTCTTGTTGGACGAGAGCACGCCGGCGCAGCTCGGGCACATCACGCTCCAGCTCATCTCGAGGATGCCGAGCCCCACCGCGTGCAGAAGCCCCGCGATCACCTGCTCCTCGCCGAGGCCGGCCCGGCCGGCAATATCCAGCGCGTTGATCTTGCTCAAGGCGTGGTCGGGGGCCTCGCGCACCATGCGCTCGAGCAGGTCGACGACGGCTGTGTCGGCCGACTGGCGCAGCACACCAAACAAGGTTTCGATTTCGTTCATGCAGCGATTTTACATGGATGGGAACGACGCGGAAATCCGTTTCCCTTCACAAGTGCGGGGGACGATGTAGGCAACAGCTGTCAGCAGATGCCGGGAGCGAACGACCTATCCCTGCCTCTGCGCCAGATAGAACCCGCCGAGCACCGTGACGAGGCCCGCGGCCTGCAGCGCCGTCGGGGGCTCGCCGAGCAGCAGCCAGCCGACCAGCAACGTCAGCGCCGGCACGCAGGCCGGGAACACCGCGGCGCGGGCGACGCCGAGGCGCTGGACCGAAACGGCGAAGAGATAGAGCGCGGCGGGACCGGCGAGCACGCCCTGCGCCAGCGCCTGGATCGCATTCTCGCTGAAGCCGATCGCCGCGACGCGGGAGGGCCCGCCGGTCGCCAGGTAGATCGGCAGCAACTGCAGCGACAGCACGCTGATGACGAGCGCGGCCGACACCGCGGAGACGCGCCACTGGCGCAGCGCGGCGCCAAAGCTCGCGAACATGAAGCCGGTGAGCACGAAGATCAGATCACCCTGCACGCCGTCGGCCCCGATATGACCGATCGATTCGGCGCCGATCACGCAGAGGCCGCCGACGATGACGAAGGCGCCGGCAAGGCGCGAGGCGGAGATCCGCTCCTTCAGCACGACCGCAGCGAGCAGGAGGCCGCCGAGCGTCGCGCATGACGGCTGAATGACGCTGCCATGACCGAGCGGCACGAACAGGAAGCCGGTGTAGGAGATCAGCGACATCACGGGGCCGCCGAGCACCATCAGCGCAAAGCCCCTGCCCCAGCCAATGCCGCAGAGATCGGAGATGCCGGCGCGCAACACCAGGGGCAGGAACGCGATGCCCGACCAGACGTAGCGATGCACCAGGAGATCGACGGGCGTGAAGCCGACCTTGAGGCCGTGCCGCGTGCCGGCAAAGCCCAGCGCCCAGAACAGCGCCGCGGACAGCCCGCAGACGACGCCAGCAAGCGCCGGCGCCGTATCGTTCTTCTGAATAAGAGCGTCAGCGCCGCTCGTCCGCTGATCCATGGCGCATGGCCTTACGTCAGGGTGCCGGCCGTCTCAACCCACGCCATTGCAGGGCTGGCACGCAGTGGCGAAGGCGTCGGCTCATCGTGCCTCTTCGCCAAACACCATCCGCCATCCCCCGCGCGTGTCCATGTATTCCCGCACCTCGCGGATACGCATCCCGGCAACGGTGAACACGAAACAATAGTCGTTCTCGTATGACCTGCCGTCGGGAAGCGTGGCGCGCATCCGCTCCTCGACGATCACGACATCGCCATCGACGTAGACGCCGCGAAAGGCGATATCGATGTCCGAGAACAACCGGTGCATCTCCTGCGCAATGAATCGTGCTATCTGCCTCGCGCCGACCATGTGGTCGGTGTGGTCGAGCGCAACCGCGGTGGCGTTGCCCTTCGGCGCGATCCATTGGGCATCGTCGGTGAACACCGCCGCGATGCGGTCGGCGTCGCGCGATGAAAAGGTCTTCCAGGCGTTCAGTACGATATCTCTGGGGCTGGTCACGACGGACTCTCCGTTTGCATTAAGAGGTCCGCCTTCTAGGCCCCCAAACGCAATACGACTCGCCACAATCGGACTCGGTCATCCCGCTGCCCTTTCGCCCGCGCACGCATGCGCGCTATCATCCGGCCATGCTGAGCTTCGACACCTGCAATGCCGCGCGCCTGCGCCGCGATCCCCGCTTTGACGGCCGCTTCTTCACGGCAGTGAAGACCACGGGCATCTATTGCCGCCCGGTCTGTCCGGCCAAGCAGCCGCTGACGCGCAATGTCGTCTATTATCCGACGGCGGCCGCCGCCGAGGCCGCGGGATTCCGGCCGTGCCTGCGCTGCCGCCCCGAGACCGCGCCGTTCTGCCCGGCCTGGAACGGCACGCACTCGACGGTTGCACGGGCGCTCAAGCTGATCAATGAGGGCGCGCTCGACGAGGGTTCGGTGGTGACACTCGCGATGCGGCTCGGAATCTCCTCGCGTCATCTCGCGCGGCTGTTCGAACGGCATGTCGGCGCCACGCCGCAGCAGCTCGCCAGGACGCTCCGCGTCCAGCGCGCCAAGCGCCTGCTCGATGCCGGCGATCACACCATGACGGATATCGCGTTCCTAGCCGGCTTCGGCAGTTTACGCCGCTTCAACGCCGCGTTCGCCGAGCTCTACGGGCGCTCGCCATCGCGCCTGCGCGCGGTGCGGCAACGCAGGGCGTAGCGCTATCGCAGCCCGTTACGAGCTAGAAAAATCCGGGGCTGAGATCGAGCCCGTATGTCAGGCTCAGCACGAACACGAACAGTGCGGCGGCCGCGAACATCGCGGTGTCCCTGAGAATGAACGCGCGCGGCGAGGTGGTCGCGATAACGGCTTTCTGTGCAACGGGCATATGGCCTCCAATATGACTTCAAAAATTGGCCGCACGGATGCGGCGGCCGCATCAGGCACGCGACCCTCAAAACAAAGCGTTAAATGGAAGGGCGCCGTTATGAACGGGCATACATAACCGGCACATCCACGCGAACTTTTTCGCGGCCGGAGTCTCGATCAGCGCATCGAATTTGTTGCAATGCGACATGCACCACCGCAATGCAACATCACGCCCGGCGCATGGCGATGTTTAATCACCCAGCGCCTTGAGTTCCCTGCCCTCGGCGGTTCAACCGCCAAGCACGTTACCCCAGCCATCGAAAACGTAGGCCTTCCAAGCCACGGTTCCATCCCTGCGCGGTCGGCTGGCAAGCCGATAGTCATCGGCCTGTTCTGCGGTCCAGGTGATGATCTCGCCGGAGACGCGATCATACAGGATGGCGGGCTCGGTGGGGTCGAAGGCGTCCATGGGACGAAGCGAGGAATGCGTCATGGCCGACTAACGCGCAGGCGGCTGCAAAGTTGCCGCGCGACGTCGGGTAAAATGCCGCGTCCGGGACACGCGGGGATAAGCGCCCTCCCTTCGGCTCCGTCATGCGAACCGCTATTTCAACGCGGTCGCGCCTGGAGCTTTTCAGACGAGATTGGTGCCGAGCGCATAGATGACTTCAATGATGGCGAGCGCAATGCCCGCAGCGATCAGGCCGTATTCAATCGCGGTCGCGCCGGATTCATCGGCGGCAAATTTAAGAAATATGTCTTTCAATTTCACAATTTCCCAATCCTGCCGGACGTTCCGGCACGAGAGAGATGCACACCCCACAATCCAAGATTGAGTAAATTCCCCGATTTGACGACAATCGGCGCTGCCTTTGCAGATCTTTTCCCGCCTGCCTGGCCCTGGAACCGAGATGGAACCTTCGTTGCGCCTACGCAACACCCGCCCGAAAAGGTCTTTTTCGCCGAATTGCGCCATTGCCTCGCCACATGGTCTTCCGAACAATTAACGTGCCGCGTGCTTGGCTATGCACGCCGTTCCGACAAGGCAGGTTCGAACAGAACCGTTTGGAGGCAGGGATCATGAATGATCGGCGGTCTCTTCTGGTGGCAATTCTGTGCCCCTCGGCCGTTATGGCCGGCTGGTTGACGCTCTCGCTGTCCGCCCACGCTCCAGCCCTCGTCGAGAATAGCGGCGCCAATGCGACTGCCGTCTCGCATGCGAAAGATCTCAATCGACTCCTGCTCGCCGATGTTCCGCGCGCTGCGACAATCGAGGATGGCATCGCGTTGACCGCCGACATCGCGGCTGCCGTGGCTGCGGCGCCGAGCCTGGCGGCGACCAGCGACGAAACGACGCCCGACACACCCCGCCCCCCGCCGTCAAGGTCGCGTCGGCCGATCCGGCGCTGATCTTGCCGACGGAGCCGCCCGCGTCGCAGATTTCGCCTGAACCGGCGCCCGCTGTCAGCGAGGCTGCACCAGCGGAAGCCGCGCCGGCGCAAACGCCAGAGTCTGTCAAAATCGCATCCGCCGATCCCGCCGAGATCGTGACGACAGACGCCCTGTCCCCCGCGGCGATCGCGAGCGGTCCGGCGGCAACTGAGAGCAAGGCGTCACCGCCCGCGGACACTGTTGCCGTGCTCGACGAATGCTTCGTCATGGATGCCTGCATCGACCGCTATCTCTGGACGCTCTACCAGCGCACACCCAAGGAAGACTCGATCAAGGTCGAGGAGCGCCGCGCCGTCACCGTCAAGCGCAGGGGGGAAGACGAGGACGGTGATGCGCGGCTTCACGAAGCTGGTCGACGAGGATTTCGGCTGGAAGGATCCGAAGGCCGCCGAGCACGCCGGCATGCCAATGATGGATTACGTGATCGGCGGCATGGACCGCAGCTTCAAGCGAAAGCTGTTTCGCGCGCTGCTTGCAGCAGAGGCCGCAGGCCTCTCGCCGGGCATCACCAGCGCGTTCCGCGACGACTATCGCCAGTCGATCGCGAGCGGCCTGAAGGCCGCCTCCGACCGCTCCTATCATGGCGGCAGCTCGCGCGGCGGCTACGGCCACGGCATGGCGGCTGACATCGTCAGCACCAAGGGCGACAATCGCGCTCAGCGCTGGGTCTCGACCGAGGCGCTGTGGAAGTGGGTTGACGCCAACGGCAAGGCGCTCGGCATCGGCCGGCCCTATCTCGACCGCGATCCGCCACATGTCGGCCCGATCGACGGTCAGGAATACATCTCACGCCGTGGCATAGCGGATGGCAAGGTAGCGGCACACGTGAAGTCCAGGAAGGTCCGGACCGCGGCCCACGCAAGGCCGCCAAAGGCACAGGCCGCGCGCGTGCAGAAGAGCTCGGCGAAGTCGCAGAAGTCGGCGCAAACCGCCTCTAAGCGGGCGACCTGAGCCGTTACGCCTTCCGCCCCGGCGTCGGCAGCGGCACGAGGCGCATCTCGGCAGTGCCTGCCTCTTGCGTGCGTACCAGCACCGCAAAGATGGTCTCGACCGCAAGCCGCACCGCCGCCTCGGTTGCCTTGCCCTTGGCGAGGTGTGCCGCGATCAGGCCGGTCAGGAGATCGCCAGTGCCATAGGGGCGGATCGGCAGCCGCGGCGTCGCAAAGCGCGACAACTGACCGTCGGCGCAGAGGATCGTCTCCACCTGCCCGTCAGGCGTGTCCGTGAGCATGCAGCCTGTGGCGACGACGTCGATGCGGCGTCTTCCCGCAAGCGCCGCGCAAGCCGTGCGCAAGCTCTGCTCATCGGCGATCGAAGTGCCCGCGAGCAACTCGAGCTCGAACTGGTTCGGCGTGGTCAGGTTCGCGGCTGGCAGCAGCCGCTGCCGCAGCACGTCCAAAATGCCGTCGGCGACATAAACGCGGCCGTCGTCGCCGATCACGGGATCGCAGAGATAGACGAGTTTCGAATTGCGCATCAACGCCCGCTCGACGAAATCGGCGACGGCAGCGGCATTGCCGGGTGAGCCGAGATAGCCGGTGACGAGCACCGCGGCCTCGTCGACGAGGTCTCGCTCCTCGACGCCCCTCAGAAGATCGGCGACGAGTTCGGTCTCCAGCACCCGCCCGCGCAGGCTCGGATAGCGCGGATGGTTCGACAGGAGCGTCGTCGGCACCGCCGCGACGTTCACTCCCTCCGCCTGGATGGCATAGGCGGCAGCGCTGTTGCCGACATGGCCATGGACCACCTGGCTTTGAATGGAGATGACGAGCATGGACAGGTCCGTAGGGGCAAACGCGTTGCAAGGCAAGCGTAGCCCGTATGGCGCGAAGCGTAATCCGGGCTACAGGCCTACGGTCCGATACGCGAGCCCCGGCCGCAGTGCCTGCATCTTCCGGGCCAGCCGCCGGTGTCCCGTCTCCTCCGACCGTGCCAGCCGGTCGGCCACCGCGATATGATCCGCGTCGCTCTTGTGCTGATTGAGCTTGGCCTGCCCCTCGACAGTGTCCACCACGAGATCGATGACGCGGATCGCAGCTAGCATGCTTTCGCGCTTGTCCGGCTCCATCTGCGCGAGGTCCCAGGGCCGCTTCGGCAGCCGGGATTCGGCCACCGCAAGCAGCGCGTCGCCGTGCCCGCGGTTCTCGTCCAGCCCGCGCAGATGCGCCGCACCCGACAGATGAACGGCCTCGTAGAGCCAGGTCGAGACGTTGTCCGGCGAGGCATACCAGTCGTTGGAGATGTAGGCATCGTCACCGGCCACGATCAGCAGGAATCGCCTGTTTCCGTCTGCGAGCGGGACGAGCGGATTCCTGGCCGTGAAATGGATCTGCACGATGGCGCGTCCGTCGCGCTGATCCAGCACGAACGGCACGTGCGAGGCACGCGGGCCGCGCTCATCCGCCGCCACGATCATGCCGAAGCCGCGTTGCCCGGCGAATTCCAGCGCGCGCTGCTCCTCGATTCGGAACTGGGGACGGAGGACATGCATGCCTGGCGCTCGATTGCTGGATGTTGGGCAAGCCGAGGCTAACCCATGATCTCGCGAAATCCGAACGGGAATCCACTGCGTGGTTCGCAACCCAGCCTCGCTGCACCGCCTCTGTCGCCGGTTCGTCACGCCCGAGTGGTATGCCTCGGGAGCAGGCCAAAGCCCACCGAAAAGCCACGATCCGTTTGTTGAACATACCTACCGCGCGGTATCTTTGCGACCATGCCCGAGCCCATCATGACCTCCGCCTTCAATGCCTACGCAGCGCTCGCCCTCGCCATCGTCTTCGAGGTCACCGCGTCCGCCTTCCTCCAGCAGTCCGCGCAGTTCACGCGGCCCTGGCCAACGCTGGCCATGGTGCTGTTCTACGTCGCCTCGTTCTATGCGCTATCGGTCGCGATCCGGGTCATTCCCCTGAGCATCGCCTATGCGATCTGGGGCGGCGTCGGCATTATCCTCACGGCCACGGTCTCCTTCGTACTGTTCCGCCAGATGCTGGACGCCGCGGCCTTCGTCGGCATCGCGTTGATCGTGTCCGGGGTCGTGATCATCAACCTGTTCTCGGAGACGACGGTGCACTGATGCCGGCCAGCGCCTACACCCGCACCAAGCAACCGGAGCAGGTCCGACGCGCCCTGCTCGACTGCGCCGCGGCCATCGCGATGGACCATGGCGTCTCCGGCGTAACGGTGCAGGCGGTGGCGGCGGCGGCCGGCGTCACCAAGGGCGGGCTGTTTCATCATTTCTCGAGCAAGCAAGCGCTGATCGAGGGCCTGTTTGCCGACCTGCTCGCCCGCGTGAATGCCGAGATCGACGCCGCGGTTGAGGCCGATCCCAAGCCGCGCGGCAGCTTCACGCGAGCCTATGTGAATGCAGTGTTTACGGGCAAGGCCTTCGGCTTCGCCACCCCCTGGGCGGCGCTGAGCATGGTCGTGGTCACCGATCCATCACTGCGCCGGCTCTGGAACGACTGGATGAAAGCGCGGCTGAAGCGCCACCGTGCGACTGACGGCGCACCCGATTTGCATATCGTGCGCCTCGCCGCCGACGGCGCCTGGCTGTCCTATGTCACGACGGGACAGACACGCATGAGCGCGGATCTGCGGGCCGTACACGACCGCCTGATCGCGCAGACCCATCGCCTAGGGCGTGGACGCACTAGCACGAAGCCAAATTCGGATTGATGCGAGTTTGACGAACGCCAGCTGTTCAACCTTCTCCCTTGTGGGAGAAATTCAAGGGGCTCCGATCGGCTGGGCCATCCAGCGGAAGATGCGCCGGATCAAACCGTCGCGCCGGCTTGGCTCCAGCATCTCGTCCAGCGCCATCACGCGCCTGAGGAAATAGTCCAGGAACCGCATGTCGTTCGGCTCGGTAACGGTGAACTTGTCGCCGCCGAAAAACACGGTGTAGTCGTAGAAGAACTGCCCGATCATCGGGATCATCGGCGTACTCGCACTGTCCTTCGAGACCACGAATTGCGAGGGCTCGAGCCCATGCTCGCGCATCACCTGCTCAACCAGCGGCAGCTTGCGCGTGAACTCGCCAGAGAAGCCGCCCACGGTGGATTGCAGGATGATCGACACGGCTTTGTCCGCCCTGCGTCGGCATTGCGCCCCGTCACCCTCGGCCGGTTGACCGGCGAAGGATCAAGCAAGCTTAAACCCACGCGATCAGGCAAGGGAGGCCCTCATGGCCAAATTCAGCATGCGATGATACGTCGGATGTTGAAGCCAAGGTCCATGGCACCGGGCGTCGGCCCTGATTAACGGGACTGCTGGCGCGGCGACCGACCAAGGTCGCTGCCGTCGCACTCGCCAACAAGCTTGCCAGGATGGCCTGGGCGCCGGCAGATTTATGGGTTCACGGCCTAACTAAACCCGGAAACGGAACGAGAGCTAGTGGTTCTGCACCGGCTTGGGCGGACGTGGCGCAGATCGGGATGACTTTGTGCCAGGCTTTGCGGCTGCGCGCGGAGGCGGTCCATCGATCGACTCCAGATACGCAGCGAGCGCTTTGGCAGAGTCGGAACTGGTCGCGTAATGATCCCTGAGGAACCAGGCGAGCGTCAGGCTGAAGCGCCCTTTCGCCAATCCCCGCGGGCTGCGATGGCAGGTCGCGCAACCGTCCGCGAACAGCTTTGCAGGCGGTTTGCCGGCGTCGAGATTTTGCGCGGACGCGACCGTCGCCGTCAGTGCGGCGGCGGCTACGAGAGTCATGAGGGGCGCGATCACATCGCGCCCCGGTCGAAACAGCGAAATCAAATGTCGTCCCCTAGCCCCGTCGCGCGCGGTCACGCCGCCAGCAACTGATCAAATTCGGTCGGAGTATAGGCCTTGCCGTCCGGGTCAGTGATGACGACGCTCCACCCCTCGCTCGCCCACACCTTTGCCTTCGCCACGATGAGCAACCGGCTCTCACGGGCGAAACTGCACTTCTCATTATCGCGTTCTGCGACCATTTTATAGGCCAATGCGTATCCCCTGGCGTTGCCCCGCACCCGTTCCCCTCGTGGCAGCGGGCTTTGGCGGCAATTCGCCGGGAGCGTGGCAATTTGGTGCCATCCACTAGCACTCAATATCTGCTAATGCACGCGGATGGGGTGCGGACGGCCAAGATCGATCAGCCCCTGCACTGCCGACAGGCGATCGTCCAGGGCCGCAATGGTGAGCAGCAGATTGTTGCGGCGTTCGTCGAGCAGGCCCATCTCGGCGCCAGAGAGTTTTGTGTTCGCCCGTTCCTTGTGGATGCCTTCGAGCGATTCGCGCAGTCCGGCAATCAGGCCGGCCAGCTGCGTGGCCTGTTTGGCCATCGACCGTTTCGCAACATTTTGGCGGCGCGTCTCCGCCCGGCTCTGTCTCATCGTCATCCCTCCCGTGCCCCGCTGCCCCGAGTGGATGCCCACAGCTTTGAGTAGAGAAATTACGATCGATGAAATCTGCCCGGGCAGAACTGCCTTAAATTGTACGCGCAAGGAACCCGGGCCAAACAGAAAGCCCGGCGTGAGGGCCGGGCTTTCGCAGCAACACTATTGCCTTTCGTGACCGCGACCGGGGCCGCCGGCCGGCGCGCCGCCGCCATGTGGCGCTGCACTGATGTGCGGGGCACCGCCGCCGGGATGCGGCATCGCGGGCGCCGCTGCGCGCGGCGCTGGCGTTTGGGCGTGGGCATTCATAGGCGAGCCGCGGCTGACGTTCGGCTGGGCCGTATGAGGCATCACGGGCCGGGCCGCAGGCGCGGCCGAAACCCGTGGCGCCTCATGCGCGCGCGCCATCGGCTGCGTACGCGCCGCGGCACGGCTTGCAGCCTGCTCGTGCGTCATGCGCGCCTGCGCATCACGTGGACTGCGAGCCTGCACATTGGCTCGTTCATTCACCAAGCGCTCACTTCGTCCGGCGCGGGTACGGTCGGTCGCAATCGCGGCATCGCGCCTGGCGATGGCGGCGTCACGTCCCGAGATCGCAGCGCCGCCCTGGACATTACCCTTGGCGTGCCCCCCCTCGCGCCCCAATGCGACCGCAGCGTCACGGGTCGCCGCGCGGCCGATGCGGGCCGCTCGCGGATCGAGCGTCATCTGCGACGCCAGGCGCTCGTGCGAGTTCCAGTAATTGTTCCAGTAGGCATGGCGACGATACCAGGGCCGCCCCTCATAGTAGTTCGACCAGTACGAACTCAGCACGAAGGGGACGACGGGCACACCGATCTCATCGACATAGTCGGGAAGATAGACGTAGTGATTGCGGTACAGATATTCGAGATATTGCGACGACACCCAGCCGCGATCGTCGGCGAAGCTCACGTCGCACCAGGCATTGCCGCGCAGGCAGCCATGGATGTCGACGCGGGCGCCCTCGGGGACGCGATCGACCAGGGGAAAGCCCGAACCCGGCCCGGCGCGCAAGCCGGTCGAGACGGTGACGATGCCCGGCGCGGCCAGTGCGGCCGTTGGCGCGAGCAGCAATGCGGCAACCAAAACGCTTCTGAGTCTCATGGCGTGTTCCTCCTTTGCAAATCGGAACGCGCCAGCGGAATGAGCGTTCCGCGCACGGTGGTTGCATCAGCCGAAAGATTGAGACGCACGCAGCGCGCGGTTCAATATTCATTCGTCGTTCATCGGCACAGCGCGCAAGAGCGCTCTTTGACCGTCAGTTCACCTGCAGCATGAACCCGTCGAAGTACGCAGCGAGCGCAGCAAAATCATCGAGTGGCAGCACGTTCGCGACATACTGGTCCGGGCGCACGACAACCATGCAACCGCCCTTCCGATCGATGCCGCGCATTGCGAAAACGTCGTGGCCGCTCTTGAGGTCCGGACAGAACATCTTCTCGTAATCGATCAGACCATAGCGGCCTTTGCGCGGGAGCAGCAGCGATGGCATCGCCTCGATCGCGAGCTCGCGATGATCCTGCTGAAAGACCGCGCGCAGATCGATCACGCTGTCGATGTCGGCGCCGGTTGGCGTGTATCGCTTGAGCGGCGATTCCCTTGCCTCGGTGAGAAAATTGCACAACGCACGAATGGACGAGCCCGCCGCTGCGGGATCTTCCGCGCGCGAGAATGCGTAGATACGGAAGCGGCCGTCGGCTTGCGCCGCGTGGCCGAGATGGACCGGCTTGGCGTCCGCAAGCCTGATCACCGGCGCAGAATGGAAGCGCTTGCCGAGAACAAGCCCCTGCGCGAGATGCTGATGCGATGTCGCGCCGGTTAGAACCGAGGGCCCGTAATGCGTCGCCGTACCGGCCGTGTAGCGACCATGCCTCACAAAATAGTCCTGCGTCTTGGCGGCATCGGCGCCGCCCGCTTTCGCTGCGGAAGCCAGGATTGCCGCCCACTCGCGATCGAAATCGATCAGCTCCTTCGCAACCGCCTGGCGCTCCGCCGAATAGGAATGCAGCAGGCTCGGCGCGCATTGCTTCCGCAAGACGGCAGCGAGCTTCCAGCCGAGATTGAAGGCATCCTGCATCGAGACGTTCATGCCCTGCCCGGCCTTCGGGCTGTGGGTATGGCAGGCATCGCCCGCGATAAAGATGCGTGGCAGGCGCGAGGCGATCTCGGTCTCGGGCACGTCGTCGAACTTGTCGGTCAGGCGCTGGCCGATCTCGTAGACCGACCACCAGGCGATCTCCTTCACCTCGAGCCTATGCGGCTTCAGGATCCGCTGCGCCTTGGCGATCACGTCATCGGCGGTGATGTTGCGGTTGGCGACGCGTTCGCCGACGTCGAGTTTGGCGAGCTCGACATAGAGGCGAGCCATGTAGCCGCCCTCGCGCGGAATGATCAGCAGGCTGCCGTCCTTCGCCGACTGGATCAGGGCCTTGAAGCGGATGTCGGGAAAATCGGTCACCGCCAGCACGTCCATCACGCCCCAGGCGTGGTTGGCGGAATCGCCATGCAGCTCGCGGCCGATAGATTTCCGCACCGTGCTGCGCGCACCGTCGCAGCCGACGACGTAACGCGCCCTGATCGTTTCGACCTTGCCCTCGTTCGCGGCATCGACCCGTTCGAGGCGCGCGGTGACGGCATGATCGGCGGGACCTGCGGCCGGATCGACCTGGAGGTCGAGCAGGCGTCTGGCGTAATAGGGCTCAAGCTTGGCCGGCGATTTGCGCATGACGTCGAGAAAGCCGTCGTGGATGCGCGCCTGGTTGAGGATGACGTGCGGGAATTCCGACAGGCCGTCCTCGACGTCCTGCACCCGGCCGCTGCGGACGATTGTCTCAGGCGCCCGCTCGTCCGGCTTCCAGAACGTCGTCTCGTTGACCCAATAGGCCTCCTTCAGCACGCGCTCGCTGAAGCCATAGGCGTGGAACATCTCCATCGTGCGGCAGGCGATGCCGTCGGCCTGGCCGACGAGCAGGCGGCCCGGCTTCTGCTCGACGATGCAGGTCTTGATGTCATCGAACTGCGCGAGCTGCGCGGCGAGCGTGAGGCCAGCGGGGCCACAGCCGACGATGAGGACATCGACCTCTTCAGGCACGGCGCCCGCTGCCCCCGGGGGCTGAGTGCGTTCGGCGGGATCGGCGATCTCGGGATCGCCCGGCTGAAATCCATTGAGATGGAATTGCATGAGCACCTCTCCCTGCCAACGTTCTGTTTGGATATTGATCAGTATGCTGACTATCAGTATACTTGTCAATCATCCCGCACCCTCCTTTGTGGCAACGGAGAATCCGGTGAAAGACAACAACGACATGCCCGGGCATCTGGCGCGCCGGTTCCAGCAGATCGCAGTTGCGGTCTTCCTGGCCGAGGTCGGAGATGCCGGCTTCGACCTGACGCCGGTGCAATACGCCGCGCTCGCGACCATCAAGGCCAATCCGGGACTCGACCAGGTGACGCTCGCAGGGTTGATCGCCTACGACCGCACCACCATCACCGGCGTGGTTGATCGCCTCGTGCAGAAGGGGCTTGCGGAGCGTCGCGCCTCCAGCCGCGACCGCCGCGCCCGCGAGCTCGAGATCACCGACGAGGGCCGTCGTACGCTGCGCAAGATCACGCCGGCCGTCGAGTCCGCCCAGCGCGTCATGCTGCGCGGTCTCAGCGCCAAGGAAGGTGAGGAGCTGATGCGGCTCCTGCGCAAGGCCATCGCGGCCGGCAACGAGCTGAGCCGCGCCCCGCTGCGCGATGCGCAGGCATAAAGCCGTAGGCGTGTCCGTATTTGTCGCATTGCCGCGAAACCGAGAACTAACCTTCGGCTGTTACCGTCGGTCCCATTCTGCGCTTACGCGCGATTAACTTTGCCGTTCGGGAGTTTTGGATGTTCAGGTTTCTCATTGCGGCCGCGGCCATCGCGCTCTCGACGGGTCATGCGCTCGCGAACGGCCATGGCGGTAGCGATGCCCCTCCTCCGCCGAAGCCCGAGGCGACGACCGCACCGGCGAAAGTGATCCTGACCAAGCAGGGTCCCAAGCTCGTCGATCTCAAGGGCATGACGCTCTACTATTACGAGCACGACACAACCGGCAAGACGTCGAACTGCAACGGCAAGTGCACCGAAAGCTGGGTGCCGCTGGCCGCGACGGCCGACGCCAGGGCGGTTGGCGACTTCACCGTCATCGACCGCAACGACGGCAGCAAGATGTGGGCCTACCGCTATCGCCCGCTCTACACCTCGCCCGCCGACAAGGCGCCGGGCGATGCCAACGGCAATGCCACGACGCTGCAATGGCGCGTCGCCCGGCCTGACAATTAGAGCGTTTTCGAGCGAAGTGGATACCGGTTCGCGTAAAGAAAACGCGTCAAAACAAGAATCTAGAGCCCCGTTCCGATTCCATCGGAACGGAATTGGCTTTAGGGCGAGAACGGCGCGGGCCCGCCCGGGCCTGACGTGCCCACGATCTTCGCGCGCGCCCCGGAATCGACCGAGGCGTAGTTCACCTCCGGATTCCAGTGCAGCGCGACGTAGAGCACCATTCCGGCCAGGAGAGACCCGTAAAAGCCGAACGCGGCCAAGCGCCATTTCCGCACAACAGGGCGGTCGTTCTCATTCAATTGATCAATGAATTTTTGCATGATTGCCTCCAATGGCAACGAGCCATCGAGGCATAGCGCAACCAGCGCGGACCGGTTGTGAAGCAATTCACGCTTGATCGACCGAACAATGTACGCGCAGTCACGCTTGAGTGAACGCGACGGCAAGCGAGATCGTTCGCTTACCCGCGCCAGCCTATCGTCGGCCCAGCCTGCGCGCTCTGCCCGGGCGGCAGCACCACGACCGTCGCATTGAGCTTCACCCGGTCATAGAGATCGATCACGTCCTCATTGCGCATCCTGATGCAGCCCGACGAGATCGCCTGTCCGATATATTCGGGCTGGTTGGTGCCGTGGATACGGTAAAGCGTGTCCTTGTTGCCGGCATAGAGATAGATGCCCCGCGCCCCCAGCGGATTAGCGGGACCGCCGTGCACGCGCGCCGGATAGGGTCCAAGCCGCGCCTGGATCTCTGGGGTCGGAACCCAGTCCGGCCATTCCGCCAAACGGCCTACGCGCGCAACGCCTGAGAAAGCCATGGCCTCCTCGCCGACCGCAACACCGTAGCGGATCGCCTTGCCGCCCGGCAGCACGTAATAGAGATAACGCGCATCGGTATCGACCAGGATCGTGCCCGCCTGCTCCTTGCGCGGGTAATCGACGATGTGACGGAGATATTGCTGGGGCACGCTCGCCTGCGCGTAAGGCGTGTGCGCGAGCAATTGCCGATCGCGCGGCGTCATGCTCGCGTCGGTCGATGGCGAATACGTTGCCTGCATGCAGCCACCCAGCGGAAGCAGGGCAACAACGAACAAAGCGTATAGAGATTTTGGCACCGCTGGCCCCCCCCGATAGCGGATAGCAGCACCCCCAGCCGCCTTATATGCCGCCCAAATCGTGCTGAAAACAAGGCAGCATGGACGCGTCCGCGTGTCCGTTAACCGGGTTCCATCACCACAAACGGCGGAAGAGCGTCGCACAGTCTCCATCCCCTCGCCTTGCTTTGGTCAAACCCGACTGGACTCGTGCGTCATCGGGCTTGGGATGGGCTCACCTCAACAGATCGGCTCGCGCCAATGCGAACGACCAAGGCTTCAAAGGAGCTGCGATGCTCGCGACGCTGAACAGCAGGCAAATCGTTGATGAGATCGTGAAGGACACGGTCAAGGACAACGATCCGCACGACGCCGTGCAGATTTCGCCTGAGATCGTGCTCGCCTCACGCCCCGGCAGCGTGTCGCCCGCGCTTGCGCCGGAGATCGCGCCCCGTCCAGAGCCTAAGATGAATCCGGAGCCGAAGTTCAGTCCTGTCTCCGAGCCGCAGGTCTTGAAGCCACAGGTCTTGGAGCCACAGGTCTTGGAGCCGCAGGCTGCGGCGCCCTCGGTCGACACGACCGTGCGGGTCGCGCCCGGCGATGGTCTCAGCCGGCGGAAACGATCGTCCGCCGGCAAGTGGCTGCGCGGCGCATTCGTCACGTTTTTGTTTGCGGGCGGCAGCGTGGCTGCCACACTCGCCTGGGAGAAGCATGGCGATACCGCAAAGCAGATGCTGGCGGAATGGACGCCCGCGTTGGCGTCGCTGATACCTTCGACATCGCAGACGGTGCCGGTCGCCACAGCGCAGGCCGCACCACCCGCGACGCAGGCAGTAGCCGATCAAGCGGCCGATCCACCTGAGCAACCGCCTGCGGCTCAGCTTGCAGCAGCCCCGCCCGCGGCATCAGAGACCGATGCTACGCCGTCGGTGCAATCGATGACGCGCGATCTCGCCGCGATGGCGCAGCAGATCGAACAGCTCAAGGCCAACGTCGCCGAGTTGAAGGCTGGACAGGAGCAGATGGCGCGCGAGATGACGAAGCCACCTGCACCGAAGCCGGTGGCTGAGACGAGGCCTATCGACCCGCGTGCGCGTGTGTCAGCAGTGCCTCCACGGCCCGCGGCTCCGCCGGTACGCAGGCCGAAGCCGGTCGTGTCGCAAACCTACGCGCCGGCACATGCACCCGCGCCGCTCGCGCCTCCGCCGCCATCTTCACAGGCCGTCGCAGCCCCGCCGCCGGCTGCACCGGTTACCACGACGCAAGCCGTCGCCGATGACAACGGGCCTGTCGTGCGCCCGCCGATGCCGGTGCGTTGACGAGCGTCGAGCGACGACACGCCGTTAGGGCGAAACGCTGCGCGGCGAACGGTACGCTGTCCGAGTCGATTTGATGTGTAGAGTCCGGGCAATTACGGGGCGTGATGCTTCGGAAACCGCCAGGAGACCACCAAGAGAAAAGGCCGTCGGGATCTATGCCGCCGGCCTTCTCTTGCGACTGCCGGTTCACGGAGCCCGGTTCTGTTGCAATTCCATGCCTCATGATCGGGTCGATATACTCAATAAATCCTTAACGCGCCTGCGACCTGCACATCATTTCTGCGCCATAAGCACAGAGATTGCTCGGTCTGTTCATTCGATAGATATCGACTCAGTGGTACCATTCGACATGTGTTGAGACTTCCACCGAGCTCAGCTCGTCACACCGGGAGATTAGGATGCCATACTATTCCTTCGATCTTGTGGTTGGTGAAGAGTTCAGGAACCAGGGCGGAATCATCCTCGAAGACATTGAGGTTGCCTCTGATCGTGCCGACCAGTTGGCGAACGAGCTGTCGCAGGTGAAGCCGGAGCTGCAACGGAAGGGTTGCTCGGTGCGCGTCACCGATCGCAATCAGAACGAGGTCTACCGCACGCCGCTCGATCCCGTGCCGGCCTGGCAGCGCTAGCTGGTCGTCCAGCATCGGCGCCGCGAACCAGCACGCCCTCACCGACCAGACCTTGCGCGATTGCGCGGCCGATGCCGTTGCTCACGTCGGTGACCAGCGCCGTGTCGCGTGCGCGAATGGCGTGCCGAACAGGCTCATGTCGCTCTTCCGGTGTCGAGATGCCGCCACGATAGCGCGGTGACGCGCGACAATCGCGCCCGGCACCATTGCGGAGCGGCCTGCCGGACGCTAGCCTCCCCAGAAAACGAGGAGGACCAAGGATGCGCACCGGTTTCCTGATGGCAGGCCTGTTGCTGCTCGCCGCTCCGGCCCAAGCCGAGGACCATCCACGCTCGACCTATGTGACGATGGTCTTGCAGGCCTTCGCCGCCAAGGTCGAATGTCCCGGCACGGATGTCGCCTACCAGGACCTGGTGCAGAAGGCGCAGCAGATGCACCGCCCCGACGACACCACCGAGAAGGTGCGTAAGGCGATTGCCTGGATGCATACCGGCGGCAAGATGGGCGAGAAGCAGGCCGACGACATCATGGCGGAGGTCGCGGCGGCGACCCAGACGACTGATCTCGACCAGCGCCGCCTCGGCATGACCAATTGGTGCGAGGCGCAGAAGACCAACCTCGCCGGCCTGATCCGCAGCAAGGGCGGCTAGGGCATTTTCGGGCGAACACCGGCTCGCGGAAAGGAAACGCTCGTTCGCGGCGTTAAGCACGCCGCGAGGGAACCGCCGTCACGGCTAATAATCGTCACATTCCTCGCCAGCATGCGGGCATCTTCGAACAGGAGAAGCCCATGCGGATTGCTCATCTCGTCTTCGCCGGCGCGCTCGCGGCGGGCGCCGTGCTGACTGCGCCGGTGCAGGCCAGGAATTCCGACGCCCAGAAGGATGAGGACAAATCGACCGCGCCGTCATCGTGCAGCGCCTATCAGCAGGCGCCGGACGGATCGTGGGAGCAGCTTCCCTGCAAGGAAACCGGCGAACGCAGCCAGCCACAGACCCAGCACAAGTCTGGCGCGCAAGGCGCCGATCAGGGCGAGCGCTGAGACACTCGCTTGCGCAGAACCTTCGTGGCCGAAGCGCTGGCGAGCCTCGTCCTCGGCACGATCAAGGATGGAACCGGGTGAGGCTGATCGCGATCAGCTCTGGTGGGGCCCACGCATGATCTTCATGGCGTTGACTATGTGACGCCACTCCTTGGCCTCATCGGCCTCGCCGCGCCCCTCGCAGGCCCGCGCCTGTTCGGCGGCCTTCGCAATTGCAGCGAAACCATGCTGTTCCAGCATCTGCCGCGCGATGGTGTGGACCTGGACCTCGGACATCATGGGCGCTCTCCCGTTTGACGAAACCGCGGAGCCATCGGTCTACCGTCCCGCGGGTCCGTTACAACGATGAGGGCGCAGGTCCTGTTCCGCGCACCGCCCATCACATCGGCAGGCCAGGAGCTTGAACGGCTCGAAGCGTGAAACCGTGTTTGGCGAGCCAGCACGACAAAGGCGGCCCGCTATGCCCAGCGGACCGCCTTCTCACCCACCCCAAATTTGAAGTTTCGGCCGCGTTCCCTACCCGACCGCCACGCGCTTGCGCTCCAAATCGTTCGGCACCTCGATATCGACCTCCAGGGTCGACACGTCGTCGCCACGATCGAGCCGCACGATCACCTTGGTCGGGTCCAGCTTCACGTGCTTGGACACGACGGCGAGAATTTCCTCACGCAGTACGCCGAGCAGGTCGGGTTGGCCGCGCATTCCGCGCTCGTGTGCAAGCAGTATCTGCAACCGTTCGCGAGCGACCGGTGCCGTAGCCTTGTTGCCACGGAGAAGTCGAAGCAGACCCATGCTCATGCAGCCCTCCGCCGCAGCAGACGATCCATGAAGCCCTTGCGTTCGGTCGGCACCTGCATCTTCACTGTGTCGCCGCACAGGCGCCGCGCCGCGTCGATGTAGGCCCGTGCGGGCGCGCCATCGACGTTCGACAACGTCACCGGCGTGCCGACGTTGGAGGCTTTCAGCACGTCCTGGCTCTCGGGAATGATACCGAGCAAAGGCGTTGCGAGGATTTCCAGGATGTCGTCGATGGTCAGCATCTCGCCGCGCGCCGCGCGGGAGGGATCATAGCGGGTGATGAGAATGTGTTTCTCGACGCGCTCGCCCTTCTCGGCCCGCACGGTCTTGGAATCGAGCATTCCGATGATACGATCGGAATCGCGCACCGAGGAGACTTCCGGATTGGTGACGATGACCGCTTCGTCCGCGAAGCGCATCGCCATGGCGGCGCCGCGCTCGATGCCGGCCGGGCTGTCGCAGATCACCCAGTCGAAGCGGGTGCGCAGCTCGTCGATGACCTTGCCTACGCCCTCTTCCGTCAGCGCATCCTTGTCGCGGGTTTGCGAGGCCGGGAGCAGCCACAGATTCTCCAGCCGCTTGTCGCGGATCAGCGCCTGCGGCAGTTTTGCGACGCCCTGCACCACGTTGATGAGGTCGAACACGACGCGGCGCTCGGCCCCCATGACGAGGTCGAGGTTGCGCAAGCCGACGTCGAAATCAACGACAACGACCTTGTCGCCGCGCTGCGCGAGCGCAGCCCCAAGTGCGGCGGTCGTCGTCGTCTTGCCGACTCCACCCTTTCCTGATGTCACGACCAGTACCTTGGCCATTTCTACAATCTCCTTCTGGTCAGTTCAGTTCAGTAATTCGCATGGCGTTACCTTGCAGAAAGGCCTGGGCCGGCCGGCCGCGCAAGGCTTCGTCAATATCGTCGGCGGTCTGATAAAACCCATCGATTGCAAGCAGTTCGGCCTCGATCTTCTGACAATAGATGCGCGCGCTCGTATACCCGTTCACGCCCGCCATGGCGCGGCCGCGCAGCGCGCCGTAGACGTGAATGGAACCGCCGGCGACAATCTCGGCGCCCGAGCCGACCGAACCGAGAATGGTGATGTCGCCTTCGGGAAAGATCACGGTCTGTCCGGAGCGCACGGGGCTCTCGAGCAGCAGCGAGGTTGGCTTCTTGGTCTCCACCTTCTTGGGCGCGCTCGGCTCGATCACGCAGCTGCGTCCACCCGAGAGCAGCGGCGGCATCGACGGGGTCAGCCGCGCCGCCTCCACCCCCTCGATGCCGAGCACGCGGATGTTGCGGTCTTGAAGGCTCGTAAGCAGATGGCTGATGCCGGACTGGCTGAGATCGACCGAGGACAGATCGACCACCACGGGACGGCCGGCGAAGAAGCCCGGTGAGCGCGCGATCGTGGCGTCGATCTCCTGCAGCCAGTCCAGGATCGGAACCGTCGGTGCGAACACGAAGGCCACATAGGAACGCCCGCGCAGGCGCACCATTTGGCGTTGAGATTTTGCTGCAGCCTCCATAGCGGCCGACTCGTTCCCCGTTATTGAATGGTTAACGATGCGGTCAATTTGGTTAACGGCCGGTTAACTTTCCCGCAGATGTGCTCGACCATCATCGTCTTCGCTAAAGCCGGAGTCTGCCCGCAGCGGCGGCTCGCGGCCCGGATCAGCGCAATCCGGGCTACGAGAGCGCTGCTTCTTCGCCGTGCACGCAGCGAGCTTAATGGCGACCTGGACCATCTTGGATTGACATGCTCCCGACATCCGGCGTTCGATCCGTTTCCCGCAAATGGAGGCCGAGCATGTCAGTTCAGTCCGCCACCAGACGCAAGACCGCGCCGGACATCCGTGCACGCAAGCAGCGCGAGCCGATCGTCATGCTGACGTCCTATCACGCGCATACGGCAGCGCTGGTGGATCGGCATTGCGACGTCATTCTGGTCGGCGATTCCCTTGGCAACGTCATGCACGGTTTCGAGACCACGGTGCCGGTCACGCTCGACATGATGATCCTCCAGGGCGCGGCAGTGATGCGCGGCTCCCGGCAGGCGCTGGTCGTGGTCGATATGCCGTTCGGATCATACGAGGCCTCCAGGGAGCAGGCCTTCTACTCCGCCGCACGAATCATGAAAGAAACGCAATGCGGCGCGGTGAAGCTCGAAGGCGGGGTCCGCATGGCCGAGACGATTGCATTCCTGTCCGGGCGCGGCATCCCAGTGATGGGTCACATTGGCCTAACGCCACAATCCATCAATACGCTCGGCTCGTTCCGCGCCCAGGGGCGCAATGAGGCTGACTGGGGACCGATCGAGGAGGATGCGAAAGCGGTCGCCGATGCCGGCGCATTCTCGGTCGTCGTCGAGGCTGTAGCCGAACCACTGGCGCGCAAGATTACAGAGACGATTACCATTCCCACCATCGGCATCGGCGCGAGCGTAGCCTGCGACGGCCAGGTGCTCGTGCTCGAGGACATGCTAGGGCTGTCGCCGCGACCACCGAAATTCGTCCGGCGGTATGGCAATCTCGGCCCGGCCATCGAAGCGGCGATCGAGGGGTACGCTGCCGACGTGCGGTCTCGCGCCTTTCCCGGGCCGGAACATGTGTACGAGATGAAGAAGGGCAGGTGATCCGCGGCAGCCGTCGGACCTGGCTCACAGCGCCCCCTACTTCTTCACCTTGCTGGCATCCATCTTGACGGCGGGGTCGAGCATCTTGGTCGTGAACGCAGTCGTCACGTCGAACGGCCTCTCCATGCCGAGATAGGTCTGGACCAGCTCGTAGTCCTTCTTCATCCGCTCACCGTCGATCCAGCCCAGCGACTTCGCCGTCGTGAACTCGTCCGTCATCAGGTACTTGATACGCTCCCACTGACGCTCCTGGTTCTCCTTGTCGAGACCGGAGACCTGGTCGAGCAACGCCTTCAGGCATGGGGCAACGTCGGCGACACAGGCCGCGAAGGCCTTCTGCGAGATGCGCACGAACTTTTCGACCAGCTTCGGGTTCTTCTGCAGATAAGCGCCGTTGACGATCAGCGAATTGCCATACGGGTTGAGCCCGATATCCTTCCAGTTGGTGTAGCCGAGATCGGGTCCGAACTCGATCACCTTCAGATCGTGCTCGTTGTAGAAATCGCTGATGATGTCGACGGTGTGGCTCTTCAGCGCCGCGATCTTCGCGGTCGGCCCGATATTGACGAAGCTGACGGAGTCTGGCGCGATGCCCGCGGCCTTCGCAAAAGCCGGCCACATCACGCGCGAAGCGTCGCCGGGCGGGTTACCGATCTTGTGGCCCGGAAAATCCTTCACGCCGTTCACGCCGTAGCTCTTTAGCCAGTAGAAGGTCTGACCGGTGTTGGCGTAGATGCTCATCAGCGCCACGTCGTCGGCGCCCTTGCTCTTTGCCACCAGCATGGTGGCGAGATCGGCGATGCCGAACGGCGAACCGCCGGAGCCGACCTTGGCGGCGGAGACGCCCGAACCCTTGCCGACCTCGATGGTCAGGTCGATGCCGGCCTTCTCGTACCAGCCTTGCGCCTTGGCGTAATAGAACGGCGAGTGATCGGCCGTCGGCGTCCAGTTCAGGATCAGGTTGACCGCCTCGCCCGCCCGCGCCGGGACCGCCGGCAAACCGAGCGTCAGGCCCAAGACCAGAGCGGAGCCCAGGGCTGAGCCCAGAGCCGAGCCAACTGCCTGCAAACGCTTCATCGCATCTCTCCTCATTGCCGCGACCCGGCTTGTCGCTCTCCCCATGTGAGGATACCAATGCAACAAGCCCGCCCTCCAATTGTCAACTGTTTGGTTGGAAATGCCCGCAAAACGTTCAGGCGACGCCGTGCCGCAGCGGCGCGACCCCGTTGCCACCCGCAAGAAGCTGCTCACCGCGGCGCGGCTGGAATTCGCCCGGCACGGTTTCGCGGGTGCCCGGGTCGACGAGATCGCCGAACGCGCCGGCGTCAACAAGCAGCTTGTCTATCATTACTTCGGCGACAAGGACGCACTCTATCTCGCTGTCCTCGAATGGGTTTACGCCGATATCCGCGAGCAGGAGCGCCAGCTCAACCTGGAAGGCCTGCCGCCGGAAAGGGCGATCCGGAAACTGATCGAGGCCTCATTCGACTACCTCGCGACAAACCCTGATTTCATCGTGCTTCTGAATGACGAGAACCGGGGCGGCGCGCGCCATGTCCGCGGCTCGACGCGGCTCGAGGCGATGCATTCTCCGCTGATCCGGAGCGTGTCCCACATCCTCAACGAGGGAGTACGCAGCGGAGTGTTCCGCAAGGGGATCGACCCGATCCAGCTCTATATCTCGATCGCGGGCCTCGGCTATTTCTATCTCTCCAACACGCCGACGCTGTCGGCGATCTTCGGCAAGGACCTCTCGAGCCGGGCGGCTCGGCGCGCCCGCCGCAGGCACGTCGCCGATCTCGTGCTTCATTCGCTCCGGCCCTAATCAACCAACTGGTTGAAACTTCCCTCAAGGCCGGTTAGGCTTGCGACCAGCGGCAAGGTGACCGCTGGCAACAGGGAGCAGTCGGTGGCAGGAGACGGAGCACGCACCTCGCGCAGCTTTGCGATCATCCTGATCGTGCACCTCGCGGTGCTCGTGCTCTGGCAGGTCGCGGTCGATGCCTTCCACGTGCCGAAATTCATCCTGCCCTCCCCGCTCGCGACAATCCAGACGCTGGGAACCGCGGGCTACGCCTGGGGCGCCAACACGCTGGTGACCGCCGTCGAGATCCTCGGCGGCTTCGCGCTCGGCGCGGTCGTCGGCGTCGCGCTCGCCGTGATCTTCAGCTGGGCGCCGCTGGCGAGTCTCGTGCTGCTGCCGCTGTTCGTGACGCTGAACATGATTCCGAAGGTCGCGCTCGGCCCGCTCTTCATCGTCTGGTTCTCCTACGGCATCGTGCCGAACATCCTGATCGCCTTCAGCATCTGCTTCTTCCCGATCCTGCTCACCACCGCGCGCGGCTTGCGCGAGGTCGAGCCGGATCTGCTCGATCTCGTCAAATCGCTGCGCGGCTCGCGCTGGACCCTGTTCCGCAAGATCCAGCTGCCGGGATCGCTGCCTTTCGTGTTCTCCGGCATGAAGGTCGGCGCAATCCTCGCGGTCGCCGGCGCCATCGTCGGTGAGTTCATCGCTTCCGAGCGTGGGCTCGGCTACCTCATGATCCAGGTGCAGTCGTCCCTCGACACGCCCGCGATGGTGATGGCCGTCGTGCTGCTCACGCTCCTCGGCGTTGCCCTTTACGGCCTGGTCCTCGTCCTCGAACGCATGTTCGTGGTCGGCGATGCAAGACAGGCTTAAAAACCGCAGACCTAACTGACTAAGGACCGATCCATGCTGCTCACCCGCCAGACGCTGCCGAAGACGATCCCGGACATCGCGGCGCTCGACGATCTCCTGTGCCGGCCGAGCCAGGCGCTGATCGACGACCTCAACAAGGTCGAGGGCGACATCATGATTCTTGGCGTCGCCGGCAAGATGGGACCGACGCTGGCCGGGCTCGCGAAAGCGGCCGTGCCGGATCGCCGCGTCATTGGCGTGGCGCGCTTCAGTGACGCGAGCGTCAAGGACTGGCTGCACGCGCGCGGCGTTGAGACCATCAATTGCGACCTGATGGATGAGAAGGCGATTCACGCGCTGCCGAAGGCACCCAACATCGTGTTTATGGCCGGCCGCAAATTCGGCGCCGAGGGCGATCTGTCGCTGACATGGGCGATGAACGCGCATGTCCCGGCCCTGGTCGCGCAGGCCTTCCCCTCGTCCCGGATCGTGGCGTTCTCGACCGGCTGCATCTATCCCTTCGTGCCGGTCGACGGCAACGGCTCGACCGAGGACATGGCGCCGAACCCGCCCGGCGAATACGCCCAGTCCTGTGTCGGCCGCGAGCGCATGTTCGAATATTTCTCGCACAAGTTCGGAACACCGGGCCGGCTGTTCCGCCTCAACTACGCGATCGATATGCGCTATGGCGTGCTGCACGACATCGCGACGAAGGTGCTCACGGGCACGCCGATCGACGTCAGTCTCGGCCACGTCAATTTCATCTGGCAGGGCGATGCGTCGTCACAGGCGCTGCGCTGCCTCGCGCATTGCACCGCGCCGACCTCGCCGATCAATGTCAGCGGCCACGAGATCCTGGCGGTGCGCGATCTCGCTGCGAAATTCGGCGCAAGGTTCGGCCGTGCGCCGGTGCTGACAGGCAAGGAAGAGCCGACGGCGTGGTTGACCGACACGTCCAAGGCGGTCGAGCTGTTCGGCCTGCCGGTCGTCGACACCGAGCAGTTGATTGCGTGGACCGCGGACTGGGTGTCCCGCGCCATGCCGAGCCTCGGCAAGCCCACCAAATACGAGGTGCGCGATGGACGCTACTGACGACCCGCGCGTCGTCCAGCTCGGCGTCGAGGACGCAGCCGCGGGCCTGCTGCTCTCGACGGAAGCGCACTGGAACCAGACCGAGGACGACTGGCGCGTTTTCCTGCGCGACGGTTTTGTGTTCGGCATCCGCGACGGCGCGCTGCTGGTCGCGACCGCGGCGCTGCTGCCCTACTCCGGCAACAACGCCTGGATCAGCATGGTGCTGGTGACTGCAAGCCACCGCCGGCGCGGCCTCGCAACGCGGCTCGTCGATGCCTGCCTGGAGACAGCGCGCAAGCGCGGCCTGACGAGCTGGCTCGACGCGACGCCCGACGGCGCCGCGGTCTACGGGCCGCTCGGGTTTACGCCGACACAGCAACTGCGCCGTCTGAAGCTGAATTCCGCGCAGGCATCCGCGCCGGCGCCTCCCGCCGCGGCACTCGACGCGCTTTGCGCACGGGACCGTCTGGCCACCGGCCTCGATCGCACCGCCCTGCTTACCGCCTTTGCACGGCGCCCAGGTTCGCGCATCGTCTCCGCGAGCGGCGCCATCGCGCTGGTGCGGGACGGCAGAACCGCGCGCCATATCGGGCCGCTATTTGCGGATCATGCCACCGCCGCGCTGACCCTGGTCAATGCGGTCGCGCAATCGGAGAACGGACCGCTCCTGCTCGACGCCGTCGCGTCGCAAAGCGCGTTCCTCGAAGGACTAACCGCATCCGGCTGGACCATCGAGCGGCCGTTCCAGCGCATGCGGTTCGGCCCCGCCACCACCACGGGTGAGGAAGTGCCATTCGCCGTCGCCGGCCCTGAATTCGGATAGGACATCATGCACCACAGCCAGATCAACAGCGACATCCGCAAGCTGATCGCCGACGGCACCGTGCTGCCGGCGCATCCCCTCGCACTCACCGCCGAGCGCCAGCTCGACAAGACGCATCAGCGCGCGCTGACGCGCTACTACATCGATGCCGGCTCAGGTGGACTTGCGGTCGGCGTGCACACGACGCAATTCGCGATCCGCGACGTCGGCCTGTACCGTCCCGTGCTCGAGCTTGCCGCCGAGACCGCCGCAAGCTGGACCAAGCGTCCGCTGGCAATGGTGGCGGGCCTTGCCGGCCCAACCAAGCAGGCGACCGCGGAAGCCCGAACCGCGCGCGACATCGGCTATCACGCGGGCCTGCTCAGCCTCGCCGCAATGAAGAGCGCCTCCGAAGACGAGATCATCGCGCATTGCACGGCGGTTGCGGCCGAGATCCCGCTTGTTGGCTTCTATCTCCAGCCGGCCGTCGGCGGCGTCACCCTGTCGAGCCGGTTCTGGCAGCGCTTCGCCTCGATCGACAATGTCATTGCGATCAAGATCGCGCCGTTCAACCGCTACCGCACGCTCGACGTGCTGCGCGGCGTTGCGGCCGCCGGTGCGCTCGACCGCGTCGCGCTCTACACCGGCAACGACGATCACATCCTGCTTGACCTCACGCTGCCGTTCGACCTGCGCGACAATGGCGTCACCACGCGGACCTATTTCAAGGGCGGCCTGCTCGGCCACTGGTCGGTCTGGACGGCGAGCGCGATCAAGCAGTTCGAGCGCTGCAAGGCGGCGCGGCACAAGGACACCGTGCCGGCCGATCTGCTCGCGCTCGATGCCCGCGTCACCGATTGCAACAGCGCCTTCTTCGACGTCGCCAACAATTTCCACGGCTGCATCGCCGGCTGCCACGAGGTGCTGCTGCGTCAGGGCCTGCTGAAGGGCTTGTGGTGCCTGGACCCGAACGAGGGCCTCAGCCCCGGTCAAAAGGAGGAGATCGACCGCGTCTGCCGCGAGCATGCCGACCTCGGTGACGACGCCTTCGTGGCCGCCAACTTGAACAAATGGCTCGCATGAGTTCCGAGCCCTTCATCAGCCTGCAAGGCGTCCGGAAAGTCTATCGCAGCGGTGGCGCCGAGTTTTTGGCAGTATCCGACGTCACCATGGATGTGCAGGAAGGTGAGCTCGTTTCACTGGTGGGCCCGTCCGGTTGCGGCAAGACCACGGTGATGAAGATCCTGGCCGGCCTTCACGGCGCCGACGGCGGCACCGTGAAGATCGGCAACGCCAGCAGCCCGTTCGATCCGACCCGCGACATCGGCATGGTGTTCCAGCAGGCGCTGCTGCTGAAGTGGCGAACCATTCTGGACAACGTCCTGCTGCCGGCCGAGATCGTCGGCCTGCCGATGAAGGCCGCGCGCGAGCGGGCGCGCGATCTTCTCAACCTGGTCGGGCTTGCCGGCTACGAGCAGAAATATCCGCAGCAGCTTTCAGGCGGCATGCAGCAGCGCACCGCGATCGCACGCGCCTTCGTGCACGATCCGAAGCTGATTTTGATGGACGAACCGTTCGGCGCGCTGGATGCGCTGACGCGTGAGCAAATGAATTTGGAGATGCTGCGAATCTGGCGCGAGAGCGGCAAGACCATCATCTTCGTCACGCACTCGATCCAGGAAGCCGTGTTCCTGTCCTCGCATTGCGCCGTGCTGACGGCGGGACCGGCGAAGATGGCCGACTATTTCCCGATCGAGCTGCCCTTCCCGCGCGACCTCCCGCTGAAGACGACGGACGCGTTCGGCGCCTATGCGCGCCGCATCTACGCGAAGCTCGGGCTGGGCGCGGCGTAAGGCCGGCCCCTCCGCCGTCATTCCGGGGCGCGACGAAGTCGCGAATCCGGAATCCATCAGGCGGCAGTACACGCGGAGAAATGGATTCCGGGCTCGCGCCAAGAGGCGCGCCCCGGAATGACCGTGTACCTTCGGATCACGCTTGAAACGCCGCGTTACCCTCGTTGCAATCAGCCCTTGCGCATCTTGCTGAGCAGGTAGTTGTCGTAGAAGTTTTCAGCGATCTGCGTGTAGAACAGCAGCTCCTTCATATACGCGTCGTGGCTTTCCTTGGTCCGCTTGAACAGGTCGCTCTTGCTAGCGAGCTCGTTCAGATGCTCCTGGGCCGCGTTGTAGCTGGCTTCCATCACAGGCTGCGGGAACGCCTTCAACTCCGCGCCGTTCGCGATCAGGCGCTTCAGCGCCGCCGGATTCACGCTGTCGTATTTCTCGAGCATCCAGGCACCTGCGGCCGAAGCGGCCTGGTTGACGACCGCCTGGTACTGCTTCGGCAATGAAGCCCATTTCTCGTCGTTGACGATCATGTGCAGCATGGCGCCGCCCTCCCACCAGCCGGGGAAGTAGTAGTACTTGGCCACCTTCTGGAAGCCGAGTTTCTCATCGTCATAGGGACCGACGAATTCGACCGCGTCGAGCGAGCCCTTCTCCAGCGCCGCATAGATGTCGCCGCCCGCGAGCTGCTGGGGCACCACGCCGAGCCGCGCCAGCACATGGCCGCCCATGCCGGCGATGCGGAATTTGAGACCCTTGAGATCGTCGACGGTCTTGATCTCCTTGCGGAACCAGCCGCCCATCTGGGTGCCGGAGTTGCCGCAGAGAATGGCGTGCGTCTTGAACGGCTTCAGCGCCTCGTTGGTGAGCTCGGCGCCGCCACCGAAATACCACCAGGACTCCTGATGGCGGTGGTTCATGCCGAACGGCGCGCCGGTCGCGTAGGCCAGCGCCGGTTCCTTGCCGATGTAGAAATACAGCGGCGTCTGCGCCATCTCGACGGTGGCGACGCTGACCGCATCGAGCGCCTGGAGGCCGGGAACGAGCTCACCGGCCGCGAAGGTCTGGATCTGGAACTTGTTGTCGGTGGCTTCAGCGACGTATTTCGCAAAGACCTGCGCGGTGCCGTAGATCGTGTCGAGCGACTTCGGGAAGCTCGAGGTCAGGCGCCATTTGATCTCGGGCATCGACTGCGCAATCGCAGGTGCAGCAACCAGCGTCGTCGCGCCGGCGACCGCGCCGCCCTTGAGGAATGTACGGCGTTTCATGGTGGGGTCTCTCCCTGCAAGTAAGTTTCAAACATATTGGCTCAGGGGCCACGGCCTTCGCGGACCGTTTGCCCGTTCCTACGGCGGAGTTCAAGCTGGGAGAAGGCATGGAGCCCGGCTGGAGTGCAGCAAATCCGGGCTATGAAGCTGCCGTTAGAGCAGCTTCGCGCTCACGAACAGCGCCCGCACCGCGTTGGTCGCCTGCACAGCCAGCATCGCATTGTCGGCGGCGCCTTCCAGGGCCGCGACCGCGGCCTCATGCAGGGTGCGAAATTCCATCCATTCGACGGAATTGTAATTGGTGAGGAATTGGTAGGCTTGGCCGACGGACGCAATCGCCAGCGTATCGCCGTTCAGACGGATCTTGAACGTCGTGCGCAGCGGGGTCTCGGAACTTGATGGATCGCTCATGAGCTGCTTCTGGACGAGGACGGCTTAACGAAGGGGAAACGGCAGCCCCCCACCGTCCCGGCAAATATAATATCAGGAGTCGGTGCTCGCGCGCTGCGTGGCAGTCGCCGATCCGCCCAGGCTCGGCACCACGACGAGGCGGTTGAACTCGCCGTTGTCGTAGGCCTTGAGGAAGCGGTCGTAGTCCTTGATCGAGACACAACCGTTGGAATCGCCGCGCGGCCCGAGCATGTAGCTGTGGGTCAGCAGACCTACACGGCCGAGTGCGCTGGTGCCGTCAGTGGGCGTCAGGCGCAGCGCGCGGATACCGTGGAACAGCTTTTCACGCGGCTTCAGATCGTAGGTCGCAGGTGGGGTCGCACCGACCATACGCTGGTCGACGTGCTCCGGATCGTCCATCAGCGCGCCCATGCCCGAATGGGCTTCCAGCGCGACACCGCTCGGCAGGTAGAGTGCCTGGGCCTTGATGTCATAGACCGCCGTCCGCGAGTCGTAGCCGAGGGCAGCAAGGTCCGGCGCCTTCTTGCTGAACAGGCCGCTGTCTGGCGTCAGCGAGGCCAGCTTGATCTTATCTTTGAATTTTTCGAAGAAGTTGCGGTTGTCGACCCTTGGAGTGGTGTCGGCATAGGCCTGGCTCGAGGCGATCTGAGCGGAGAGGTCCGCCTGGATCGGCCGCGAGCGCGGCATCGGAACGGCGTCGGCGCGCTGCGACGGCTTCGGCTCGTCGGCTACGTGCCGGTCGTCATCGGTCAGGGTAAAGCGCCAATCATTACCCTGAAGTCTCTGGGCCAGCATTGCCTTGGCGTCGCGCAGCTTGAGCTGGACCGCATTCAGGGCCGAGCGCTCAAGCGCCCGCAAACCGGAGTCGCGGGCGGGCTGGTCACCAGATGCCGAGGCGAAACGGTCGTCAAACGAAGGGGTGTTGGCCGGCGGCAGCGCGGCGGAGACCAGCGGGGCCGAATCGCCCAAAGTCGATTCGTCCAAGTTCGAGTCGCCCAGGTCCGCGACCCAGGCGGCAGCGCCGAGCGCCAGCGCGAGCGCCGCCAAAGACAGCAGTATTGTCTCGGCCCGCCCAATACGGCGGCGCGACAACAGCCTCTCGGCTCGTGCGGCGTCGGAAACCATTAGATCCCCAAATCGACCCCGGGAGTACCCACCCCAACCCGGAGACTCTGTACCAGCTACCACATTGGGATCCAAAAGTTAGGCATAATCGCGACCATCAAGGCACGGAAAGGTATCCAATGACCGCTCCTTTCGATCTAGAGCGCTTCGTCCGGGCCCAGGATCCCGTCTATCGCGACGTCCAGGGGGAGTTGGCCCGGGGCCGGAAGCAGAGCCACTGGATGTGGTTCGTCTTCCCGCAGGTCGCAGGCCTCGGCTTCAGCGCCATGTCCCAGCGCTACGCCATCGCCTCGCGCGAAGAGGCCAAGGCCTACCTCGCGCACGCCGTCCTCGGTCCGCGCCTGCTCGAATGCACGAGGCTCGTGCTCGCCGTCGAGGGACGGACCATCAACGCGATCCTCGGCGCACCGGATGACGCCAAATTCCGCTCGTCGATGACGCTGTTCGGCGCCGTGTCCGACGAGCCGGTCTTCGATCAGGCGATCGCCCGATATTTCGCAGGCGAGCGCGACGGCGCGACGCTGGAGATCCTCCTCAAGCTCGATCGATCGGCGTAGCGCTCGGGATCAGCGGCCCTGGAAGACGGCAGCGCGACGCTCGATGAAGGACTGAATGCCCTCCTTCGCGTCCGCGCTGCCGAGCACGCGGTCGCGGATCTCCGGGATGTAGGCGATCGCCGCCGCCTCGCCGCCCTCGATATATTTGGCTGCCGCTTCCTTGGTGACCTGGATGCCGAGCGGCGCGTTGCGCGCGATCATGGCGGCAAGCGCCATAGACCGCTCGATCTGCTCTCCCGGCGGCACGACCTCCTGAACGAGGCCGATAGCGTGGGCCCGCTCAGCCGAAAACTCGTCGCACAGCAACAGGTGGTACATCGCATCGCCCCATCCCGCGCGCGACAGGAAGCGGAAATGCGCGCCGCCGAGCGGTGCGATGCCTCGCTTGGCCTCCATCTGGCAGAACCGCGCGTCTGCAGCCGCGACCACAATATCGCCAGCGAGCATCAGCTCGATGCCGATCGTGAACACGATACCCTGCACGGCGGTGACGATCGGTTTGCGGCAGCGCTTGGCAAGCCCGAACGGATCGACATTCCCCTCCTTGATGTTACGCTTCTCTGCGGTTGGGCCGAAGAATTTCGGCATGTCGAGACCGGCGGTAAAATCCTTGCCCTCGGCGCAGATCACGCCGACGCGGTAGGTCTCGTTGTCATGCAGCTCGGTTAGCGCATCGGACAATTGCTCCATCATCGCCGGCGTGAACGCGTTCTTTTTCGCGGCATTGTCGATGATGATCTTGAGGACGTGGTCGTGCACCTCTGTGCGGATCTGACCTCCGGACGTCATGGCTAACCCTCCCTGATGCTGCTGACGCGGCGCCTCTTGCTCGCGCTCACTATGACATGTGTCATATTTCAGCTTGCCGGCATCTATGTCTCAGGCAATGCAGCCCGATTCCGGAGGTCGAGTACCAGGCGCGTCTCGGTGCCGACCTGCCGCCGCGCGCCGAGCCCTATACGGTGCAAGAGGTCGGCGACGCCGTCGCTTCGCTGCATCCGGGAATCGAACTTGCCGAGTGCCGCTTCGTTCACGACGCGGCCTTTCCGCCGATGCCGGCGATTCTGGCCGATGGCGCTGGATCGGGATCGATCGTGCTTGGAGAGGCCATCGCCGACTGGCGCAGCCGCGACATCGCCAATCAGGACGTCGTCCTCAATTGCAACGGCGCCTTGAGACGCCGCGGAAGCGCTGCGGAGGCGATCGATCATCCGCTGGTGCCGCTCACCTGGCTCGCCAACGAGCTGTCGCGGACCGGCATCGGCCTCAGAGCCGGCCAGACCGTCAGCACCGGTACACTCACGGGCATGCTGCGGCCGAAAGCGGGCGAGACCTACGTTGCCGATTTCGGTCCGTTGGGAAACGTGAGCGCGACCTACGCCTAGAGCGAGTTCGCGTAGGAAGCGCGTCAAAACAAAAATCCAAAGCCCCGTTCCGATTCCATCGGAACGGAAATGGCTCAAGACGAACGGACACATGCCCGCGTGGCATGCCGGCCGGCAGTGTAAACCCGGGATTAATATCGCCTACCTATCGTCCGTGCAGACTAATTTTCTCCTGTGCAATTGCCGGACAGATCATGAAAATCGGTACGCTCCTGACCACCGCCATCGTCTCGCTCTCGACCGTGGGCGGCGGCCTCGCCGTCTACGTCGCCGTGACGAAATACCTGACGATGGACAGGATCGCCGAAGCGCAAGGCCGGCTCGCGATCGTCCGCGCCGCCAGTGACATCCCGCGCTATCTCAACCCGGAGCGCGGCTTTGCCACCAACATCCTCTATGGACCCGCGAGCGTCGACCCGGCACAGCTGACCGAGCACGAAAAGCTGCGCAAGCAGACTGACGGCGCCCGTGACAAGATGAACGCGCTGCGCAAGGAACTGCCCGGCTCGCTCGACGACGGCAACAGCATCGCCGGCAACATCGACGGCATCAATTCGAAATTCACCGCGCTACGCGAGGCCATCGACAAGGCGATCGCCGGGCCGGCAGACGCGCGCAAGGACGCCGCCAAGAAGGTCGTCGCCGACAATGCCGTGCTCAACGCCGGCGTCACCGCACTGCTCAACGAGCAGGTCCGCCGCATGGCAATCCTGAACGGCGATGCCTACCGCCAGGCCAACTACGCCAACATCGCCATGACGCTGCGCGACATCGGCGGCCTCAATGCGAGCGTGCACAAGAACCTCGTCGGCGGCAAGAAGGTGGCGACCGATGCCGAGAAGGCCGACGTTGCCCGCATGCAGGGCCGCAACGACCAGATCGTGATGTCGCTGCTGGAACTGCGCGGCAATCCCGCGACGCCGGCCAACGTCGGCGCCGCACTCGAGACGATGAACTCGCGCTTCGTCGAGGAATTCGGCCGCGAGCTCAAGCTCGTCAAGGACGGCTCCGTCAGCGGCAAGTACGACCACGACGTCGAGACCTACTACGCGGCTTCGCAGCGTGGCCTCGGGTCGATCATCGGCGTCCGCGACGCACTCTACGACAACGCGGAGCAGATCCTCGCTGGCGCCGCCTCCGCCGCGCGCACCAGCTTCACGATCGCACTCGCGGGCCTCGTCGCCGTGCTGATCGCCAGCGTCGGCCTCATCGTGATGGTACGCCGCCGGGTTTGCGCCCCGATCGTCAGCCTGACAACCCGGATGGCGCGGCTTGCCGACGGCGACGTTGCGGACAGCATCCCCGGCGCCGAGCGCTCCGACGAGATCGGGGCGATGGCCGCGGCGGTTCAGGTCTTCAAGGACAACATGATCCGGGCTGACCGGCTCGCCGCCGAGAAGCAGGCCGAGAACGACGGCAAGATGCGCCGCGCCCAGGCGCTCGACGGCCTCACCCGCGCGTTCGAAGCCAAGGTCACCGAACTCGTCGGCGGCCTCTCCCGGGCCTCCTCCACGATGGAAAGCACCGCGCAGTCGATGACTTCGACGGCGTCCCAGACCAACAGCCAGGCCGCGGTCGTTGCCGCCGCCTCACAGCAGACCTCGACCAACGTACAGACGGTCGCCAGCGCCACGGAAGAGCTGACCTCCTCGATCGCGGAGATCGGCCGTCAGGTCGCACAAAGCACCGAGATCGCGTCCCGCGCCGTCGACAATGCCCGCCGCACCGGCGACACGGCGCGTGCGCTCGCGGAGGGCGCGCAGAAGATCGGAGACGTCGTCACGCTGATCCAGAGCATCGCCGAGCAGACCAATTTGCTGGCGCTGAACGCGACCATCGAGGCCGCCCGCGCCGGCGACGCCGGCCGCGGCTTCGCAGTCGTCGCGTCCGAGGTGAAGTCGCTGGCCGGCCAAACCGCCAAGGCCACCACTGAAATCTCCGAGCAGATCACGGCGATCCAGACCGCGAGCGACGAAACCGTGGCCGCGATCCGCAACGTCGCCGACGTCATCGCCGAGATCGACCAGATCGGGACCGCGATTGCCTCCGCGATCGAGCAGCAGGGCTCGGCGACCAAGGAGATCGCCCGTAGTGTCCAGGAGGCCGCCCGCGGCACCCAGGAGGTCAACACCAACATATCAGGCGTCAAGCGCGCCGCCGACGATACCGGTGCGGCCGCCAAGGAGGTGCTGGGCGCAGCCGAGCAGCTCTCGACGCAGTCGCGCGATCTCGCCGGACAGTTCGACCGCTTCCTCGGCGAAATCAGGGCCGCCTAATTAGTAAGGCGGCGCTTTCCGCGCACGCTGCGCCTTGGCGGCCTCGATCCACCACGAGAGGTCATCGGCAAAGCGCGGGAAGGAGCGCTCGAGCGCCTTGCCGCCCTCGCCGACCGGCTCGCCCTCCGACGACAGCGTCTGCGCGATCGGGCCGACGCCAATGGTGCTCGACACCACGACCATGCCCATCTCCGACAGCGTGCCGTGCCAGGCTGTCGCGGCGCGCGCGCCGGAGAACCGGCCTGCGGAGTAGCTCGCGATCGCGGCCGGACGCCAGAACCACTCCTCCAGGAAATGGTCGGTGAGATTCTTCAGGCCCGGCTGAATGCCCCAATTGTACTCGCCCGTAACGAAGACGAAGCCATCAGCGCCGCAGATCTGTCCGGCCAGCCTTTCGAGCACCTCGGGAGCCGAGCCCTTGGGATATTCCTTGTACATGCGGTCCAGCATCGGCAAGCCGATCGCCTTGGCGTCGATGAACTCAACCTCCTCGCCGCGACCGCGCAGGCGATTGACGACGAAATTCGCAAGGCGGATGCCCATGCGGTCGGAACGATAGGAACCGTAGAGGACGAGGATGCGGTTGCTCATGGCCGGCAGGTTAGCACGGGATGAGGAGCCGGCCCCAACGATTTGACCCGCTATGCCTTCCTTCCGCGCCTCAGCGTTTCTGACGGTGTCTCACCGAACTGGTCGCGATAGCTCCTGGAGAAGTCGCTGAGATGCCAGAAGCCGAACGCCAGCGCGACGGCCTTGACGCTGTCGGCGCCGGCGAGCAGCCGCCGGCGCACCAGCCACAACCGGCGCAGGCGCAGATAGCGGTGCAGGCTCATGCCGCAATAGCGGCGGACGACGTCGTGCATGGTGCGCACGGACAGGCCGAGCTTGCTGGCGATCTCCTCACTGTAGATCGGTTGCGAGAGATCGTCGGTCAGTAGCGCGCGGATATCCTGGAAGATCTTGAATTGCCGCGCATCGTTCGGCCGCACGGTCCATCGCGCGGGAACCAGATTGGCGAACGCCGCATCGACCGCGCCGAACAGGGACTCCCTCATTGCAGCCCCTTCAACGGCACTTCGGCAGGATCGATGGGCTCGGATGCAGCCGCCACCATCTCCCACACCACGTTCCGCAGCCGAAGCAGCGCCGACGGGCTCGTCTCGAAAATCTTGAAGCTGGAGTTCGTCTCGGGCCAGCCGCGATCCTTCACCTCCGGCCGGAACACGACCACGGCGATCTGCCGCGGCACCTCCTCGATGGTGTTGTAGGCCGCGCCGCTGCTGCCGATGACGATGACCGAGCGGTCGCGCTGCGTGCCATTGAAGCGGATGGGGATTTCGAGGTCGTCCATCGCAAAGCCCACCGCCGTGCAATCGGCGGCGAGCTGCGCGTCCACCACGCGCGGGAACGTCCGCGTCACGGACACGTCGCTGCCGGGCAGACGCAAAATCATCTGCTCGGCCGCAATCTTTCGCACGAGCGGCGTAAACTCGATGTTCAGGCCGCGTATCGAACTGCGAAACTCGTCGACGTCAGAAAATCGAAACATCTTTGGCGCCAACGCTGGCGCATCATCATTGCTGTTCATGACAAATGAAAAAACCGCGTCAGGAAACGACGCGCCCGGCGATGGTGCCGATCCGAATCCCCCCCTTTCGGTTCCCCCAGTACACCGAAAGGAATCATCCTAGCCGGTCAGGTTCAGTTGGCGAGGGTCCAATTCAAAGGACAAGCGGGCGGTTCAAGCCTCGCCAAATTTCGATAGCGTTTCCAGCCCCCTCAACGGTGCGGAAATACCCAGGCGATCGAGATATGGAATTCAAAATTAACACCTTTGAAGTGCAATAGCCCGGTTCGAATAGTCAAAGTTTATTTAAATTCAGGCTCCTGCCATGATGGCAAATTCGCCTGCTGATATTCTTGTTGAGTTGGAAGAAGCGGTCGCAGCGTGCCCGCCGGAGCGTTGCGCGCGCATCCTTTCCGGCATGGTGCTCCTGCTCACTGGCAGCCGCGACCGGCCTCAGGAATTGCTGGCCAACGTGGTCGATGGCGTTCTGCTACGATTGACGGAACGGGTCGAGGCCAGCGCACTGGTTCAGCTCAGCACGGCGCTTGCCGAGCTCAAGGTGGCTCCGCCGGAGACATTGCGGCGCCTCGCTTCCCACGACGACCCCGACGTCGCATGCCCTCTCCTGCTCAAATCGCAGGCACTCGCCACATCTGATCTCGAGACAGTCGCGGCATCCCGTGGCGAGCGGCATCAACTCGCGATCTCCGGTCGCAGCGTCATCGAGCCGTCCGTGACCGAGGCCCTCATCAAGCGCGGCGGCCCGATCTGCCTGGCGCTGATCAAGAACCCGGGAACCAAATTCTCCGACGCGGCCTACGCCGCGCTGGTCGCCAGGGCCGACCAGGACGGCGAGATCAAGAAGGCATTGGCACTCCGGCCCGGCACACCCGACCCGGTCGTGCGGAAGTTGCTCTCCGCCACGCCCGGCAAGCCCAACGCATCCTCCGCCCCGCCTGCACCGATTGCGCCCAAGCTGCCCTCCTCGGCCGCCTATGCGAGCGCAAGGCCGGAAATCGTCGCCCTCAGCCGCGTCGGCAAGCTCAACGACTCCACTGTGAACCGCTTCGCGATCCGCGGCGAGACCGCCAACCTGTTCACGGCGCTGTCCGTGCTCTCAGGAGCTCCGATCGAGATCGTCGAGCACGTCATGGTCGATGGCGATTGCGAGGGCCTGGTCATGGCGTGCCGCGCTTCGCGGCTGAACTGGTCGACCACGCTCGCGATCCTGAGCAATCGTAGCGGCGCGCGGCTCTCCTTTGCCGAGCGCGAGCGCGCCCAACACATCTTCGAGACGCTTCTTTTGTCGACCAGCCAATGGACGGTGCGCTGGGGGGAGATAGCTGCAGGCGCCGGCACAATCGATCCGGGACATCGCGGCGCAAGAATGGGGGTTAGCCGATGAGATTTGACAGTCGCAAAACACTTCGCGTCCGGATGGACCACAGACAGCCGGTCAACCTGATGGGCTCGGACGGCACGTGGCGGCGCAGTTGCGTCCTGCTCGACGTGTCGCAGACCGGCGCCAAGCTCGAGGTCGAGGGCTCGCTCGACGTGTTGCAAGCCAAGGAGTTCTTCATGCTGCTGTCGTCGACGGGGCTTGCCTACCGGCGCTGCGAACTGGTGTGGATCGACGGCACCATGGCCGGCGTCCATTTCATCAACGCCGACGGCAAGAAGAAGGCAACGAGCGGACAGGCGGCTGCGCCGAAATCCGCTCGGGGCAAGTAGACTCATCCCACGCATTGAACTCCAGTACAGCAAAGTCCACTCCAGACCGTGCAGAACGTGCGAACCATACCCGGCCCCGTCAAAAGCGGCGGCGGCATCCGAGAGACGGAAGCGGTACGGCCATTCGTGCATGTGCTGGCCGACACGTCCGACAAGCTGGCGGGCGTCTGCTCGATCCTCGATGGTAAGTTCACCGTTGCGGGCGAGCGGCTCGACGCCGACGCCAAGCTGTCGCAGATGCCGTCCGCCATCGTCATCCGTGCGGAGCTGCGCGACGTCGACAACATTGCGGCCATCAAGAAGCGGGCCGGCAGCCTGGCGAGGGCAAAAAAGCGCATCTTCCTGCTCGAGCACACTTCTCACGTCGGCATTTCGCAGGCCTATGCGCTTGGTGCGACGCTCGTCCTCCCCGCGACCATCAACCGGATCAGGCTGCTGGCGGCGCTGGCCGATCCGGCCGACCCGGCGTCGGTATCGTCCACCGACACGCCGCAGCCGGACAACGCCGTCGAGACCGCAGCAACCGCGATCGCATCGATGTTCTCTTCAGTCACCCTCGGCCAGCCCCTCGACATTGACGGCACCAAGGAAGCCGGTCGCCAGATCGCCGACCGCATTACCCAGCACGGCCTGTCGGAGTGGCTCACGACGGTGCGTCGCCATCACGAAGGAACCTATCAGCATTGCCTGCTCGTGACCGGCGTCGCCATCGACTTCGGCCTCAGCCTCGGGGTCGGGCGGGCGGACCTGGAGCGCCTGTATACGGCTGCCATGTTCCACGACATCGGCAAGGCACAGATCCCGCTCGCCATCCTCGACAAGCCCGGCCGCCTCGATGCCGAGGAGCGCGCCATGATCGAGACGCATCCGGCGGCGGGCTACGACTTTCTGAAGGGCCACGACAAGATCTCGCCGGAGATCCTCGATACCGTGCGTCATCATCACGAATATCTCGACGGGAGCGGCTATCCGGATGCGCTCTGCGCCGAGAGCATCGGTGACGTCGTGCGAATTCTCACGATCTCGGACATCTTTGCCGCACTGATCGAGCATCGTCACTACAAGCCGACAATGCCGCGCGCGGAAGCCTACAATATTCTTTGCGGGATGAACGGCAAGCTGGAGAAGGCGCTCGTAACCTCGTTCAAGCAGGTCGCGTTAACGCGGTGAGCGCCACAAACCGCGCCAGGAACGACGTCGCGAACACGGGCCTAGTGCGTGGTGCGATATTTGGCGCGATGCGGGATGGAGCGGCAGGCTAGTCCTTCCGCAAGCCGCTTCATGTCCTCGTGTCTGCCGCTGCGGATCAGCTTGCCGAACTCATCGGGTGTGAAGGGAAGACTCGGATCATCATCAATCGGGCGCCGCACTCGCGGACCGAAGAACCGTCGAACCAGGCTAGCCAGCCGCCGCATGTCAATTCCCTCGCGCCAGCAACAAACCTTTTAGTCCGCATATTGTTCCTCCCGCACGATCGAGATTGCAAGAGGCCGCAAGGACCCCGCACCAAAAATTTCAGCGAGAGAATAATCTCCTCCTCGCCGCGTCATTCGGCCGATCGTGCTAATCGGCAAAGCCGACATAGCGTACGAACTCCCCGTTGCCCTCGCGATCCGAGCGAACTGCATTCGCGGCAAAGTTGTCGTCGGGATATCCCATCGCGACACAGGTCATGATCACCTCGTCCTCCGGAATCCTGGCAACCTCGCGCACGATGTCGGAGCGCATGATGCCCTGCCCGTTGATCACCGAACCGAGACCGCGGTCCCAGGCCGCGAGTACGATGCCGTAGCAGAGCGCGCCGAGATCGAAATGGCAGACCGCGCCGGGATCGAGCACGCGGTCATAGGTCAGCACCAGCGAGACCGGCGCGTCGAATTGGCGGAAGCCGCGCAGCACCCAGTCCTGGCGCATCGGCTTGTCGTCGCGCGCGATTCCCATCGCACCGAACAGCTTCTTGGCAATGTCGACCTGCCGCGTGCGATGCACGCCCTGATATTCGCCATGGCTGACGATGTCGCGCTTGACCTTGGCGCCGCCAACCATCTCTTCCATGTTGCGGCGGCGCACCTCTTCCAGTGGGCTGCCTGTGAGCACGTGGACATGCCAGGGCTGGGTGTTCATTGACGACGGCGCACGCTTCGCGCTTTCGATAATCGCCTCGATCACCGCGCGCGGCACCGGCTCGTTCCTGAAACCGCGCACGCTGCGGCGCGACTGGACCAGCGTTTCGAATTCCACCTCAAGACCTCCCTGCCCGTTCATCCCGCCGGCGTTGCGACAGACCGCCAATTGCCGACGCGGCGCGCGAAATCTATGCTAACGCTCAAGCAAGACCAAGAACCCCGTGTGGACCTGCCACACTCCGTGAGGACCTAACAATGCCTGCGCCGCTCGATCCCGTCATCGCCCAGATCATTCCGCTGCTGCCGCTGCGCGATCCCACCACGATGACGCCACAGAGCGCCCGCGATTCCTTGCGCGCACTGGCTGCCGCGCGCGCGGCCGTGCCGCCGCCGCCCGTCGATGCGGTGCAGGATATCAAGGTGACAGGCGGTGCCGGCCCGCTCGACGCGCGGGTCTACCGCATCGGCACCACGCCCGCACCGACCGTGGTGTTCTTCCACGGCGGCGGCTGGGTCGCGGGCGATCTCGAGACGCATGACCGCCAGGCGCGCAACCTCGCGATCGAGACCGGCGCCGTCGTCATCTCCGTCGACTATCGACGCCCGCCTGAAACGAGCTTTCCCGGCGCCTTCGAGGACGCCTTTGCCGCAGCAAGCGACGTGTTCAACCGCGTCGCGGAATTTGGCGGCGATGCAAAACGCCTCGGCGTTGCCGGCGACAGCGCCGGCGGCAATCTCGCAGCCACCACCGCGATTGCCTGCCGCGATGCGGGCATCAAGCTCGCGGCCCAATTGCTGGTCTATCCCGTGACCGATGTCGTCGGCAGCTACGCCGATGCGCGTGAGAACGCGCGCTTTCCGTCACGATCCGAGAATGCTGAAGGCTACTTCCTCTCCCGCGCCGTGATGGAATGGTTTTCCGGCCATTATCTCGCCGAGCCCAACCACGCCGCCGACTGGCGCGTCTCCCCGCTCCGCGCCACCTCGCTTGCCGGCGTCGCGCCGGCGATCGTGACCACCGCCTGGTTCGATCCACTGCGCGACGAGGGGGCGGCCTATGCGCGGGCGCTGGAGGCCGCCGGCGTCCGGGTCAAGCACCACGAGGGCGCGGGCCTGATCCATGGCTATTTCGGCCTCGGCGACGCCTCCGAGGTCGCGCGAGCCGAGGCGCAGCGCGCACGGGCCGACTTCAGAGCGTTGCTGGCGCAAGGGGCGTAGAGGGGCTTAGAGGGGCTGGACGGAAAAAAATCCGCGATGACGGCCAGAGCCGTCGTCGATCCTGCTTGATTGCGCCACGATTCGCGGCTCCAATCCGTGCGCCATCTTTGGTTTAGGGAGACACCCATGATGAAACGGATTTTCCTCGCTGCGATCGTTGCCACCTTTGCAGCGGGCTCGGCCCTCGCGGAGGACACCTGCGAGAGCAAGGCGGTCGGCAAGGACGGCAAGCCGCTCGCAGGCGCAGCGAAGACCTCATTCCTGAAGAAGTGCAAGGCGGACGCCTGCGCGCCCAAGGCTGTCGGCTCCGACGGCAAGCCGCTCGCGGGCGCAGCCAAGAACAGCTTTATGAAGAAGTGCGAAGTCAGCGCCTGATCGCTGCTGGTTCGCCATTGCTTCACGGACGCTATCCAACTTCGTCATGCCCGGGCATAGCCGTCTTTAGGACGGCGTCGCTTCGCTCGCCTATGTCCCGGGCATCCGCCCATGTGTGTCCGTGTGGCATAGAACATGGATGGCCGGGACAAGTGTTTAGCCAGGCGACATGGCCGACACCTGTTCGGACACATCACTGACAGGTTCGAAAACACGGACGTCGGCTTGCAAGGTCGGCGTCAAGCTGTCCGAATTAACCACCAATTCCGATCCAATTTTAAATAGACAACAACGCTGCTTGTTAGCGTAAGCCGCGCAGATCAACGTGTAGCCATTGCCGTTTTCCGGACGTCGGCGGGACCGGGAAACTGATTTCGTAAAGTGTGATCGCGCTCGTTGCGATCGCTCGATTGGAAGTTACCTCTTCATTTGGAGCTTCTCGCCATGATCGAACGTCGTGCAATGAAGCGCATACCGATCAACCGGGCGGCGCGGCTGTCGTTTGGTGAAATTCGTGGGACTCATCCATGCCTGGTGCGCGATATCAACGCCTTGGGCGCCTGCATTTCCACGCCGTACTACATATTTGCCAAGGAGTTTGTCCTGTCGTTCGACGGCCATTCCGGATTTTTCATCTGCCGTGTCGTGTGGAGAAAGGAGACGCTTTGCGGGGTTTCCTTCGTCCTGCGTCGTCGCTCGCCGAAATTGGCGAACGATTCCGTCGCGCCCACAAATATGGTGCGACTTGATCGCCAGATTGTGCGCCGCGGCGGGCCTCTTTAGCTTGGAGTTGTCGGCCTAGCTCCGAGCGCCCAAACCGGACCATCCGAAAGCGTCGCCACCTAGACAGGAGGCCTCGACTGACAGATCATGCAGTGCTGAGCGAACTGGGGCGCATCGACGAGGCTTTCTAGGAACCGGAGGTCGAGATGTGGCAGCTTCGAGTGCGTGATCACGTAATGTCGACAATGAGCGTGCTCTTCGTGCTGCTCATCAGTTTTGGAGTCGCGGACGCGAAGAGCCCCGGGTTGCCCAATGTCATGGTTCTGGCAACTGGCGGCACGATCGCCGGCACCGGATCGAGCAGCACCACCGTGGTCGGCTACACCGCAGCCACGGTGGGCATAGAGAACCTCTTGAACGCCGTCCCCGAACTGAAAACGGTGGCTAACGTCAAGGGCGAGCAGGTTTTCCAGATCGCCAGCGAGAACATGAACAATGACTACTGGCTCAAGCTTGCAAAGCGCGTCAACGCTCTCCTCGCGCAGGACGACGTGGATGGAATTGTGATCACGCACGGTACTGATACGATCGAGGAAACCGGCTATTTTTTGAACCTTGTCGTCAAGAGCAAGAAACCTGTCGTCATCGTCGGCGCGATGCGCCCGTCGACTGCGATCAGCGCGGATGGGCCGATCAACCTCTACAATGCCGTGATCCTCGCTGGCAGTGACGAGGCGGTCGGCAAGGGCGTGCTCGTTGCTCTCAACGATCAGATCAACGCGGCTCGCGAGGTAACCAAGACCAACACCTCGACAGCAGATACCTTCCGCACACCGGAACTCGGCTTTCTCGGCTATATGCAGGGAAACAAACCGTACTTCTATCGTCAATCGACGCGCCGGCACACGGTTGACTCCGAATTTGACGTTTCGGGTCTCGATGTCCTGCCGCAAGTCGATATTGTCTACGGCTACGCCAACATGAACCGGGTCGCGATCGACGCTTTTGTCACCGCCGGGGCCAAGGGGATCGTGCATGCTGGAGTGGGCGACGGCAGCCTGGCCCGACCCGCGGTTGAGCCGGCTCTCGACGAGGCCCACAAGAAGGGCGTCGTGATCGTTCGGAGCAGCCGTGTCGGCAACGGCATCGTCGCGCGTAATGGCGAGGCCAAGGACGACGAACACGACTTCGTCGTCTCAGATACGCTTAACCCTCAAAAGGCGCGTATTTTGCTGATGCTGGCGCTGACCAAGACGACCGATACCAAGGAGATCCAACGTATGTTCTACACTTATTAGACCGCCCGAAGCGCGGTCGCGGTAGCGCTATTTCACATACGCTCTACAATTTCGTCATGGCCGGGCCTGTCCCGGCCATCCACGGTCTTCGCCGTACGGAAAACAAGAACGTGGATGCCCGGGACAAGCCCGGGCATGACGGTGAGGAGGCAACTCTAGTCCCGCTTGAAACGGTAGTCGAAGGCATCGCCGAGCGGCTTGATCAGTCCGGCGGTCGGTGCCGGAAAGTGGATCGGCAGGATCAGCGTGTCAGTATCCGCAACAGAGGCGAAGAACTTGCGCCGCGAGACCGCCGACTGCTTCGGATCCCAATCCGGCTTGGCCGACCAGTCCGGCTCGCGGCACTGGATCTGGTGATGCATGAGATCGCCAGCGACCACCGCGCGCTGGCCTTTTGAAAAGATGTTCACGCAGCAGTGGCAGGGGGAATGCCCGGGCGTCGGCGTCAGCGTGACCGTGTCGTCGAGCGCGTAATCATCGTCGACCAGGAGCGCTTGCCCGGCCTCGACGATGGGCAGGCAGTTGTCGCGGAAGACGGTGCCGGGCGGATTGTTGCCCTTGGCGTGCTCCGCCTCCCACGCGGCGTACTCGCCCTTGTGGAATACGTACTTCGCGTTCGGAAACGTCGGCACCCAGCGGCCATCGCGTAACGTCGTGTTCCAGCCGGTATGGTCGATGTGCAGATGCGTGCAGAAGACGTAGTCGATCTGGTCGAACCCGATGCCGAGCGCAAATAGCTCCTTGCGCCAGCGCTCCTTGCCAGGAAAGTCGAACGGCGGCGGATGGCCCTTGTCCTCGCCGGTGCAGGTATCGACCAGGATGGTGTAACGCGGCGTGCGCACCACAAACGTCTGGTAGGTGATGACCATCATGCCGCGCGCGGCGTCGAACACCTCAGGCTCCATCGTCGGCAGATGGCGCTTGAACACGCCTTCATCATAGGCCGGGAAAAAGTCCTGCGGCCGCCGCCACGGTCCTTCCCGCTCGATCACCGCATCGATGGTGATGTCGCCGATCCTGAGCTGCTTCATCGCCGTTTCGCTCCCTTTTTTGAGGGAGCGTAGCGGGCAGCATGGGGCCGTTCAAGCCGCGCAGCGCCTATGCGTGACCATTGCCGCAAATCAACCTCAAACACCACCGAGGGTGATCGTGAAAATGGGGGATGATGAGTGGGCCGGAAACTGACATTCACGGCGGCAGTCATGATTGCCGTCGCGGCGGGCGTCTACATCAACAACACCAGTCTTCTGGCGCTGCATCGCGACGGCAAGCCGGTGTTGCTCGCACATCGCGGCCTCGCGCAACGCTTCGATGAGCGCGATGTGAAGAACGACACCTGCACCGCCGCGCGAATGTTGCCGCCGGCGCACGACTATCTGGAGAACACGGTTCGCTCGATGCGCGCGAGCTTCGACGCCGGTGCCGATGTGGTCGAGCTTGATGTGCACCCGACCACGGACGGCGAATTCGCCGTATTCCACGACTGGACGCTCGACTGCCGCACCGACGGTCAAGGCATCACGCGCGAACAGAGCATGGCCAAACTGAAAATGCTCGACATCGGCTACGGCTACACAGCCGACGGCGGCAAGACATTCCCGTTTCGCGGCAAAGGCGTCGGGATGATGCCGGCGCTCTCCGAGGTCCTTGGCGTCTTCCCCGACCGGCGCCTCCTCATCAACGTGAAGAGCCGCGACGCGAAGGAGGGCGAGAAGCTCGCCGCCGTGCTGAACGCGCTGCCGTCCGGTCAACGACGGATGATCATGGTCTATGGCGGTGACGAGCCAATTGAGGTGGTCCGTCGCCTCACCCCGGACGTCCGCACGATCTCTCGCGCGGCAATCCGGAGCTGCCTGATCCGTTATATCGGCTATGGGTGGACCGGTCTGGTGCCGGCCGCCTGCCGTGACGCGATTGTGCTGGTGCCAATCAATGTCGCGCCCTGGCTATGGGGTTGGCCCAACCGCTTCCTCGCTCGCATGGACGATGCCAACAGCGCGGTGTTCGTGCTCGGCCCCTACAACGGAGGCGAGTTCTCCACCGGCATCGATACACCGGAGTTGTTCGCCCGGCTGCCGCAAGGCTATCCCGGCGGGGTCTGGACCAACGAAATCGAAGCAATCGCCGCAATCGCGGGCAAGAGCAAAGACTAGCTTCGTAGCCCCGGCGCTTCCTGCCCCGTGCGCGCGACATATTCGGTGTAGCCGCCGCCAAACTGGTGGATGCCGTCGGGCGTCAGCTCCAGCACGCGGTTAGACAGCGTCGCCAGAAAATGCCGGTCGTGCGAGACGAACAGCATGGTGCCCTCGAAATCCGACAGCGCCGTGATCAGCATTTCCTTGGTGGCGAGATCGAGATGGTTGGTCGGCTCGTCCAGCACCAGGAAGTTCGGCGGGTCGAACAGCATCTTGGCCATCACGAGCCGCGCCTTCTCACCGCCGGAGAGCACGCGGCAACGCTTCTCGACGTCGTCGCCGGAGAAGCCGAAGCAGCCGGCCAGCGCGCGCAAGGAGCCCTGCCCTGCGGTCGGAAACGCATCTTCCAGCGACTGGAACACGGTACGTTCACCGTCGAGCAGGTCCATCGCGTGCTGGGCGAAGTAGCCCATCTTGACGCTGCCCCCGACCGCCACCGTACCCTGGTCCGGATCACTCGCACCGGCGACGAGCTTGAGCAGCGTCGACTTGCCGGCGCCGTTGACGCCCATCACGCACCAGCGCTCGCGCCGGCGGATCATGAAATCGAGGCCGTCATAGATGCGTTGGCTGCCGTAGCCCTTGTGGACGTTCTTGAGCGCGACGACGTCCTCGCCCGAGCGCGGCGCCGGCGGGAAATCGAACGCGACGCTCTGGCGGCGGCGCGGTGGCTCGACCCGCTCGATCTTGTCGAGCTTCTTCACACGGCTCTGCACCTGCGCCGCATGCGAGGCGCGCGCCTTGAAGCGCTCGATGAACTTGATCTCCTTGGCGAGCATGGCCTGCTGGCGCTCGAACTGCGCCTGCTGCTGCTTCTCGTTCTGCGCACGCTGCTGTTCGTAGAACTCGTAATCGCCGGTGTAGGTCGTGAGCGAACCGGAATCGATCTCGATCACCTTGGAGATCACGCGGTTAATGAACTCGCGGTCATGCGAGGTCATCAGCAATGTGCCTTCGTAATCGTGCAGGAACTTTTCCAGCCAGATCAGGCTTTCGAGATCGAGATGGTTGCTCGGTTCGTCGAGCAGCATGACGTCGGGGCGCATCAAGAGGATGCGGGCCAGCGCCACGCGCATCTTCCAGCCGCCGGAGAGCTTGCCGACGTCGCCGTCCATCATCTCCTGGCTGAAGCCGAGGCCCACCAGCGCCTCGCGCGCGCGGCCGTCGAGCGCGTAGCCGTCGAGCTCCTCGAAACGGTGCTGCACCTCGCCATAGCGGGCGATGATCTCGTCCATCTCGTCGGCCTTGTCGGGATCAGCCATCGCAGCCTCGAGCTCGCGCAGCTCAGCCGCGACTTCGCTGACGGGACCCGCGCCGTCCATCACCTCGGCAACGGCACTGCGGCCGGACATCTCGCCGACATCCTGGTTGAAATAACCGATGGTGATGCCGCGATCGATCGAGACCTGGCCCTCATCGGGCAGTTCCTGGCCGGCGATCATTCGGAACAGCGTGGTCTTGCCCGCGCCGTTCGGCCCGACAAGGCCGATCTTCTCGCCCTTGTTGAGAGCGGCGGAGGCTTCAATGAACAGGATCTGGTGGCCGGCTTGCTTGCTGACGTTGTCGAGGCGGATCATGGGGTCTTTTGGAGGGAATTTTGCGTTGCAGCGTAATAGGCCATGCGAGCCGCCAGGGGAAGCCCGGCGGGGCCGGGATTCGACCCTCTCCGGGTGCCAGTTCCGCCAATTCACCGGCAGCTCAGCGCTTCGAGACCTCGACGGTCCGCATCATTGCCATCTCTTCATGGTTCGGGAGCGGACATCATCAGCTCGCCACCAGCGAGTCGGCTAAGGGCCCCAAAGGCAGACATTCGGGAAATCAGCACCGTGGTTCGATCATCTTGCTGATTTCCTCAGGTGCGGCGAAAATCACGTCCGCCCGGTCGCCCGTCATCCCGGCCTGCAAGATCGCTGGCGCACCACTCTGCGGGCCGTCTTCACCGGAATCCGTTTTCAGACGCAGATTGCGTTCCCAGAAGTGGCGCGTCTTGCCGTCGGCCGTAGTCACCCGGTAAGTGTCTCGGCAGTGGGTAATGACGGTGACGCGCTGCGTGGGATCAAGGGTCTTCAGATTAGGCGCTTGGCCCCCGCCCATCATTCCACCCATCATGCCTCCCATCCCGCCCATCGGACCCTGAGCGGTGCGTGGCGGCGCAGTACCGAGCTTCGTCGCCTCCTTCAGGAAGGCGAGCAAATCCGCCCGGGCGCGCTCGTCCTTGATGCCCTCGAATGGCATCTCATTGTCCGGGACCATGCGGTCAGGATCAGTAAGCCAAGCATCGAGCGAGCGGTCATCCCAGATGATCCCAGAAGAATTGAGCGCGTCGGAATAGCGCTCGAAGCTTGCCAGCCCGCCAGCCTTACGCCCCCACAGTCTGGCGAGACTTGGACCGGTCATGTTGCGGTCGGGTTCGAGCGAATGGCAAGCGGCGCAAATTCGAAACGCCTGCTGGCCGCGGGACGCGTCGCCTTGCTGGGCGAAAGCCGAGGTCTGAAATGCGACTAAAGCCAGCACGACGAAACCGAATCTGTTCATGGTCATTCCCTCCTCGGCCCGGACCGCAGGTATTTGATGAGCGCGGCCGCCGACAGGATTAGCACGACAACGACCAACAGCCAGATCAGCCCCATAGCCCACATCATTCCAGGCATCATTCCGTCCATCATGAGCGACCTCGTTCTATCGGAAATGCAGATGATCCCGGCCCACGCTGCGTCCGTGATCCGTCCAAGGTCGTCGTCGGGCGCGGGTCGCCGTGAGACTCCGTGTTGCGATCCGAGTGGCCGATACCGCACCTCAAACACTTGTACATCATCAGCTGGCAGCGCGGTCACCACACGCACCACCTCGGCCGTCGTCAGCCAGTGCCAGTTGAGCGCGACGCTGAAAGCGACGACCGTTCCAAGCGTCGGATACAGCACCAGGCGATATCGATCCAGGTAATCGCCCAATCTGCCGCGCAGTGTATCCAGCAGGTTCGTTGCGGTTGCGATGTGCTGGCTGATAACCAGAAGCATGCTCCGTCAGTTCAAGTCGAAATAGAACAAGGGACCGCGCAAACGTTCATCGCCGGGCGCAGTCCCCTGCTTCGATACCACTAGTGCGATTTCGGGCCGCCGTGATACCGCCAGGGCGAACGATCCTCGATCGCGATCGTGGCAGGGCCCGAGACGGATGCACCGCGGTCATATGCGAACGCGGAACTCGCATTGCGCTGTGAGGAAGTTGTGTATTGCGCACTAGCCCTCGCTTCATTCGGCCAATAGCGCTTGTCGGAGATCGTTGCGCCTGCTTGGGCGGTCGCCGACAGCGCCGCCAAAAGGGCGATTGTCAGAAGGCTTTTCTTCAACATGGTCCCGGCTCCATCATTTTGCCAAAGCGCATTCAGCGCGCTTCTAAGGAGGAGTTCGGAGCCAGTCCTTGGAGGGTTACGATCTCACGCCGACGTGATGAGTGATCTGTTTCGTTACCAGCGCAGCAGCCGCGGCCCCAACGCGGCGCCTGCCAGTGTGCACAGCACAATCGTGCCGCCATACCAGAGCGCAACAAAGGGTAGTGAGTCATCGGTGCAGTGCAGTGCATACGCAATCGCGCTCACGCCACCCGCCGCAAGACCGCTGAACGCCCCGGCGCGAACCAGATTGGTTGGCGCCGCCCTTCGCGCTGCCAAGATGATCGCGGCAAAGGGAACAATGGCGATGATCGGAATGGAGATGAGGCATTCAAGCCATTTATCGCCCATCATCATCCTGTCCCAGTGCGAGCTGGGGGCCTGCCCTAGGCTGATGGCAGCAAGCAGGATGATCGCGACAAAGGGCATAGCTGCCAGACCAAGGGAAACTCTTCGCTCTCCTCCCGGACGTACCAGCCGCGACAGGTAAGCCGATGCGACGCCCACGATGGCAAGCGCGAACGCGATTTTCAGGAACAGAAACATTGCGGCGCGGGGCGTCGTCAGATCGGCACGGATACCAAGTCCCAACAGGGTGAGACCAAGGGCTATGACCGTTCCAATCGCCAGCGCGATGCCGACGATGCGGTTGACCCGCCTGTGATTGACCGGCTCGACGTTCATGCTGAGTGCGGCGACGAGTTCGTCCGTTTTCATGGCTCCGCCCTTTGTGCGATTAAGGCCGCTAACGCCTTCAGTCCACGATGAATGTTGACTTTCACCGCCGCTTCCGAGATCGCGCACCTCTGCGCCGCTTCAGCTATGCTCAGCCCGTTAATCTTTACAGCTTCGATCGCGCATTGCATTTTCTTCGGCAAGCGGGTCAGCAACTGCTTGACGTCAAAGCTGTTCTCGGCGCTGACATGATCGTCGTGTGCCACGAGCTCATCAGCTTCATCGATCGGCACGTCAGCGAGCGACGCTCGCGTCCGTCGTAGGAAATCGATCAGTTTGTAGCGCGCGATCGCATGCACCCAGGGCGTCAACGGCTCTGACGGATCGTAAGTATGTCGCTGGATATGGATCGCCAACACAGCTTCCTGCACGAGATCCTCTGCTTCGGATGCACCTCTCCCGATACTGGCGAGCCTGCGCTTGTAGTAGGCTCGCAAGTGTTTACTCAAACGCTCAAGCAGGGTGCGGTGCGACGCCGCATCGCCTTCCTGGCTGGCAAGCATAAGTGCCTTCAGCTCTTTTTCCGTGGTCGTCATGCCTGCCCTATCGGGTAGTTCGGCCATTCACCGAATTTGGTTACAGCCAATCGGGCGAACGGAGCAGAAAATCTGAGATCGCGGAAGTCGGGAGTCTGCCTACTTCTCGCGCCCGAGTTCCGCTTCGGGTCTTGGCTGTGTGAAAACGCCAAGGCGCTTGAGCGCGATAGAAGAAGTTATTCGTCCAAGGCGGTTCTAGCGCTTAAGCTAGCA
>NZ_LGHL01000120.1 GCF_001908205.1 Bradyrhizobium sp. NAS80.1
ACCGCCCCCCGCTGCTCCGACGGCGACGCCTGCGGCCACCAATCCGGCGCCCGCGAAGCCCGATGCGGTGACCGCGATCGCGCCGGCGATGAAGGAATTGTCGCCCTGGGTGATGTTCATGTCGGCGGACATCATCGTGAAGGCGGTGATGATCGGCCTTGCCTTCGCCTCGCTGATGACCTGGACCGTCTTCATCGCCAAGTCGATCGAATTGTCGGTTGCCTCCGGCAAGCTTCGTTCAGCCCTGAAAAAGGTTGCGGAGGCGCGGTCGCTTGCGGAGGCGCAGATGGCGCTCGGCACCAAGGAGGGCGTCCTGTCGTCCTTCCTGGCGGCGGCGCTGCGTGAGGCGCGGATGTCGGCCGGACTGTCCAGCGATGCCGGCATCAAGGAGCGCGCCGCCTCGAGCTTCGCCGAGATCGTGCGGGCGGAACAGCGTCGCATCCGCGTCGGTATGGGGGTGCTCGCGACCATCGGCTCCACGTCGCCTTTCGTCGGCCTGTTCGGCACGGTCTGGGGCATCATGAACAGCTTCATCGGCATTTCGAAATCGCAGACCACGAACCTCGCCGTGGTCGCGCCCGGCATCGCCGAAGCGCTGCTTGCCACCGCGATCGGCCTCGTCGCCGCGATCCCCGCCGTCATCATCTACAACCACTTTGCGCGCATGACGAAAAGCTATCTCGAACTCGTCAGCCGCGGCTCGGGTACGGCGGCGCGGCTGCTCTCGCGCGATCTCGACCGCAGCCACGGCGGCATGCATTCGCGCGCGGCGGAGTGAACCATGGGCGTTTCGCTCGCAGACAACGACGTCGATGACGACGATTTCTCGGAAACGCATGACATCAACGTCACGCCGTTCATCGACGTCATTCTCGTCCTGCTGATCATCTTCATGGTCGCGGCGCCGCTCTCGACGGTCGACCTGCCGATTGATTTGCCCACGTCGAGCTCGACACCGCAGAAGAAACCGGACAAGCCGACCTATCTCAGCATCAAGCGCGATCTGGGGCTTGCCATAGGAGAGAACGCCGTAAACCGGGCCGAGTTGATCTCGAGCCTCGACGGGCTGTCCGACATGAGCAAGGACAAGTACATCTTCCTGCGTGCTGATCGCTCCGTGCCTTATGGCGAGTTGATGGGCGTCATGGAGCTGTTGCGCTCCGGCGGCTATACGCGCGTCAAGCTGGTTGCGCTGGAAAGCGCGGGCGCGCCAGCGGGCGCTGCTGCCGCGGGCCCTGCACAGCCATAGGGGGCGCCAAGGGATTGCCATGTCTAACGCTGAGCTCGAACCCAGGTCATCCCGGAGGCTGTGGATCCTGGCCGCGGTAGCGGCGCTCGCACTCCATTTGGGTGGGGCTGCGCTCGCGCTCGCAAACCTGCGGGCCGACGAGGGCGACGAAGGGTTGGGCGCTGCGGGGGCGGAGTTCGCAGTCGAGATGGCTTCGCCGGAAGCTCAAGAATCCGACATGCCGACCGGGCCCATCGACTCTGAAGCGCAAGAAGAGCGCCCAGAGCTTCCGCAGCAGAAGGCTGAAACGCAGGAGACGGAGCTTCCACAGGATCGGCCGCAACAGGTCGACGATCCCGATCGCATCGTCACCGAGCGCAAGGCGAAGAAGGAACAGGACGACGATGCGAAGGTGGCGGCCGTTGAAACTCCGGCGATGGAAGCCGCGCCAAAGCAGATTGACATGGTCCGGCAGACTTTTGAGGAGGCGACCCGCGAGGCCGAGAAGGCTTTGGCGCCTGTGGCCGGTATCGGCAAGGACATTCTGAAGCTGACGATGGACTGGAACCGAAAAATCAGCGCGCGTCTCAAGCTGCACCAGATCAATCCGGAAGGCAAAGAGAACAGTAATCAGAAGGTGAAAGTCAGCTTCTCGATCAACCGAAGAGGGAATGTGCTATCGGCTGATGTCGTCCAGTCGTCCGGGGATGCCGCATACGATGCAGCTGCGATCGCGATGGTGCACAAGTCTGATCCTTTCGAGCCACCTCCTGCCGGATTGACCGACGATCATTTCGATCGCACCGTCGAAATCAGTTTTCCGCCGCCGGACGCGAAGAAGAAAAAGAAGTCAGCTCAGCGCCAGTAGAGCCTGATCCCGGCATAGACCACGACCAGGCAGGCAAAGATCAGCGCCACCGGGAGCGGCCGTTTCTGGGGGCCGCCGGCCGCCGTTGCTCCGAAGAAGTTGACCTTCTTCGGCTTGGGTGCCGGGCGGCGGAAGGCGGTAACATTGTCCGCCGCGGGTACGGCCGGGCGGGGGCGGACGTCGGGCGGAGTTCCTGCGCCGCCCATCTCGGCATAGTAGGATTTGTAGATCGCGCCGATCGTGGCCTCGGTGGCTTCACCCTCGCTCATCTGAGCCAAGAGATTCTTGTAGCTTGCGAGGAATTCCTGCGCCTCCGGAGGCAGCGCGGACGACCCGTTGAGCTTGGCCATCATTTTCCAGGTGGCAAAATCGGCGCGGGCGCGGGTGTCGGCGCGTCGCGCGATCAGCATATCGGCAGCTTTGACCAAGTCGGCCTCGAGCCCTTCGGCTTGTCTTCGGATGTCGCCTTCAACTACGCATTGCCGGTCAGAAAGAGAACAGTCTGAATCACATAACCCGTCAACGTTCGCAGTATTGCTGAGATAACATCAAGATTTAGACCGAACTGCGAACCTGCAAGAGGCAGCAGGATCAGGAGGCCGATCAGGATCAGCATACCGAACCGCTCAAGCCGGGCCAGCGGCAGGGCAAGTGGCCGCGGCAACAGCCCGACTGCGACGCGCCCGCCGTCGAGTGGCGGGATCGGCATCATGTTGAACACCGCCAGCACCGCGTTGATCACCAGCGAATTCTTGAGATTGTCGAAGATCCACTGCGCCGAGCCAGCCGGCGCCCAGGGCAAGGCGTGCAGGGCAAGGGCCGTGGCGAGCGCCAGCAGGATGTTGGTGGCTGGCCCGGCCAACGCGACCCAGACCATATCGAGCCTGGGGTTGTTGAGCTTGCGGAAATTCACCGGCACAGGCTTGGCATAGCCGAACAGGAACGGCGAATGCGCAAACAGCAGCATCGCCGGCAGGATCAGGGTGCCGAACGGATCGATGTGGCGGAGCGGATTGAAGCTGACGCGGCCGAGCCGCCACGCCGTGTCGTCGCCAAGGCGATGCGCCACGAAGCCGTGCGCGGCCTCGTGAAAGGTGATGGCGAGCACCAGCGGCAGCACCCAAACCGAAAGGTCATAGAAGGAAATGTCCACGGCTCGTCTGTCCCGGTTTCGCCTGCGGCCTTGCAACCGTCCCAGCCAAACCGGCGGTGCAGCAACGCTTCACGTCAACATAGGGTGGCCGGTTCCGAAATGCCACGCTGCAAGTGATCGGCGAGCAGGCCGCCAGCCTGCGACAGGTTGCGCGCACGGTGGAGGCGGATATCCGCTGCCGGCAGCGGCGGCAGGTCATCATGCCCCGACAGGTCCCGGAGGTGAGGGGGCAGGGTGCCGGCCTTCACCACCGTAACCGCAAGACCTGCAGCCGCGATCTGTGTGGCCGCCGCCAACGTCCGGCTGACATAAGCGAGGCGCCAGGGCCGGCCAGCCGCATCGAGCGCCTCCGCGGCCCATTGGCGGAACAGGCAGCCCGGCGGGTATAGCGCGACGGGCAGTGGATCCCGCGCCCCGGCCCGATAGGAGGCGGAAGCCGCCCAAACCGGCTGCTCGCACCTCAACAGCTCACCGTCCCCACGTCCCTGCGGATGCATGGCGATGACGAGGTCGTAGGCTTCGCCAAGTCGCGCCGGCATCGTGGACGTCAATCCGGTCTCGATCTCGACCTGCACCAGCGGATGGTGTTTTGCAAAGCTCGCCAGCAGGGGCGGAATGACGATCGTGCCGTAATCGTCCATCACGCCGAGGCGGATCACGGCTTCGGTCTGGCGTGCATGAATTGCGCCGACCGCTTCCGCATTGAGGGCAAGGATGCGCTTCGCATAGGCGCGCAGTTCGTCGCCCGCGGCCGTCGGCGCGATGCCGGTCCTGTTCCGGTGAAACAGCTTTGTGCCGATCCGCTCTTCCAAACGTCTGATCTGGACGCTGACGGCCGATTGGGTCCGGTTGAGCGCGGCCGCTGCGCGTGTGAACGAGCGATGCTCGGTGACCGCGAGAAAGGCCTTCAGAAGATCAGGGTCGAGATCGGGCGAGCTCATGACGAAACCTTATCCCAGCATGATGGAAATTCCATTCCCTGTTTCGGCGTGCCCCGTATGCTGTTTTTTGAGCTGATCAACGGGAGGAATCGTGGACGAGATATCCGGCGTTCTGGCTGCCGTGCTGTCGAGCGGACTGGGCGGCACATCGATCGGCGCCACGCGCTATCTCGTCAGCGCCATCGATCCGCTGGCGATCGGCTCGTTCCGGTTCGGCATCGGCTTCCTCCTGCTGTTGCCCCTGACGCTGCTGCGTGGCGACCGCTGGCCGGAGCGAGGGGACTGGGCCGCCGCAGCCGGGCTCGGCATCCTGTTCTTCGCCCTGTTCCCGATCCTGTTCAATGCGTCGCTCATTTTCACCACAGCAGCGCGCGGCGCGCTCGCCTTGTCGACGCTGCCTCTGTTGTCGCTGGTGATCGGGGCCGCGCTCGGCGCCGAAGCCCTGACCTGGCGCAAATCGGTCGGCGTCGTGCTGGCGACGTTGGGCGTTGCGGTTGCGCTTCTCTCCGATCTGACCTCTGCCCCGACGGGAGCCTGGCGCGGCGATCTCTTGATGATCACGGCGGCGCTGTGCATGGCGCTGTATGGCATCTGGTCGAAGCCGTTGATCCGGCGCTCCGGTCCGATCGCCTTCACCACCATGAGCATGGCTGCGGGCGCGGCCTGCCTCATCCTGCTCTCATGCGTCCGCGGCAGCTTCGCGCCCGTCGCAGGCTTCGGCGCGCCGCAATGGCTGGCGGCCGTCTATCTCGGCGCCTTCGGCGCGGCGCTGACATTCTATCTCTGGGCCTTCGCGCTGGAACGAACGACACCGACACGCGTCGCGATCTCGGTGACGGTCAATCCAATCACGGCATCGCTCGTCGGCGCCTATTTGCTCGATGAGCCGCTACGCTGGAATCTCGCGGCCGGCATCGTCGCGGTGTTCGCAGGGATCTGGATCGCCACGACGACCGGGCAGCGAGGAGGGGCCGAGCGCGCGACGCGTCAGACCGATCCTGACGTCACGCCGGGATCGTCGTCGGATATTGCGGCAGGCCGTCGTCGAGCTTGAGCCAAGCGAGCTTTTCCGAGACCCAGATGTGCTCGGTCGGCGCAAAGGCGTTGCGGTCGTCGAAGGTGGTGAGCGCCACGCCAGCCAGCGTGCCATTGCGCCGCCAGGAGAACAGGCGCGTGCCGCAACGCTTGCAGAACACGCGGTCGATGTTCTCCGATGACGCATAACGTCCAGTGTCGCCCTCGACGGTCAGCGCTTTCTGGTCGAACTGCGCGCGGGCAAAGAACGGCGAGCCCATCGCCTTCTGGCAGATGCGGCAATGGCAGATGCGGACATTGAGCGGCTCACCTTGCGCCTTGAACCGCACCGCGCCGCACAGGCATCCACCTTCCCGGATCATGGCTCTCTCAATAGGTTGCGCGTCCGCCGGAAATATCGAAGACGGCGCCGGTCGAGAACGCGCAGTCCTCGGATGCGAGCCAGCTCACCATTGCGGCGAGCTCTTCCACCAGCACGAAGCGTCCCTTGGGGATTTTCGACAGCATGAAGTCGATATGCTGCTGCGTCATCTGGTCGAAGATCGCGGTCTTCGCCGCTGCCGGCGTCACCGCGTTCACGAGGATGTCGTGTGCCGCCAATTCCTTGCCGAGCGATTTCGTCAGCGCGATCAGGCCGGCCTTGGAGGCCGAATAGTGCGACGCGTTTGGATTGCCTTCCTTGCCGGCGATGGACGCGATGTTCACGATCCGCCCGTACTTCTGCTTGAGCATCGTGGGCACGATCGCCTTGCAGCAGATGAAGGGGCCGTCGAGGTTGATGCGCAGGACTTTCCGCCATTCCTCGAGGTCGGTCTCCCAAACCGGTTTGTTGACGCCGGCGATGCCGGCATTGTTGACGAGGATGTCGATCTTGCCGAACGCGGCGAGCGTGGCATCGCGGGCCTGCTCGACGGCTGCGGTATCGGTGACGTCGACCTTGAAGACTCTGGTCTCGCCGCCAATCTCCTTCGCCGTCTTCTCGGCCAGCGCTGCATCAAAATCCCAGATCGCGACCTTGGCGCCGGAATCGACAAAGCGCTGGGTGATCGCACGGCCAAAGCCCTGCGCGCCGCCGGTGACGACGGCGACGCGGCCGTTGAGATCGATCTTGTTCATGAGATGTGATCCCTTAGGCGTCAGAGCATGTAGCCGCCGTCGACGACGAGGTCGACGCCGGTGGTGAAGGCGCTTTCGTCGCTGCCGAGATAGACCGCCATGGACGCGATTTCGTCGGCGGTGCCGAGCCGGCCCATCTTCTGGCGGGAGATGAACATCTCCTTGCCCTGCGGACCTTGCGCGGCGGCGCGGTCGAGCATCGAGGGCGTCTCGACGGTGCCGGGGCAGATGCTGTTGCAGCGGATGCCCTTGGTGATGAAGTCGAGCGCGACCGCGCGCGTCAGCAGCGACACCGCGGCCTTCGAGGCGCTGTAGACATAGCGGTTGGCCGGCGGCCGCAGCGCCGCGCAGGAGGAGATGTTGACGATGCTGCCGCCACCGCCCGCGAGCATCGCCGGCAGGAACGCCTTGATGGTCCGGTGCATCGACTTGACGTTGAGGTCGAACGAGAAGTCGAAATCCTCTTCCGAGCACTCCAGGATGGTGCCGTGGTGCACGAAGCCCGCCGCGTTGAGCAGGATATCGATCTTGCCGACGCGGTTGGCGAAGGCGTTGACGTCGGCGGTGTTGCGCACGTCGAGTTTCGCTGTCTCGGCGACGCCTTCCTTGCTTAAGGTGGCGATGCCACTCTCGTTGATGTCGGTGGCGATGACGGTCGCACCTTCACGCGCGAATGCGATGGCGCATGCGCGTCCGATGCCGGCGGCTGCGGCGGTGACGACTGCGCGCTTTCCCTTGAGGCGGTCTGCCATTTTTGTTGTTCTCCTTTGAATTGGTGCCGTCATTCCGGGATGCGCCGTCAGGCGCAGGCCCGGAATCCATGCTCCTGGATTCCGGGCTCGCGACTGCGTCGCGCCCCGGAATGACGATCTTTGCTAATGATTATCCCGCGCCACACCAAAGGTGCCGGCGACGTTCTGGTAGCGCGTGGCGAGCTCCATGCAGGCGCCGGTCGATTGCTGGCCGACGGTGTTGCGATAGATCTCCTGCCACGGCGTCTGGTTCGGCGGATGCTTGAAGCCGCCGTTGGCCTTGAGCTCGGCGTGGCGCTTCTTCAGCTCGTCGTCCGAGATCAGGATGTTGGCGCTGCCCTTGTTGAGGTCAATGCGCACCTTGTCGCCGGTCTTGAGGATCGCAAGACCGCCATTGGCGGCGGCTTCCGGCGAAGCGTTCAGGATCGACGGCGAGCCCGAGGTGCCGGACTGGCGGCCGTCGCCGATGCAGGGCAGGGACAGGATGCCGCGTTTGATCAGGGCTGCCGGCGGCTGCATGTTCACGACCTCGGCGCCGCCAGGATAGCCGATCGGACCGGTGCCGCGGATGAACAGCACGCAGCGCTCGTCGATGTCGAGCGAGGAATCGTCGATCCGCTCGTGATAGTCCTCCGGACCCTCGAACACGATGGCGCGGCCCTCGAAGGCGTTGAGGTCCTTCGGATTGCTGAGGTAACGGTCGCGGAATTCCTTGGAGATCACGCTGGTCTTCATGATCGCGGAATCGAACAAATTGCCCTTCAGCACCAGGAAGCCGGCGTCCTTCACCAGCGGCTTGTCGTAAGCCCAGATCACGTCGTTGTCGGGCGCGGGCGCGTTCTTGCAATTCTCGCCGATGCCGCGGCCGTTGACCGTGACCGCGTCCTCATGGATGCGCTTGTGCTTCATCAGTTCGCGCACCACAGCCGGCACGCCGCCGGCGCGGTGGAATTCCTCGCCAAGATAGAAGCCGGCCGGCTGCATATTGACCAGCAGCGGCACGTCGTGGCCGACCTTCTGCCAGTCGTCGATCGACAGCTCGACGCCGATATGGCGCGCCAGCGCATTGATGTGGATCGGCGCGTTGGTCGAGCCGCCGATCGCCGAATTGATCACGATGCAGTTCTCGAACGCGTTCCGGGTCAGGATGTCCGAGGGCTTGAGATCCTCCCAGACCATGTCGACGATGCGTTTTCCCGTCTCATAGGCGATCTGGCCGCGCTCGCGATAGGGCGCGGGGATCGCCGCACAGCCCGGCAGCGAAAAGCCGAGCGCTTCCGCCAGCCCGTTCATGGTCGAGGCAGTGCCCATGGTGTTGCAATGGCCGACCGAGGGCGCCGAGGAGGCCACGATCTCCATGAACTCTTCATAATCGATCTCGCCCGCAGCGAGCCGCTCGCGCGATTTCCAGACGATGGTGCCGGAGCCGGTGCGTTCGCCGGCATGCCAGCCGTTGAGCATCGGGCCGCCCGACAGCACGATCGCGGGCAGGTTGACGGTCGCCGCCGCCATCATGCAGGCCGGCGTTGTTTTGTCGCAGCCGGTGGTCAACACCACGCCGTCGAGCGGATAGCCGTAGAGGATCTCGACCAGGCCGAGATAGGCGAGGTTGCGGTCGAGCGCCGCGGTCGGGCGCTTGCCGGTCTCCTGGATTGGGTGGGTCGGGAATTCCATCGCAATGCCGCCGGCCTCGCGGATGCCCTCGCGAACGCGGTGGGCGAGCTCGATGTGGTGGCGGTTGCAGGGGGAGAGGTCGTTGCCGGTCTGCGCGATGCCGATGATTGGCTTGCCGGACTGGAGCTCGGCCCGGGTGAGGCCGTAGTTCAGATAGCGCTCCATATAGAGCGCGGTCATGCCCGGATTATGCGGGTTGTTGAACCATTCCTGCGAGCGAAGGTGGCGGCGAGTGCTGTTGCCGGCGGGCGCATGCCCATTGGTTGGTTTTTTTGTCATTGGTTTCTCCTGCAATGCAAACGCACTGGCGTCCGTATCATGGTGTTGGCTTGTGCGATGCCCAACGGCGCGAGCAGCTTCCCGTTGGCGGGTCGTTTCCTCACAAATCCGATACTAGTCGCGGCTACTTGGTAACGCTATCATTTTGTTCGCCGCAGCCGCGCCGGAAACGGCTGGCCCGTTGTCCGAGCGCCGCGACGATGAGCTTTGCCGCTCGATCACTTTGAAGCCGAGATCAAGCACCGGCTGCTCAGGGCGCCGTCCGTCGATCGCCTCGATCAGCATGGTGGCGGCTGTTTTGCCCATCTCGTAACGGTTGGTGCGCACGCTGGTGAGGGTCGGGACCGCGGAAGCCATGAATTCGAGGTCGTTGAATCCGACGATCGCGATCTGCTCTGGGACGGCGATCTCACGGCGCCGGCATTCGAACAGCACGCCCAGCGCAAGATCGTCATTGGCGCAGAACACCGCATCGATGTCGGGCTCGCGCGCCAGCAGATCGGTGAACAGGGCTCCGCCGAGCGTCACTGAAGTCGGTGTGGCAGTCGTGACGACGAGGCGCTGCTCGAACAGGCCGGCGTCTTTCATGGCGGACTGATAGCCATCCAGCCGCCGCTGTACCCGCGGGTCCATGCGCGCCCCGACGAAGCCGATCTTGCGGTGGCCTTGATCGAACAGGTGGGCGATCGCTGCGCGCGCTGCATCATAGTGCGAAAAGCCGATCATCATATCGACCGGATTGGGCCCGATCTCCATGATCTGCACGATCGGGCAGTCGGCGGCCTCGAGCATCGCGCGCGATTCCGTGGTCTGGTCGATGCCGGTGACGATGAGGCCGGCCGGCTTCTGCGCAAGAAACAGGCGCAGCAGCCTCTCTTCCTGGAGAATACTGTAGCGTGTGTTGGACAACTGGATCGAGTACCGGCTGCCTTCGGAGGCGTCATAGATGCCGCGCAGCACGTCCGAGAACACGTTATTGGTGAGCGAGGGGATCAGGACACCGATCACTTCGGTGCGTTGCGAGGCCAGCGCGCGTGCCGCGAGGTTCGGTACATAGCCGAGCTCCTTGGCGGCGCTTTCGACCCGCGTCCTTTTGGCGACCGACAGCGCCTCGGGATTACGGAAGAAGCGGGACGCGGTGATCGGGCTGACTCCGGCAAGCTCGGCGACTTCCGCCAGCCGGATTTTGCCTGACTTGGTGCGTTTTCGACCCATTCGCTGCTCTTAACACAGTCACTCCCGCAAACAAAGGAACGTTGACAGCGCTACCAGCAACGACTAACCAAAGACAAATTGCCAAAGCCGCACAAACTGCTGACAATGTCGCCCGGTATGACCGGGCTTCGTTCAGCGAAGTTCAGAAAAAACAAGACGGTGGCGGCGCGACAGTTGCGTCGTCGGGTCGGAGGAGGGAGCTAGATGTCGTCTGTGCAAATCCGCGACGTGCGGAAATCGTTCGGCAATTTTGAAGTCCTGCACGGCGTGTCGATTCCGATCGAGGATGGCCAGTTCGTCGTTCTGGTCGGTCCCTCCGGTTGCGGCAAGTCGACGCTTCTGCGGATGCTCGCAGGCCTTGAGAACATCACCTCCGGCACGATCTCGATCGGCGACCGCGTCGTCAACAATGTCCAGCCCAAGGAGCGGGACATTGCGATGGTGTTCCAGAACTACGCGCTCTACCCGCACATGACCGTCGCCGAGAACATGGGTTTCTCGCTGAAGCTGCGGAACGCCGGCTCCGACGAGATCAGCAAGCGCGTCAAGCGCGCCGCCGAAATTCTCGCTCTGTCGCCGCTGCTCGATCGCTATCCGCGCCAGCTCTCCGGCGGCCAGCGCCAGCGCGTCGCCATGGGCCGCGCCATCGTGCGCGATCCGCAGGTCTTCCTGTTCGACGAGCCCTTGTCGAACCTCGACGCCAAGCTGCGTGTCGCCATGCGCACCGAGATCAAGGAGCTGCACCAGCGGCTGAAGACCACGACCGTCTACGTCACCCACGACCAGATCGAGGCCATGACCATGGCCGACAAGATCGTCGTGATGCATGACGGCATCGTCGAGCAGATGGGAACGCCGCTCGAGCTTTACGACAAGCCGGACAACCAGTTCGTCGCCGGCTTCATCGGCTCTCCCGCGATGAACTTCCTCAAAGGCCATGTGCGCGTGAACGGCGTTGCGACCTTCGAGGGTCCGAACGGCGTCAAGCTGCCGCTCAAGACCGCGCCGGCGGGCTCTGACGGCAAGCCTGTCGTGTACGGCGTGCGGCCCGAGCACTTCACCATTGCCGACGACGGCGCCGAGGCCGAGATCCTAGTGGTCGAGCCGACCGGCTCCGAGACCCAGGTGTTCGCGAAGGTGGGCGGCGAGCAGGTTGTCGCGGTCTTCCGCGAGCGTCACCAGTTCAATCCGGGCGACAGGGTCCGGCTGAAGCCCGATCCGGCGCTGGTTCACCTGTTCGACGAGGCGACAGGCAAACGCATGTAGCGAGTGAAGTTTCAAACCACACAATAAGAACCACAGAATAAGAACCAGGGAGAAGACGACAGATGGCGAATTTTTTTGACTGACCGGCGCTCGGTGCTCAAGGGCGGAGCGACGTTGCTGGCCGCCGCGGCCGCCATGTCGAGCGAAGAACTGCTCGGCTACGCCCGGGCCTGGGCGCAGACGGCTCAGTGGAAGCCGGAAGCTGGTGCGAAGATCAACATGCTGCGCTGGAAGCGGTTCGTCGAAGCTGAAGACACTGCCTTCCTCAAGATCGTCGATGCGTTCCAGAAGGCCAACAACGTCACCATCAACGTGTCGAACGAGGCCTATGACGATGTCCAGCCCAAGGCCTCCGTGGCGGCGAACACTGGCCAGGGCCTCGACATGGTCTGGGGTCTCTACTCCTTGCCGTTCCTGTTTCCCTCCAAATGCACCGACATGACCGATGTCGCCGACCATCTCGCGAAGGTGAACGGCGGCTGGACGCCGTCCGGCGAGGCCTATGGCAAGCTCAACGGCAAGTGGATCGGCATTCCCGTCGCCGCGACCGGAGGTCTCGTGAACTACCGCATCTCGGCGATGGAGAAGGCCGGACACAAGACCTTCCCGAAGGACCTGGCCGGCTTTGCCGACCTCGTGAAGGCGATGAATAAGAACGGTGCGCCCGCCGGCATGGCGCTGGGCCACGCCTCCGGCGATGCCAACGGCTGGCTGCATTGGGCGTTGTGGGCGCATGGCGGCAATTTGATCGACAAGGACAACAAGGTCATCATCAACTCGCCCGAGACCGCCAAAGCGCTGGAATATGTGAAGGGGCTCTACGAGAACTTCGTGCCAGGCACGGCCTCCTGGAACGACAGCAACAACAACAAGGCGTTCCTCGCCGACCAGCTCTTTCTGACCGTCAACGGCATCTCGGTCTATGTCGCGGCCAAGAAGGATGCTCCCAAGATCGCCGAGGACATGAATCACGCGCATCTGCCGGCCGGCCTCGACGGCAAGACGCGAGAGCTGCATCTGGGCTTCCCGATCCTCGTCTACAATTTCACGAAGTATCCGCAGACCTGCAAGGCGTTCACGGCGTTCATGCTCGAGCCCGCCCAGTTCAATCCCTGGATCGAGGCCGCGCAGGGCTATCTGTCGCACTTCCTGAAGGCCTACGATGCCAACCCGATCTGGACGGCGGATCCCAAGAACACGCCGTACCGGGATGTCGCCGCGACCGCGATGACCCCGGCCGGTCTCGCGCAAATGAGCGAGGGCGCGGCGGCCGCGATTGCTGACTTCGTCGTCGTCGACATGTTTGCAAACTACTGCACCGGGCGAGAGGATCTGAAGACGGCGATGGCGACCGCGGAGCGTTCGACCAAGCGCATCTTCCGCTGATCGGAAAGGCCGGCGCTCACGGGCGCCGGCCGCATTCTGCTGCGGGCAATGCTCGGCTTGTCTTCGGAGCGGCCGGGCGTTGTCTTTCGGAACTGGAGTTGGAATGAGCACCGTCCAAGCCTCAATACCCGCCCGCACGCCGTCGGCCGACGCGGTCTCGCGGTGGTCGCGCGTGCGTGCCGACCGTAACTTCATCGCGGTGTGGTTCATGCTGCCCGCGGCCGCGTTCCTGCTGCTGTTCCTGGCCTATCCGCTTGGGCTGGGCGTCTGGATGAGCTTCACGGACGCGCGCATTGGACGCACCGGCGTCTACATCGGGCTTGAGAACTACGAGTGGCTGTGGGACGACGCCATCTTCTGGCTGTCGGTGTTCAACACGCTGCTGTACACGATCGTCGCGAGCGCCATCAAATTCGCGATCGGCTTGTATCTCGCACTGCTGCTTAATCGGAACATGCCGTTCAAGGCGTTCATCCGATCGATCGTCCTGATTCCCTTCATCGTGCCGACCGTGCTGTCGGCCATTGCCTTCTGGTGGATCTACGATTCCCAGTTCTCGATCATCTCCTGGTCGCTGACCAGGCTCGGCCTGATCTCGCACAACATCGACTTTCTCGGCGATCCGAATTGGGCGCGGGCCAGCGTCATCATCGCGAACATCTGGCGCGGCGTTCCCTTCGTCGCCATCACCTTGCTCGCTGGCCTGCAGACCGTCTCTCCCTCGCTCTACGAGGCCGCGACCCTCGACGGAGCGACGAGCTGGCAGCGCTTCCGCCACATCACCTATCCGCTGCTCACGCCGATCATCGCCGTGGTCATGACCTTTTCGGTGCTGTTCACCTTCACCGACTTCCAGCTCATCTGGGCGCTGACCCGCGGCGGTCCCGTCAATGCGACGCACCTGATGGCGACGCTGAGCTACCAGCGCGGCATCATCTCCGGACGCCTCGGCGAAGGCGCGGCGATCGCCACCGCGATGATCCCGTTCCTGCTCGCGGCGATTGCGATCTCGTGGTTCGGCATGCAGCGCCGCAAATGGCAGCAGGGAGGCAACAATGACTGACTCCACATTGCAATCCGCCGCCACCGACGACGCCGAGGGCATGAGCTATCTGGAGTCGGTGCCGAGGCGTCTCGTCACGCTCTATCTGCCTCTCTTCATCATCCTGATCGTGCTGCTGTTCCCGTTCTACTGGATGGTTCTGACGGCCATCAAGCCGGACGAGCAACTCATCGACATGAACACCTACAACCCGTTCTGGGTCGTGCATCCCACCTTCAAGCACGTCAGCAAGCTGTTGTTCGAGACCCAGTATCCGCGCTGGCTGTGGAATACGATGTATGTCGCGCTCGGCGCCACGACTCTGTCCATCATCGCTAGCGTGCTGGCCGCCTATGCCATCGTGAGGCTGCGTTTCCGCGGAGCCGACACGGTCGGTGTCCTGATCTTCTTCGCCTATCTCGTGCCGCCCTCGATCCTCTTCATCCCGCTCGCCTCGGTGATCCAGGCTTACGGGCTGTTCGATTCTCCGCTGTCGCTGATCCTCGTCTATCCCACGCTTCTCATCCCGTTCTCAACCTGGCTGCTGATGGGCTACTTCAAGACCATCCCCTTCGAGCTCGAGGAATGTGCGCTGATCGACGGGGCAAGCCGCTGGCAGATCCTGGTCAAGATCGTGGTGCCGCTGGCGGTGCCCGGGCTGATCTCGGCCTTCATCTTCTCGTTCACGCTGTGCTGGAACGAGTTCATCTACGCGCTGACCTTCCTGCAATCGACACCGAACAAGACCGTTCCGGTGGCCGTCGTCAACGAGTTCGTGGACGGCGACATCTACAAATGGGGGTCCTTGATGGCGGGCGCCCTGGTCGGCTCGCTGCCGCTGGTTGTCCTTTACGCCTTCTTTGTGGAGCATTATGTGTCGGCGATGACCGGCGCCGTGAAGGAATGATCGCGGGGCCTGCCTGAGAGCGCGTCAGGAGCGGCGCGTTCCGGCCAATAAGAAGGAGTAGGCTCTTGCATATTCTGGTTCTGGGCGCCGCCGGCATGGTCGGCCGCAAATTGTGTGAACGGCTGTTGCGCGACGGCCGGCTCGGCAAGAGTGACATCACCAAGCTGACCATCCACGACGTGGTCGAGCCCAAGAGGCCCGAGAAGGCCGGTTTCGCCGTCGACACGGTATCAGGCGATTTCGCTGTCCCCGGTGCAGCCGAAAAGCTGATCGCCGGCCGCCCGGACGTGATTTTCCATCTCGCCGCGATCGTCTCGGGTGAAGCCGAGCTCGATTTCGACAAGGGCTACCGCATCAATCTCGACGGCACACGGATGCTGCTCGATGCCATCAGGCTCGTCGGCGGCGGCTACAAGCCGCGCGTGGTCTTCACCTCCTCGATCGCGGTGTTCGGCGCGCCATTCCCCGATGCGATCGGAGACGAATTCTTCCACACGCCGTTGCTCAGCTACGGCACGCAGAAGGCGATCGGCGAACTGCTGCTCGCCGACTATTCCCGCCGCGGCTTCCTCGACGGCATTGGCATCCGCCTGCCGACGATCTGCATCCGGCCCGGCCTGCCCAACAAGGCGGCATCGGGCTTCTTCTCCAACATCCTGCGTGAGCCGTTGGCCGGCAAGGAAGCGGTTCTTCCGGTGTCCGAGGACGTCCGCCACTGGCACGCCACGCCGCGCTCCGCTGTCGGCTTCCTGCTCCACGCCGGCACCATGGATCTCGCAAAGGTCGGCCCGCGCCGCAATCTGACCATGCCTGGCTTTTCGGCAACGGTCGGCGAGCAGATTGCTGCGCTCAAGCGGGTGGCTGGCGAAAAGGTCGCCGCGCGAATCAAGCACGAGCTGGATCCCTTCATCGTCAGCATTGTCGGCGGCTGGCCGCGCAATTTCGAAGCGAAGCGGGCGCGCGAGCTCGGTTTCACCACGGAAGAAAAGACCTTCGACGATATCATCCGCATTCACATTGAAGATGAGCTCGGCGGCAATTTCGTCGCCTGATCTGTGATTGAGCGGGTAGAGTGATGGCGAGCGTTGCTTGCATCGGCGAATGCATGGTCGAGCTCCGGCAGGCTCAGGGCGGACAGTCCAGCGGGCAAGGGCAGGGCGGCGGCCTGTATTCGCGCGGCTTCGGTGGTGACACCCTCAACACCGCCGTCTATCTCGCGCGGCTCGAGGTCAAGGTCGACTATCTTACCGCGCTTGGCGATGATGCATTAAGCGATGAGATGATCGCGGCCTGGACCGCCGAGGGCGTCGGGACCCGGCGCGTCGTGCGGTTGCCGGGCAAGCTGCCCGGCCTCTACATGATCCAGCTGGATGCGAAGGGCGAGCGCCAGTTCTTCCACTGGCGCGACAGCGCGGCGGCGCGCCAGTTGATGAACCTGCCGGAGACGGACGAGCTCCTCAACTCGCTGACGAGCTACGACATCGTCTATCTCTCCGCGATCACGCTCTCGATCTACGATGCGGCCGGGCGCGATCGCCTGTTCGCGGCGATCAAGCGCGCGCGCCTGCTCGGCACGCGCTTCGTGTTCGATACCAATTTCCGCGCGCGCGGCTGGCCCGATCGCGATGTCGCGCGCGAGGTATTTGCCGCGGCCTTCGCGGCCGCCGACATTGTGCTGACCTCGACCGAGGACCTGCTCGCGCTTTATCCCGGCGAGAGCCAGGATCAGCTGATGGCGCGCATCCCGACGCCTGAGCTGGTGTTCCGGCTCGCCGAACCGGTGAGCCGGCTGCGCTTCCCCGGCGGCGTCAGCGAAGTCCGTGCAGAACCGATGACCAAGCCCGTCGTCGACACCACGGCCGCGGGCGACAGCTTTGCCGCCGCCTATATAACCGCCCGGCTTGCCGGTTCTGATCCGGTCGAAGCCGCCCAGGCCGGGCATCGCCTCGCCAGCCTCGTGATCTGCTATCCTGGCGCCATCATTCCGGGCTATGCCATGCCGCCGAAGAAGCGGCCCCGGCCGGCGACCTCGCGCCAAGCGACCAAGTAGAATCGAAGATTGATGACCACGACCGCCAAACAGAACCACCTCGTCGCGCTGTTCAAGGCCGCGACCGTCATTCCCGTCCTCACCATCGAGCGCATCCAGGACGCCGTGCCGCTGGCGCGTGCGCTGGTTGCCGGCGGCGTCCGCACGCTGGAGGTGACCCTGCGTACCCCTGTTGCCATCGAGGCAGCGAGGGCGATGATGGCCGAAGTCCCCGAGGCGATCGTCGGCATCGGCACGATTCTCAATCCGGCCGACTTCACCCGTGTCGAGAAGCTCGGCGTCGCGTTCGGCATCAGCCCGGGCGTGACCCCCGACCTCCTCAAGGCCGCCGCCGACAGCGCCTTGCCCTTCGCGCCGGGCATTGCCACGGCGTCCGAGCTGATGCTGGCGCTGTCCTACGGCCTCGACCTCGCAAAGTTCTTCCCGGCCGAGCAGGCCGGCGGCATCAAGGGCCTCCGCGCGCTCGGCGGGCCGTTCCCGAACGTGCGGTTCTGCCCGACCGGCGGGGTCGGCGAGGCCAATGCGGCGACCTGGCTCGCCGAACCCAACGTGGTCGCGGTCGGCGGTTCCTGGCTCTGCCCGACGGCCGAGATCAGGGCCGGGAACTGGGCCGGCATAACTGCCATCTGCCAGCGTACGCTGCAAGCCCTGAAAGCGGCGTGAAGTCTTGCCATCCCTAGGCTAAGACTTAGGTCAGGTGAGAGACCCAAAGGAGAAGAGACCATGACCGCCAGCATCGTCGGATGGGCGCATACGCCGTTCGGCAAGTTCGACACCGAGACCGTCGAAAGCCTCGTCACCCGCGTTGCCAATGAGGCGCTGGCGGATGCCGGCATTTCGGCCTCCGACGTCGACGAAATCGTGCTCGGCCATTTCAACGCCGGCTTCTCGCCGCAGGATTTTACCGCCTCGCTGGTGCTCCAGGCCGACCCCAAGCTGCGCTTCAAGCCGGCGACCCGCGTCGAGAACGCCTGCGCCACCGGCTCTGCCGCGGTGCACCAGGGCCTGCGCGCAATCGCGGCCGGCGCGGCCAAGATCGTGCTGGTCGTCGGCGTCGAGCAGATGACGCGCACGCCGGGACCTGAGATCGGCAAGAACCTGCTCAAGGCATCCTACCTGCCTGAGGACGGCGACACCGTCGGCGGCTTCGCCGGCGTGTTCGGCAAGATCGCCAGCTCCTATTTCCAGAAATACGGTGACCAGTCCGATGCGCTGGCGCTGATCGCGGCCAAGAACCACAAGAACGGCGTCGCCAATCCCTTCGCCCAGATGCGCAAGGATTTCGGCTTCGACTTCTGCCGCGCCGAGAGCGAGAAGAACCCCTATGTCGCGGGACCGCTGAAGCGCACCGACTGCTCGCTGGTCTCCGACGGCGCAGCGGCGCTGGTGCTGGCCGATGCCGAGACCGCCAAGGGCATGAGCAAGTCGATCGGCTTCCGGGCCACCGCGCACGCCCAGGACTTCCTGCCGATGTCCAAGCGCGACATCCTCCAGTTCGAGGGCTGCACGGTCGCCTGGCAGCGTGCGCTGGAGAAGGCGGGCGTCGCGCTCAGCGATCTCTCCTTCGTCGAGACCCACGACTGTTTCACCGTCGCCGAGCTGATCGAATACGAAGCGATGGGCCTGACGCCGAAGGGGCAGGGTGCCCGCGCCATCAAGGAGGGCTGGACACTCAAGGACGGCAAGCTGCCGGTCAATCCGTCGGGCGGATTGAAGGCCAAGGGCCATCCGATCGGCGCAACCGGCGTCTCCATGCACGTGATGACCGCGATGCAGCTTGCGGGACAGGCGCCCGAGGGCATGCAGCTCAAGAACGCCACGCTCGGCGGCATCTTCAACATGGGCGGCGCGGCGGTTGCCAACTACGTCTCCGTGCTTGAGCCGCTGAAGTAGGCTGTCGTAAGGTGGGCAAAGGCGCATTTGCGCCGTGCCCACCTTTTTCTTGCGCTAGATCATGGTGGGCGCGGCTTGATTTGCCCACCCTACGGCTCCTGATTGATTTGGGGGTAACACATGATGAGCAACGACGACTCGCTTTCTCTCGACGAACTCAACGACCGTATCGCGATCCTTGAGGACAATATCCGGCAGCTCATCGAGCAGGCGGCCGCTGCTTCCGGCGAGCAGAACGAGGCGCGCATCGCCGACCGCATCAACCAGCAGAACGACGAGCTCGAGCGGCTGCTCAAGATCCGCGAATCCCGCCAGAAGAAATAGCGGCCGCATCGCCGCGCGGCGCATGCGGCCATACGCCGGCCGCCCTTGCGCGCGCGACGTCGCTGCCTTTAGCTGCACCGAAATCGCGGGCCGCGCCTTGAGTCCGCGCAATCGGGAGCGAACGAATGGGGCCGCTGAAGGGCATCAAGGTCGTCGACATGACCACCGTGCTGATGGGGCCTTATGCGACCCAGATGCTCGGCGACTACGGTGCCGACGTCATCAAGGTGGAATCGCTCGACGGCGACGTTACCCGTCTGATCGGCCCGATGCGCCATGCGGGCATGGGCCCGGTGTTCCTCAACACCAACCGCAGCAAGCGCTCGATCTGCCTCGATCTGAAGAAGCCCGCGGGCCGTGAGGCCGTGCTGCGGCTTCTGAAGGACGCCGACGTTCTCGTCTACAATGTCCGCCCGCAAGCGATGGCGCGGCTCCAGCTGGGCTATGATGTCGTTTCCGAAATCAACCCGCGCCTCGTCTATGCCGGCGTATTCGGCTTCGGCCAGGACGGACCCTATGCGGCGAAGCCCGCCTATGACGACCTGATCCAGGGCGCCACCGCGCTGCCGGCACTGATGGCGCAGACCGGCGACGGCGTGCCGCGCTATGTGCCGAATGCGCTGGTCGACCGTATCGTTGGCCTCACTGCCGTCGGCGCGATCTGCGCGAGCCTCGTGCACCGCGACCGCACCGGACGCGGCCAGCGCGTCGACATCCCGATGTTCGAGACCATGGCCGGCTTCGTCATGGGCGATCACATGGGCGGGCTCACCTATGAGCCGCCGCTCGACAAGGGCGGCTATGCCCGCCATCTCTCGCGCGACCGCAGGCCCTACAAGACGTCGGACGGCTATCTCAGCGTCATCGTCTACAACGACAAGCAGTGGGAGAACTTCTTCAAGGCCACGGGGCGCGACGACCTGCGCGCCGATCCCAAATTCGCGAACTTCGCCGGCCGCGCCGCCAATATCGACGTCGTCTATGCCGAGCTCGCGCGCATCTTCGAGACGCGTACCACGGCCGAGTGGATCGACCGGCTGACCAGGGCCGACGTGCCGGTCATGCCGATGCACGACCTCGCGTCGATCCTCCACGACGAGCATCTGGAGGCGACCGGCTTCTTTCCGGTCGTGAACCATCCGACGGAGGGCCCGATCCGCAGCATGAAGGTGACGGCGAGCTGGTCGGAGACGGAAGCGGAACCTATCCGGCTGGCGCCGCGGCTCAACGAGAACGGCGAGGAGATCCTGCGCGAGATCGGCTACTCTGCCGACGAGATTGCGGCCATGGTCAGCGACGGCGTCACGCGTTCGCCGCCGGAGTAGGGGAGCAGCGATGAAAACGACCCTCTCATCCGTCATTCCGGGGCGCGACAACGTCGCGAGCCCGGAATCCATAACCACCATCGTGAGTATGGATTCTCAGATGTGCAATTGCGCATCAGAGCTCGCGCCCAAAGAGGGCGGGCCCCGGAATGACGACAGCAAGGTGACACCATGAGCTTCATCACCGGCGTCGGCCTCACGCCCTACGGCAAGCATGAAGGCTCGTCCTCGCTCGACCTGATGAGCCAGGCTGCCCAGCTCGCGCTCGACGATGCCGGGCTGAAGCGCGCCGATATCGACGGCATCCTTTGCGGTTATTCCACCGTCTCGCCGCACATCATGCTGGCCACCGTGTTCGCCGAGCATTTCGGTATTCGCCCGAGTTACGCCCATGCCGTGCAGGTCGGCGGCGCCACCGGGCTTGCCATGACGATGCTCGCCCATCACATCGTCGTATCGGGCGTCGCGCGCAACGTGCTCGTGGTTGCCGGCGAGAATCGTCTTACCGGGCAGAGCCGCGACGCATCGATCCAGGCATTGGCGCAGGTCGGCCATTCCGAGTACGAGGTGCCGTTAGGGCCGACCATTCCCGCCTATTACGGCCTCGTCGCCACCCGCTACATGCACGAATACGGCGTGACCGAAGAAGACCTCGCCGAATTCGCGGTGCTGATGCGCGCGCACGCCTGCACCCATCCCGGCGCGCAATTCCACGATCCCATCACTGTCGCCGACGTCATGGCCTCGAAGCCGGTGGCGATGCCGCTGAAACTGCTCGATTGCTGTCCAGTCTCCGATGGCGGTGCGGCCTTCGTCATCAGCCGCGAGCGAACCGGGGAGGCCGGCGTGCGCATCCGCGGCTGCGCGCAGGCCCACACCCATCAGCATGTCACGGCCGCGCCCGGCTTAAGCGAGCTCGGTGCCGAGATTTCCATCGCGCGTGCCAAGGAAGCCACAGGCCTTGCGATCTCCGACGTGCGCTACGCCGCGATCTACGACAGCTTCACCATCACGCTTGCCATGCTGCTGGAAGACCTCGGCCTGGCCGGACGGGGCGAAGCGGCCGCCCGCGTGCGCGCCGGCCATTTTGGCCGCGACGGCGCGATGCCGCTCAACACCCATGGCGGCCTCCTCAGCTATGGCCATTGCGGGGTCGGCGGCGCCATGGCGCATTTGGTCGAGGCGCATTTCCAGATGACGGGACGGGCAGCTAGTCGCCAGGTGCGGGACGCCTCGATTGCGCTGTTGCATGGCGACGGCGGCGTGCTGTCGTCCCACGTGAGCATGTTCCTGGAGCGGGTGCGATGAGCGAGCGTCTTGCGGACTGGACCAAGGACGAAGAGGCCATCACCTACCAGACCTGCCGCGCATGCGGCCACGTGCAATATTTCCATCGCGCCTTCTGCGCGGACTGCGGCGCGTCCGGCCCGCGCGAGCAGCGCGCCAGCGGCAAGGGCAGGGTCTACGCGACCTCGCTGGTCTGCCGCGCCGCCACGCCCGAGACGCGCGCGCATGTCCCTTACAATATCCTGCTGGTCGATTGCGCCGAGGGTTTTCGCATGATGGCGCATGGCGAGACCGGTCTTGCCATCGGCGATGCGGTGAATGCGAGATTCAAGCCGTTTGCCGGCAAGCTGGTGCCGTTCTTCACGAAGGAAACCTAGAGCGTTTGCGAGCGAAGTGGATGCCGGTTCGCGTAAAGAAAACGCGTAGAACTAAAATTTAGAGCCCCGTTCCGGTTTGATCGGAACGGGGCTCTTACGGGCTTCGTCATTCGGGGGCGGTCCAGAGGACCGAGCCTAGAAACGGGATTCTGGGCCTGGCTTGTGCGAGAGCCACCCCGGAATGACGAAAACGCGGAACTAACGCCCGTAGAACAATATGCTGGCGATGACGAGCATCGCTGTCACCGCCAGCATGTGCGCAAGCGCTCCCGAGGCCGCCCCCTTGGTGGCTTCCTTCATGCCTTTTTCTCCCTAGACTTGGGCGTGACTCATCGTTGCGCGCGCTGCGCACCCGACGGCCAATCGTTTTTACTCGGAACACCCCACTTCGAGTATTCACCGCGATTTGTCCCCACGCGGCGAATATCGACTGTACCAACGTCGATCAGCAATGCGGCGGCAATTTGACTCGATGATGTTGCTCCCGCGTTCCTACGCGCATAGAATTTTGGCGAACTGAGCCCGGCAATGACAATAAGCTTAAGAGCCCAAGGAAGATCGTCAGGTAAATCATGGCCCGTATTGACTACAGTGACCCGTCCAAGGCGTCGGACCGCACGCGCGAAATCCTCGACAAGAACCGCAACGCCAACATCTTCCGCATGATGGCGCACTCGCCGAGCTATTTCGAGCAGTACTGCCGCCTCGGCGGCGCCATTCGCCACAAGGGCGAGCTCGATCCGGTCGTGCGCGAGCTAGCGATCACGCGCACCGGCATTTTGTGCGAAGCGCCGTACGAGATCATCGCGCACAAGCGCATCGGCAAGAATGTCGGCGTCACTGACGAGCAGAACGAGGCGCTTGCGAACTGGCAGGCCGCGACGTGCTTCAATGAGGTGCAGCGCGCCGCGCTCGCCTTCACCGACGAGATCGTGAAGCTGAAGAAGCCGACGGATGCGACCTTCAAGGCAATCGCATCGAAGCTGACGCCGGCCGCTCTGGTCGAACTGCAACTCTCGGTCGGCTTCTACATCATGACCTCGAAATTTCTGGAGACCTTCGAGATCGATCTCCAGCCGGTCACGGAAGTGGTGGCCTGACCCAAAAAGCGGCGAGGGATGCTGATGACGATCGATGAATACGCGGCCTGGGCCGCTGGCGTTGCGAAAGTCGATGAGCGTCCGTCCAACGAGCGGCTGTCCTATCTGGGGCTCGGCCTCGCCGGCGAATCCGGCGAGGTCGCCGACCACATCAAGAAGTTGCTGCGCGATGATTGGCTCGATCGGGCGGGTCTCGTCGATGAGCTCGGCGACGTCATCTATTACTGGGCCTGCCTGTGCGCGGCGACCGGCCAGAAACCATCCGAATTGCTCAAGGCAAGCGCTGCCAAGATCAGCCGGCGGCTGGGCGAGGCTGCCAGCCGGTAAAGCAAGATACGAGCTGAGGGCGCGTTTACCTCTCCCTACGGGAGAGGTAAAGACTGCGGCCGTTCTCAGGTCGACGTCAGGATATCCACCTTGGCGTTGGCGACGATCAGGCGATCGGCCAGCAACTGCGCGAGGTTGCGCATGACGCGCTCGCTGGCGCGCGGGTGCTGCTTGCGGAAGCGCTCGAAATCCTTCAGCGGGACTTCGAACGCGGTCGCCGCCATGTCCGCGAAGACGTCAGCCGAGCGCGTCGGCTCCAGCAACGCCATCTCGCCGAACGCCATGCCGGCGGTGAGCGTCGCCAGCCGCACGCCGTCGGGCAGCGTGACATGCACCGCGCCGCTGCGCAGGAAGAACAGGGAATCGGCTGCCGCGCCGGTGGTGAGGATCTTAGCGCCGGAGTGATAGGTGCGGATTGTGCAGATCGAGGCGAGATCTGTCAGCTCCTCTTCAGTGAAGCCTGTAAGCAGCGGCTGTTCGGCGAGCTCCGTTGTCTCATGAAAGTCGATCGAGCCGCCATAGCGATAGACGATCTGGTCTTCAGCCCATTCGATCGCGGTGTCGAGCAGGTAGAAGTCGCGGACGTTCTTCAACTCGGCGGTCCATTCCCGCAGCGTATTCCATTCCTTGGACGCGCGCCTGACGCCTGACAGCACCACCGTAACGTTCAGCGCGGCGAGCTCCTCGAAGGCCTCGGCCACAAGGCGCGCGCCGGCGCGCGTGGTGGAGGTGACCCGGTGCAGGTCGAAAATCACCAACTGCGGCCGCGGCTGCCCCGCGAGCCGGCGGGTCACGTAGTCGACGGCCGACAGCGACAGTGTGCCGACCAACTCGATCACCCGCACTTCCTGATCGTGGGCCGCCAGGATCTCGCGCTCTTGCGGGCGGCGCACGCGCCGCGACGGGCTCTTGCCGATGTCGTAGTCGGCGATGACAGCGTTGCGCGCATCGTCGCTGCGGTTGAGCATGTGCAGGTCGTAATGTGAGGACAGCGCCTCGCAGACCTTGATGCCGCGCACGCTGTTGCCGTGCTTGTCGAGCTTCGGCGAATAACTGCCGAGCCCGAGGCGGGCGGGCAGGGCGGCGAGAATGCCGCCGCCGACGCCGCTCTTGGCGGGGATACCGATCCGGTAGATCCATTCGCCGGCATAGTCGTACATGCCCGACGACGTCATCACCGACAGCGTGCGCGAGATCGCGTAGGGCGTCAGCACCTGCTCGCCCGTGACAGGATTGACGCCGCGATTAGCGAGCGTTGCCGCCATCACCGCGATGTCGCGCGCGGTGACCAGCACGGCGCACTGCCGGAAATAGACGTCGAGGACACCAGCGACGTTGTCCGAGATCACCGCATTGGTTTTCAAGAGATAGCCGATGGCGCGGTTGCGGTCACCGGTCTGGCTTTCCGAATTGTAGACGGCCTCGTCCACATCGAGCTCGCGTCCGGCAAAGCGGCTGAGCGCGAGGCGGATCTGCGCGAAGGCCTCAGCGCCCTTGCTCTCGTAAATCAGCCCGGTGCAGGCGATCGCGCCGGCATTGACCATCGGGTTGAACGGATGGTTGTCGGAATTGAGCCGGATCGAGTTGAAGGGGTCGCCCGAGGGCTCGACGCCGATCGCGCTCTCGACCCGCGCGGCGCCGAGCAGGTCCAGCGCCAGCGCGAACACGAAGGGTTTTGACATCGACTGGATGGTGAAGGGCACCCGGCTGTCGCCGACCTCGTAGACATGGCCGTCCAGGGTCGCCAGGCTGATGCCAAAATGGGCAGGGTCGGCCTTGCCCAGCTCGGGGATGTAGTCGGCCACATTGCCGGAGGTCTCAGCCGAGAATTCATTGAGGCAATTTTCCAGAAACCGCAGCAAAGGAGGTTTCGAGCGGGTCCAGGCGGTAGCGAGAGGCGAGAGCGGTTTCATCGCCTCTCTTGTGCAACGCAATCAGGGTGCGCGCAACCCGTCCGGCACCGTGGCCTGCCGCCGGACCATTAGCAGGGCGATCAAAACGGTGGGGATGAGGATCGCAAGGCCGAGCAGCGTCACCTGCATCTGCGACAGCGGCATGATGCCGCCGCCGGGCGTCGCGACGACGAAACCGCCGATCACCAGCAGTACGCGGATTGGCCATTCCAGCGCGCCGCTGCCGCGGAGGTCGCCGACGAAGGCCTGGTAGCCCTGGATGCCGCCGCAGATGAACAGCGTGCCGAACGCGGCGAGCGCCATCAGGCCGAGGCCGGCGAGATAGGGGCTCGGCCCCTGCAGCACCAGCGCCGGATTGAGCACGAAGAAGAACGGGATGAAATAGATGATGCTGCCCACCCACATCGATTCCCAACCGGTCTTCATCGCCGGCGAACCGGCGATGCCGGCGGCGGCGAAGGAGGCGATCGCGACCGGCGGCGTGATCGAGGACAGCATGCCCCAGTAGAAGATGAACATATGCACCGCCATCTTGTTGAGCCCGAGCTTCTCCAGCGCGGGCGCCACCAGGATGGCGAGGAAGATGTAACAGGCCGTCGTCGTCAGCCCGAGGCCAAGAATGAGGCTGGTGAGGGCGCACATGCCGAGCAGCAGGAACGGATTGTCGCCGGCAATGTGCAACAGATCGTTGGCGAGGCTCGACACCACGCCGGTCATCGAGAATGCCCCGATCAGGAGGCCGCAGCCGGCGAGAATGCCGACGAGCTCGACGAAGGTGCGTCCGTTGACCTCCAGGAATTTGCCGATCGTTGCCAGCGTCCAGCGCGTGTCCTTGGAGAAGAACTGGTTGAGAACCAGCAGCAGCGCAGTGGCGTAGAACGGCGCATGGCTCTCGCGCTTGAAGTACAGCAGCATCACGATGAGGAGCGCGATGACGAAGACGTAGTACCAGCCGTCCCTGAGCGTATCCACAATCCGCGGCAGCTCGGCGCGCGGGATGCCCTTCAGCCCGTGGCGCGCGGCATAGGAGTCGACCTGCATGAACAGGCCGATGTAGTAGAGCGCGGCCGGAATGATCGCGGCGACCGCGACGTCGGCGTAGCTGACATTGAGGAACTGCGCGATCACGAAGGCGGTCGCGCCCATGACGGGCGGCGCCAGCACCGCGCCGGTCGAGGCACAGGCCTCGATCGCACCGGCATAGGACGCGCGAAAGCCGCTCTTCTTCATCACCGGGATGGTCATGGTGCCGGCGGTGAGCACGTTGGAGATGATCGAGCCCGACATCATGCCGAGCAGGCCGCTGGCAAAGATGCAAACCTTCGCCGCGCCGCCGCGGAACGTACCGCACAGCGCGAAGGCGAGGTTGATGAAGAACTTGCCGGCCCCAGTCATCATCAGCGCGGTGCCGAACACGAGGAAGCCGATCACGGTGTCGGCAAATGCCTGAATGGGGATGCCGAGCAAGCTCTCGCCCGACAGGACGTGATAGGCGGTCGCCTGTTCCAGCGTCGACTGCGTGCCGCGGAACGGCCCGAGCCAGCCGGATTCCGCGAACAGCGGATAGACGGTGAAGGGGAAGACGCTCAGCAGCAGGCTCCATCCGCCGGTGCGGCGCAGCGCCTCCATCAGCATCGCCCACATCACGAGGCCCGCGGCGATCACGGTGTTCGGCGCGCCGCCGAATTCCCAGCCGGCCTCCGCCGCCTTGCGCACGTTCGACATCAAGAGCAGTGCGGCCACGAACGTCACGACGAAGAAGACGAGGTCGTACCAGGGAATGCGGTCGAGCGGCGCGCGCTCCGTGCCCGGGAAGATCAGGAAGGTGAAGGGCAGCATCAAGGCGATCAGGAGATAGAAATACTCTGTGTTGAGCTGGGTGTAGCCGATCAAGAACCGCAACGAGAATTGCTGGTTGATGCAGAGAAGGATCGTCGCCGCGGTCGCGGCCACCAGCGTCCAGCGCCAGCCGCCGCGCAAGCTGCGGACGCGCGTGACCTCGGCTTCCTGCATGTTGCCGGCGGCGCCGTGCGGGTCGTCGAACACGACCCGCTTGGCTTCGTCCTGCGGGCCGGTGGAAACTGAAGCAGACGACATGATCGACCCCGCGCTTGGGCTGCTAACCGCTGTGGACCAGAGCGTTTTCGAGCGAAGTGGATACCGGTTCGCGTAAAGAAAACGCGTCAAAACAAGAATCTAGAGCCCAGTTCCGATTCCATCGAACGGAAATGGCTCTAGTCCTCGAACCCGTTCGGCATGTCGGCCTTGGCGAGCGCGGCGGCGCGCACCTTCATCCAGCCGTCGACGAACGCCTTGTCATCCGACGGCGGATTGGACTTGCCGTAGTCGGCCCACGCCGCTGCGAGCACCTCCTGCCGCTTGAACAGCTTATTGTTGTGAGCGTCCTGCGCGTCGCTCCATTGCGCGGCCTCCTTGAGCGCCTTCACCGCACCAGGATGCACCGGCACGACCCAGTTCTTGGTCTGGCGGTCGGCGGCGAGGCCGCCGGCACCGGGCGCGGAGTCCTTGTAGGCGTCGTAGTTTGCGATCATCGCCTTGGTCATCGCATAGACCTGATCGGGTGCTTGCGAGGCGTAGGCGACGAAGATCGGGTAAGGGTAATTGCCAAGCTCGACCGGCTTGTCCCGCGAGATGCCGGCGCCGCAGGTCGCAAGCTGCGGGAAGAAGAACGAGCCGACCTTCTGCATCCGTGCCCAGCCTTCCTTGTCGTTCGCGGGCAGCGGCGGCCAGATCAGGCCGCGCGGCGAGGTCTCGGCCTCCTTGGCAGGACCGGTGATGGTGGTGCCGAAGGCGGCATCGGTGTCGTTGTTGATCAGGCCCTTCCACAGCGCGCCGTAGCTTGCGAACTCGACGACCTTGACGTCCTTCTGCGTCAGCCCCGCGAAGGCGAGCACCGCGAGCGAGTTCTGGTTGAGCGCGGGCGAGCCCACGACGAATCCGACTCGCTTGCCTCTGAGATCCTTCAGGTCCTTCACGCCTGCGTCGGCGGCCACGCCAAGCGAGCCGCAATTGCAGTCGACGCTCGAAAGCAGGATCTGGAGCGGCTGCGGGCCCCATTCCTTGCTGCCGAATTCGAACACGCCTTCCTGCGCGAAATAGACGCCCGATCCCATCGCCGACGAGGCCGCGCGCTTTGCGCGCAGCGGCGCGAGACGCGCAACGTCGTTGCCGGCCGGCAGCACGCGTACGTCGGTGCCGTATTTGTCCTTCATCATCTTGCCGACGCCGACGGCGATGTTGAAGCCGGCGGTGCCGGTGTCATAGGCAGTGAAGGTCAATGTCGCCGGCAGCTTGCTGTCATCGGCGAATGCGTAGCGTGTAGACGCAAAAGAAATGCCCGCAACCAAGGCAGGCGCGAGCATGATCAGCCCACGGAACATGTATCCCTCCCATCGTCCTCGCTTTTTGCCGCGAACAGTTTCGTGCTTGAGAGGATCATGTCATCGGTATTGAAAGGGTCAGGCTGACATATTGTCGCGGAGTGCGCCGACAATTCGCTTAACTTGCAACGATCGCGATGGCCTGTCCCTCGGCAACGACATCGTCGAGCTTGACCAGAAGCGATGTGATCGTGCCGCTCGCGGGCGAGGGCACAGGTATCTCCATCTTCATCGCCTCGACCACCACAACGTCATCGCAGTCAGCGACGGTTCCTCCAACTTGCACGGGAGTTGCGCAGATGCGCCCCGCGATCTCCGTGACGATCTTAATTTCTGGCATGCCATCGCCTTTTTGTTGTCGTTGCAAAATGCCTGAGGTAGCGTCGTCTGCAAGTGGAATTTAATTCCGCAGAGCGGAACAAACGGTAGGGAACATGGGACGACGATCGGAGCGGTTGAGTAGGCAAGGCGTGCTCGCTGGCGATGCCGGTGAGGGTGATGTCATCCAGGTGGTCTCGCGCGCGTTCGACGTGTTGCGATGCTTCGAAGGGCACGAGGCCCGGCTCGGCAATCTCGAGATTTCAAATCGCTGCGGCCTGCCACGCTCGACGGTGTCGCGACTCACGCACACGCTGACGCGCATGGGGCAGCTCGTTTATTTGCCGCGCGACCAGAAGTACCGTATCGGCCCGAGCGCTGTGGCGATGAGCGCTTCGATGATGAAGGGCGCGCAGCTGCGCAGCATGATCCGGCAGCGGCTCCAGGAAGTCGCCGAGCAGTTGCCGGGCACAGTCGGCTTCGTCGTTCCCGATCGCTTCCATCTCGTCTATCTCCAGTTTGCCCGCTCGGCGGCTGCGCTCGGCCTGCACGAGGGCACCGGCAGCCGCATCTCGATGGCATCGACCGCTGCGGGCGCGGCCTACACCGCGGCACTGGCGCCGGAGGTCGGCGATGCCTTCATTGCGGACATGGAACGGGAAGCCCCCGAGGCTGCCAAGATCCTGAGGCCCCGCATCGAGGCCAACCGGCAGTCGCTGCGCGAGCGCGGCTATGTCGTGGCCTGCGGTCTGTGGAGTCCGCACATCAACGGGCTCGCGGTGCCGATCTGGTCGCCGCAGTACCAGACCTTCGTGGTCGTCACGATCGGTCTTCTGTCCGCGATGTATGACGAGCAGCGTCTGCATGCCGAAGTCGCGCCGCTGATGGTCGCGCTCGGCCGCTCGGTCGGCAGCCTGCTCGAGGGCGCGGAGGGCGACGTCTTTAACAACCGTATCTCGCGCAGACCGGTCGCAATGGCCGTGCATAACAATAACAAGCCGATCAATTCGGAGGGAATGAATGAACTGGAAGCCGGAACTCGACGAGCTCGCCCGGCGCGAAGCCTTCGCGCGGGAGATGGGCGGCGTTGACAAGGTCAAGCGTCAGCATGACCAGGGCCGACTGACTGTTCGGGAACGTATCGACAAGCTGATCGACAGGGGCAGCTTTCACGAGATCGGTGCCGTCTCCGGCATCGGTGAATACGATCCGAAGGGCGAGCTGAAGAACGTTACGCCGGCGAACTGCGTGTTCGGCCGTGCGCGCGTCGACGGCCGCACCGTGGTCGTCGTCGGCGACGACTTCACCGTGCGCGGCGGCTCGGCCGATGCGTCGATCTCGGCAAAGCCATTGATGGCGGAGGAGATGGCGCATGATTTCCGTCTGCCCATCGTCCGCATCATCGAAGGCTCCGGCGGCGGCGGCTCGGTCAAGACCATCGAGACCAAGGGCGCGGCGAACCTGCCGGGTGGCATCGGCGGCACGCGCTCGTACCGCTTCACGATCGAGAATTTGTCGCGCGTCCCCGTGGTCGCGCTCGGCCTCGGCTCGGTTGCGGGTCTCGGCGCCGCGCGCCTTGCTGCCAGCCACTATTCCATCATGACGAAGTCCTCCGCGATGTTCGTCGCGGGGCCGCCGGTGGTGAAGGCTCTCGGACAGGACCTCACGAAGGAGGAGCTCGGCGGCGCTGATATCCAGACCCGCGCCGGTGCGATCGATCACGCTGTCGAGACCGAGGAGGAGGCGTTTGCCTGCGCGCGGCGGTTCCTGTCCTATCTGCCGTCGTCGGTCTATGAGCTGCCGCCGACCTTGCCCTGCACCGACAATCCGGAGCGCACCGAAGAGGCGCTGATGAATGCGGTGCCGCGCAAGCGCAAGCAAGTCTACAAGATGCGGCCCATCATCGACGCAGTTGTCGACAAGGGCTCGTTCTTCGAGGTCGCCAGCAATTTCGGCAAACCGATCATCGTGGGCCTTGCGCGGCTCGAGGGCAGGGCGGTGCTGCTGCTCGCCAGCGACAGCTACCACTACGGCGGCTCATGGACGGCGGATGCGTGCCAGAAGGTGGTGCGCTGGGTCGACTTCGCGGAAACCTTCCATCTGCCGATCGTCTATCTCATGGACTGCCCCGGCTTCATGATCGGCCTCGATGCCGAGAAGGCTGCAACCATCCGCCACGGCGTTCGCGCCATGGCCGCGGTGAACCAGACCACCGTGCCCTGGTGCACCGTGATCCTGCGCAACGCCTTTGGTGTTGCGGGCGTCGTGCATCAGCCCGCCGACCGCTTCTCGATCCGCTACGCCTGGCCGTCAGCCTATTGGGGCTCGCTGCCGCTCGAAGGCGGCATCGAAGCCGCCTACCGCGCCGACATCGACGCGGCCGAGGACAAGGCGGCGAAGCTGAGGGAGATCGAGGAGCGGCTCAACAAGCTGCGCTCGCCGTTCCGCTCGGCCGAAAAGTTCTGGGTCGAGGAGATCATCGATCCCAGGAAGACAAGGTCGCTGCTGTGCGAGTTCGCAAGGCTCGCGGAGCCGTTGCGAAAGCCGGGACCGCCTGAGAACATGACGATCAGGCCGTAGGTTGCGGTCATTGGGCGCACGCGAAGCGTGGCCCGATGACGGCTCCGCGAAACAATCGAGACTTTACCGCGGAGTCAGTCTCGATTGCTTCGTCGCTTCGTTCTACGTGGAGCGGCGCGGCGAAAGTCGCGGTTCATGGAACCATTTCCGGCGCTCCGCATTCAAGAGGCATGAGGAACCTGTATTTCGGCATCGGTGCTCTCGCCGGCGCGCTGGTTCTCTTTACGATTTGGCTGGGCCAGCACGAACGGGAGGCATCAATTGATCGCCTCGAGCGATGGGAGATTCCGCGCCCACCACCTGAGCGCTAGAAGGAGCCGGGCGCTCACTGACGACCCTATCGAAATACCCACAATCACAGTAGCTGTAAGCCGCCGCACAGGAACGGCCATGCCTTCCGCCCGATAGGCGTTTTGAACCTGCTGTGCATACCACTGCCGCCGGTCTTCGGCGGCAGTGACATGAGGATTGACGATTAGCGTTTGGGCAGCGACGCCATCACTTCGCCCGCGTCGCCGTCCTCCAGGCAGGGTGTGACACTCAACGGGAGCAGGTCGGACCACTGTGCGAGCCAGCGATACATCGCCTTTGGATCGCTCGATTCAGAGATCGCAAATCCCTGTCCGTTCATGCCATGCCAGCGGCCCAGCATTTTGACGCCTTCGGGTGGTGCTCCGCCGGTTTCCAGAAAACGGGCGACGGCTGCATTGAACGTGCCTTGAGGTACACTCCAGGTTGTAATGAATTTCATGCTATTCTCCCATAACGTGAATTATTGGATGAATGCCGCGGCTGTGCCGCCTGCGAACAATAGCGCCGGCGTGTCGAATAACAACGGCGAATGAAGCGGTGCGTAAGAGCGTTTTCGAGCGAAGTGGATACCGGTTCGCGTAAAGAAGACGCATCAAAACAAGAAGCTAGAGCCCCGTTCCGATTCCATCGGAACGGAAATGGCTCTGGTGATGTGGCCGCCGCAGCGGACTTGGTCGTGTGTCGCCGGCGCCAGAAGAACCGTGTTCTGCGACCGCGCCGACATTGACGCGGCCGAGGACAAGGTGGCGAAGCCGTCATCGCATCAGAGCCGCAGCACCTTGCCGGGATTCATGATGTTTTGCGGATCGAGCGCCCGTTTGATGGTTCGCATGATGTCGAGCTCGGTCTTCGATCGGTAGTGGCTGAGCTCGTCGAGCTTGTCCATGCCGATGCCGTGCTCCGCCGAGATCGAGCCGCCCATGGAGGTGATGAGATCGTTCACGGCGCGCGTGATGGCGGCCGTGTATTGGGTCAGCGTCTGCTGATCCATGCCGTTGGGCCCCATGAACGAAAAATGCAGATTGCCGTCGCCGATGTGTCCCAATGGATAGGGGCGGATGGTCGGGAGAATGTCGAGAACGGCCTTGGTCCCCTTGTCGATGAACTCCGGAATCCTGGAGATGGCTACCGACACGTCGTAGCTGATCCCCGGGCCCTCGGCGCGGGAGGCCTCGGCGACGGCTTCCCGGATGCGCCACATGTTGCGCGATTGATTTCCGGTGTGAGCGATCACCGCATCAAGTACGCGGCCGGCCTCGAGTTGATCGGCGAGGAACGGTGCCATCTTCTCGGACATGCCCGCCGTCCCGTCCTGGCGTGCCCGCGCGGACGACCATTCAAGCAGGAGGTACCATGGCGTGTCCGCCTTGAGCGGATCCTGGGTGCCGGGAATATGGCGGAGCACCATGTCGATGGCGGCACGGCTCATCAGCTCGCACGAGCCGACATTGTCCTCGGACGCAGCATGCGCATCGGACAGGATCTCCAGGGCCGCGCGTGGATCCCGGATCGCCAGCCACGATGTGCAGACGTCCTTGGGCGCCGGCCACAGCTTGAGGACCGCCTTCGTGATGATGCCCAGCGTACCTTCGGCGCCCATGAAGAGGTGCTTGAGGTCGTAGCCCGTGTTGTCCTTCTTGAGCGCACGCAATCCATCCCAGACGTCGCCGTTGGGCAACACGACCTCAAGCCCCAGGACGAGATTGCGGGCATTGCCGTAGCGGAGCACCTGCACGCCGCCGGCATTTGTCGACAAATTGCCACCGATCATGCATGAGCCCTGGGCGCCAAGGCTGAGGGGCAGAAACCTGTCGTGATTGGCCGCAGTCTCCTGAAGGGTCTGCAGAACGCAGCCGGCCTCGACCGTCATCACGTATCCAACGGCATCGACGTCCAGAACGCGGTTCATGCGGCCGAGCGACAACACTATGCCCGTATGCGCAGGCCAGGGCGTCGCCCCACCCATCAGACCGGTGTTTCCACCCTGCGGCACGATCGCGACACCGTGTTCATGGCAGAGCCTGACCACCTTGGAGACTTCCTCGGTGCTGGCGGGACGAACAACGGCGCCAGCACGCCCAACCAGCAATCCACGCCAATCAATCACGAACGGCTGCTTGTCGTGCTCGTCCTCGATAAGGCCCTTGTCGCCCACGATCGCGCGCAATGAATCGAGCATTTGGGCGGTCAACGGAACGGTCGGGATGGTGGGCTCGGACGACGGTACGGCAGCCGGCATTTGTTTCCCCCGGGCACATCTTGGTGTGTACTGAGCGTGTGGAGCGCTTCAGCCATTGTCCACGTTTGTGCCGTGGAGTCTAACGGCAATATCTGTCGAACCGGGAAGCCGGAGAAGAACTCGTCCGGCGAGGCTCATCACCGAGGGGGGCGCGCGAACGGCGCTGTCGTCACCGCTGCTGCAGCTGACCGTGGCCCGCTTCGTCGCTGGTTCGCGAAAGCGCGATGATCGCGGCCGCTGGAGTGCGCCATTCCCGGCAATCACTACAAGCATATCGCCCTGAGGGCGATGCCGCGGTGTTCGGGGCACCACCACGATCAGATACTGAGCCGGCTCGCGCCGGCCCAGTAGGGCGTCGGGTTACGCCATCGCTGCTTGCGGTTTCGGCTTCGGCTGCCGCGAGAGCGCGAGCACGATCAGCGAGGCGAACACGCAGAGCGCGCCGGCGATGAAGAACGCTGGCAGGTAACTCTGGTAGACTGTCCGCGACAAACCGGCGCCGAATGCGGCGGTGCCGGCGCCGAGCTGATGGCCGGCAAAGATCCAGCCGAACACCAGGTTGGCGCGCTCGGGTCCGAATTTTTGCGCGGTGAGCCGTACGGTGGGCGGCACCGTGGCGATCCAGTCGAGCCCATAGAACATCGCGAAAATCGACAGGCCGTAGAAGGAGAAGTCGCTGAAGGGGAGGAAGATCAGCGATAGCCCGCGCAGCCCGTAATACCAGAACAGCAGCCAGCGATTGTCGTAGCGGTCCGACAGCCAGCCCGACATGATGGTGCCGAAGAAATCAAAGATGCCCATGGCCGCGAGCAGGCTCGCGGCCTGCACCTGCGGGATGCCGAAATCGAGGCACATCGGGATCAGGTGCACCTGGACGAGGCCGTTGGTCGAGGCGCCGCAGACGAAGAAGGTCGCAAACAGGATCCAGAACGCGCGCGACTGCGAGGCGTCGCGCAGCGTGCCGAGCGCAACTGCCGTGATCGAACCGTGGCTCACGGGCGGCGCGGGCAGGGGCTCGGTGCCTTCATCGCCGAACGGGCGCAGGCCCACATCGCTCGGCCGGTCGCGCATGGCGAGGAGGACGGCCAGCGCGGAGACGCCGAGCATAATGCAGACGAAGCCGAGCGCGAGCCGCCAGCCGTAGCGGTCGGTGAGGCTCGCCAGCAGCGGCAGGAACACGAGCTGGCCGGTGGCGACGCTTGCGGTCAGGATGCCGACGACGAGGCCGCGCCGCGCGGCGAACCAGCGCGTGGCGATCGTTGCGCCCAGCACCAGCGCGGTCATGCCGGTGCCGATGCCGATGACCACGCCCCACAGCAGCACGAGCTGCCAGACCTCGGTCATGCCGAGCGAAGCCACCAGCGCCGAGACGACGATGAGCTGTGCTGCCAGCGTGACGTTGCGCAGGCCGTAGCGGTTGAGGAGGGCGGCAGCGAACGGCGCCATCAGCCCGAACAGGATGAAGCGGATCGACAGCGCGGACGAGATCTGCGCCGTGCTCCAGCCGAACTCCTTTTGCAGGGGAACGATGAACACGCCCGGCGCGCCGACCGTACCGGCGCTGATCAGCGCGGCGAGGAAGGTCACGCCGACCATCACCCAGCCGTAGTGGATATTGCGGCGGCTGAGAGTTGCCGCGAGCCAGTTCGAGATCATTGGGCCTCAATGTTGGTTAGCGGGCTTTGAGGGACCCGCGTCATCGTTGGAGTCTGGCACAGCGAAGGGAAGTCTGAAATGACAGACTTCCCTCAATTTAGGACATTGCGGCGATCAGCGCGCCAAGCGCTCCACGGCGATCGCCGTGGCTTCACCGCCGCCGATGCAGAGTGCCGCAACGCCGCGCTTGAGGTTTTGTGCCTCAAGTGCATGCAGCAGCGTCACGACCAGCCGCGCACCGGTGGCGCCGATGGGATGGCCGAGCGCGCAGGCGCCGCCGTTGATGTTCAGCTTCTCGCGGGGAATGCCGAGATCATGCTGCGCCGCCATCGCCACCACGGCGAAGGCTTCATTGATCTCGAACAGGTCGACGTCACCGGCACTCCAGCCGACCTTGTCGAGCAGCTTGCGGATTGCCGGGATCGGCGCGGTCGTGAACCATTGCGGTTCCTGGCTGTGGGTGGCGTGGCCCTTGATCTCTGCGATTGCCGGCAGGCCGTTGCGATCGGCGAGCGAGCGCTTCGTCAGCACGAGCGCGGCGGCGCCGTCGGCATTGGCGGAGGAGGCGGCCGGCGTGATGGTGCCGTTGGCGCGGAACGCCGGCTTCAGGCCGGGGATCTTGGCCGGATCGACCTTCAGCGGATGCTCGTCGTTGGCGATGATGCGCGGGCCGGCCTTCTCGGTGAGCGTGATCGGCGCGATCTCGGCCTTGAAGGCGCCGCCCTCGACCGCCTTGCGCGCGCGGCTCAAGGTCTCCATCGCGTAGGCGTCCTGGTCCTTGCGCGTGAACTGGTAGGCTTCGGCCGTGGCTTCGCCGAAATCGCCCATGGAGCGGCCGGTCTCGTAGGCGTCCTCCAGCCCGTCCATCATCATGTGGTCGATGATGCGGTCGTGACCGGCGCGATAGCCGCCGCGTGCCTTGGCCAGGAGATAGGGCGCGTTGCTCATGCTCTCCATGCCGCCGGAGACGACGATCTCGGCCGACCCGGCGCGGATGATGTCGTGCGCCAGCATGGTCGCCTTCATGCCGGAGCCGCAGACCTTGTTCACGGTGGTCGCGCCGGTGGCGTCGGGCAGTCCGGCTCCACGCGCGGCCTGCCGCGCCGGTGCCTGGCCCTGGCCGGCCGGCAGCACGCAGCCCATGAAGACCTCGTCGACCTTCTCAGGCGCGAGCTTGGCGCGCTCCAGCGCGGCGCCGATCACGTGGGATCCGAGCTTGTGCGCGGAGAGCGGAGACAGCTCGCCCATGAAGCGCCCGAGCGGGGTGCGGGCGGCGGAGACGATGACGACGGGATCTGCAGCTTCGGCCATAAAAAAACTCCCTGCGATGACGAGTGTGTAAGATTATGATCATCATATGATGCGGCGCAAAAAATGCAACCGCGCCCGGCATGAGAAATTGTCGTGGTTCGGATGAGATTTGCTCGTTCGATCGGAGGAGGGCGGCTACTGCAGGCCGTGACTGTGAGCGCGGTGACTCTTCCACCTGACGCTGTCATCGCCCGCGAAGTGTTTAGCCCGGAGACATCGCTGACACCTGTTCGGACACATCACTGACAGGTTGGCCATTGGTCAAGTCGATCGATGCGACCTGCCAGCTGGCGAAGAAG
>NZ_LGHL01000121.1 GCF_001908205.1 Bradyrhizobium sp. NAS80.1
CCATCGTCGATCTCATCCTGCGGCCGCGGGCTCAGCGGTGCCCGTACTGCAGAAGACAAATCCTTGAAAAGTCGCTGCACAAACAAGTTCTGCCAAAGTAGTGCTAGAACCCCTGCCAATGGCGAGTTTGCTTGCGCGGCCACTATGTCTCGACCAGCTGTGCTGGACATCTTGTCCACGATGAACGTGCTCGTCGTCGCGTTCGGACGTCCTTGATCACGTTCGGCTCGATCAGCCGGGCTGATTATACAGACAAACGCAAAACGGGCATGCTCTCGCACGAGAGCACGCCCGCTTGAAATTCGATTGCTGCGCTTGATCAGCGCGTGTCGCGTCAGTGCACGCTGACGGCTTGCAGCTCGTTGCTCCAGGCGTTGGCAATCGCGGCTTCGCGGCTGTCGGTCAGCATGATCGGCGTGCCGTCGGCGGCGTGGAGGGCGAACAGCTTGAGGCCCGGCGCGATTGTCGGCGCTTCGGGGAACAAGTCCGGCACGTCCTCGGAGCGAATCTGCTTCACATAGGCGATGTGGCCTTCGCCAAGGGTTGCCAGCGTCTCGGGCGAGACGTTCTTGGCTTCGTATTCGAACGCAACATGACCTTCACTCATGGTCTCGACTCCTGTCTCGAAACTAAGCGGTCGAGTCCGCTACTCGTTCCATTATTCGTGCTCATTGATAGCAATTGTCTTAACGATCCTTTCCGGTTCCGGCCGGGCGAGATCGATCGACAACAACCCGTTCTTCAGATCCGCCCCCAGCACCAGCATCCCCTCCGCCAGCACGAAGGTGCGCTGGAAGTGGCGCGCGGCGATGCCGCGATGGATGTATTGCCGGGTCTTGTCGTCGTGCTGCCGCCCGCGAATCACCAGCTGATTTTCCTCAATGGTTACATCGAGTTGGTCGCGGGTGAATCCGGCGACCGCCAGCGTGATGCGCAAGCGCTCGGGCTGGCCGTCCGAACGGTCGCACCTCTCGATATTGTAGGGAGGGTAGCCGTCGGCGCCTTTGACGACGCGATCGAGCACGCGCTCAATTTCGTCGAAGCCCAGAAGGAACGGACTGGAAAGCGTGGGAACACGAGACATAGTTTACAAAGTCCTCGCGGAAAGCGACTTTGGCATTTCAGGGCCCGGATCGGCGCCCCTTGGTCAACAATATGGTCATATCCCCGTGTGGGTTCAAGCACCTAGCCGGCGGGCTGTGGATGGGTGAGCCCGGGCTGCGGGCCGGCCGGAGGCCTGCCCCGGCTACTTTGCATGGGGTTGTTTTCGCGTTTTTTGTCTGGCGACCCGGCGGAACCGGTCAGGCCTCGATCCGCGTCCGCCCGTCGCCGCTGAAAAGGTGCAGCTTTTGGCGCACCGCGGCGACGCGGATCTTCTGGCCGATGGCCGGGGCCTCGGTTCCGGGAATGCGGACGATGACCTCGCCGGGCGGCAGCTCGCCCGGGGTGGCGGCAACGCGCTGCTCGTCGTGCTGGCGGGAACCGTAGACGAAGGTTTCGGCGCCGACGCGCTCGATCGCTTCGACGGTGAGCGGCAAGGCGACGCCGCTGTCCGGGGTCTGGTCGGTGATGACGAAGTCCTCGGGGCGGATGCCGAGGATGCCGGCGTCAGCCGCGCCGCTACCGGCGAGCTGCGATCGGATCTCCTCGGGGCGCGTCGACATCAGATTCATCGGCGGCGCGCCGATGAAGGACGCGACGAAGGTCGTCGCCGGCTTCTCATAGATCGCAAGGGGATTGCCGACCTGCTCGACCTGGCCGCCATTCATCACCACCAGGATATCGGCGAGCGTCATCGCCTCGAGCTGGTCGTGCGTGACGTAGATCGACGTCGTGTTGAGCCGGCGCTGCAATTTGCGGATCTCGACCCGCATTGCGATGCGCAGCTTGGCGTCGAGGTTCGACAGCGGCTCGTCGAACAGGAACACTTTCGGCTGGCGCACGATGGCGCGGCCCATGGCGACGCGCTGGCGCTGGCCGCCTGAGAGCTGGCGCGGCTTGCGCTCGAGCATCGACGAGAGCTCGAGCACGCGCGCGGCTTCCTCGACGCGGGTCTTGATCTCGGCTTCCGCCATGCCGCGGTTGCGCAGGCCGTAGGCCATGTTGTTGTAGACGCTCATATGCGGATAGAGCGCGTAGTTCTGGAACACCATCGCGATGTCGCGATCGGCGGGCTCGACCTGGTTGACGACGCGGCCGCCGATGTCGATCTCGCCGCCGGTGACGGTCTCGAGCCCCGCGACCATGCGCAGCAATGTCGATTTGCCGCAGCCGGACGGGCCAACCAGCACGCAGAACTGGCCGTCAGCGACGTCGACGTTGACGCCCTTGATGGCCTCGAAGCCGCCGGTATAGGTCTTGCGGACGTTGCGCAGGGTGACGTTAGCCATGAAAACTCACTTCCAAGAACCTACTTTTCCGTCTCGACCAGGCCGCGCACGAACAGCTTCTGCATGGCGACGACGACGAACACCGGCGGCAGCATCGCGAGCACGGCGGTTGCCATCACGATCGGCCATTCGGTCAGCGCGTCGGTGGTGGTGATCATCTTGCGGATGCCGATCTGGATGGTCTGCATGTCGTCGCGCGTGGTGATGAGCAGCGGCCAGAGATACTGATTCCAGCCGAGGATGAAGAGGATCACGAACAGCGCCGCCATGTTGGTGCGCGACAGCGGCAACAGCGTATCCCAGAAGAAGCGCAGGGGACCGGCGCCGTCGATGCGCGAGGCTTCCAAGAGCTCGTCCGGCACGGTCATGAAGAACTGTCGGAACAGAAGCGTTGCGGTGGCTGAGGCAATCAGCGGCAGGGCAAGGCCCGCATAGCTGTCGAGCATATGCAGGTCAGCGACGATCTTGTAGGTCGGATAGATGCGCACCTCGACCGGCAGCATCAACGTGATGAAGATGATCCAGAAGATCGACATCCGGAACGGAAATCGGAAATACACGATCGCATAGGCCGAGATGATCGAGATCGCGATCTTGCCGACGGCGATCGCCAGAGCCATCACCAGCGAGTTCAGCATCATGTTGCCGACCGGCTCGCGGGTCGAGCCGCTCGTGCCGACGAAGATGGTCTGGTAGTAGACCTCGAAGAAATGGCCGCCCGGCAGCAGCGACATCTGCCCGTTCGCGATCAGCGCGTTGTCCTGGGTCGACGCGACGATCGCGATGTAGACGGGGAACGCGACGATCGCGATCCCGATCCAGAGGATGACGTGGGCGATGTAGCGTCGAAAGCCCTCTTGCTCGACCATCAGTAGGTCACCTTGCGTTCGACGAAGCGGAACTGGATTCCCGTCAGCACGATGACCATGATCATCAGGATCACCGATTGCGCCGCGGAGCTGCCGAGATTGCCGCCGAGCAGACCGTCGGTATAGACCTTGTAGACCAGCGTGACCGTCGACGTTCCCGGACCGCCGCGGGTCATGGTGTCGATGATGCCGAACGTGTCGAAGAAGGCGTAGACGATGTTGACGACCAGCAGGAAGAAGATGGTCGGCGACAGCAGCGGGAAGGTCACGGTCCAGAACCGCCGCATCGGGCGCGCGCCGTCGATCGCGGCGGCTTCGAACACGCTTCTGGGGATGGCCTGAAGGCCGGCGAGGAAGAACAGGAAATTATAGGAGATCTGCTTCCAGGCGGCGGCGAGGATGACCAGCGCTGCGGCCTGATTGCCGTCGAGCAGCGGATTCCAGTCGATGCCCATCGCTCGCAAATAGCGTGAGAGCACACCGAGTGAAGGATGCAGCATGAAGATCCAGAGCACGCCGACGACCGGCGGCGCGACCGCATAGGGCCAGATCAGCAGCGTGCGGTAGAGCATCGAGCCGCGCAGGGGCTTGTCCGCCATCACAGCGAGCAGCAGCGCGAAGGACAGCGAGGAGACCGCGATCGCGAACGAGAAGAAGAAGGTCCGGACGATCGCCTCGAAATAAGCAGGGTCCTTGAACAGCTCGATGTAATTATCGAACCAGACAAAGGTGCTCGAGAGACCGAAGGCGTCCTGGAGCAGGAAGGACTGGATGACTGCCTGCAAGGCAGGCCAGTAGAAGAAAATCAGGACGATCGCGAGTTGCGGGGCAACCAGCGCGTAGGGCAGCAGCTTTGATTGGAAAATGGCCTGCTTTTGCATGATGTCAGGTGAGCGGCAGGCCGGTTCGCGGCCTGCCGCTCATCGTCTCACTTGACGGCGGTCTTTTCGAACTGCCGCAGCATCGTGTTGCCGCGTTCGACGGCGGCGTCGAGCGCCTGCTTGGCGGTCTTCTTGCCGGCGAGCGCCTGCTCGATCTCTTCCGACCAGACGTCACGCAGCTGAACCATGTTGCCGAGGCGCAGGCCGCGCGAATTCTCGGTTGGCTCCTTGTTGGTCAGCTCGAGCAGCGGGGTCTCGAGATAGGGCTGATCCTTGTAGAAGCCCTCTTCCTTTGCCTTGGCGTAGGCCGCCTTGGTGATCGGCAAGTAGCCCGAGGCCTTGTGGATGTACACTTGGCGATCGGTGTCCGAGAGGAAGGTCAGGAACTTCGCGACGCCCTTGTATTCGTCGGCCGACTTGCCGCCCATGACCCAGAGCGAAGCGCCGCCGATGATCGAGTTCTGCGGTGCGCCCTTGACGTCCGGATAGTAGGGCATCGGCACGGCGTTGAAGGCGAACTTGGCCTGCGCCTTGACGTTGCCGAAGAAGGCCGACGAGGTCAGGTAGATCGGGCACTCACCCGAGGTGAAGCGGCCTTCGCCGGTGTTGGTGCGGCCTGCGTAGTCGTAGGTCTTGTCCTTCTGCAACTCGACCAGCTTCTCGAGATGCTTGACCTGGAGCGGACCGTTGAACTCGAGCTTGGTGTCGAAGCCGTCGAGGCCGTTGGCCTTGGTCGAGAGCGGCACGTTGTGCCAGGCGGAGAGCTGCTCGAGATTGACCCAGGTGACCCAGGAGCCGGAGAAGCCGCAGGTCGGATGGCCGTTGTCGTGGAGCTTCTTGGCGGCCGCGAACGTCTCGGGCCAGGTCTTCGGGATCTCGACGTTGGCCTTCTTGAGCTCGTCGAGGTTGACCCACATGACGGTCGACGACGAGTTGAAGGGGAAGGACAGCATCTCGCCCTTCGAGGTCGAGTAGTAACCGGTGATCGCGGGCAGATAGGCCTTCGGATCGAACTTCTCGCCGGTCTCGGCCATCAGCTTGTAGACGGGCTTCACGGCGCCGGTCGCGGCCATCATGGTCGCGGTGCCGACTTCGAACACCTGCATGATGTGCGGGGCGTTGCCGGCGCGGAAGGCCGCGATGCCGGCGTTCATCGTGTCGGCGTAGTTGCCCTTGTAGGTCGGGATGACCTTGTAGTCGGTCTGCGACGCGTTGAAGTCGTTCGCGAGCTTGACGATGACGTCGTTGTTGGCGCCGGTCATCGCGTGCCACCACTGGATCTCGGTCACGGCCAGCGCCGGCGAAGCCGTCATGCCAACCGTTACTGCAACAGCGGCAGCCACCCCAAAGTGTCGAAGAGCCATCAAATAAACCTCCGTTGGCCGTCAAAAAGAAGCGCTTGCGCTAGCAGCGCCATATGACGTTCACATGACTGTGTAAGCGGGAGAAACGAAAGCAGCAAGCGCTGCTAAATGGGAAGTCGTCAATTAGGCGAAGGCCCCGCGGGCAGCCTCCTCCGTTCGCGGTGCACATGCGTGCCCGCGCCGCAGTGCGGCATTACCGTCGGATGTGGAAGGCGAGGGCCCTAGCGCTTGCGCTCGGGCCCGCAGACCGTACCCTTCTCGACCATCGCGTCGATCTCGGCCTTGGAGTACCCGAACTCGCCCAGCACCTCCTGGGAGTGCTGGCTGAATTTCGGCGGCAGGCGGCGCAGGCTCGGCTTGCTGCGATCGAGCCGGATCGGCGAGGCCACGCCCTTGTACCAATCCTTCTCGATAATATCGCCACGATAGATCGTGTGCGGGTTCGTCAACGCCTGGTCGATCTTCTGCACGGGGCCCGCGGGCAGGCCCGCCGCAAGCAGGCGATTGCACAGCGGCTCGGCCTCGTGCTGGCTGAACACGGCGGCGAGTTCGGCGCGCAGCGCCTCGCGATTGGCGATGCGGTCCTTGTTGCGGGCAAAGCGCGGGTCGGTGCCGAGCTCCGGCTTGCCGATCTCCTTGGCGAGCTTGCGGAAGGTGCCGTCATTGCCGACGCCGATGAAGATGTTGTCGGTCTTGGTCGGGAAGATCGCGTAAGGCACGAGGTTCGGATGCTCGTTGCCGGTCAGGCTCGGCGGTTTGCCATGCATGAAATAGTTCGCGGTGTGCGGATGCATGATGGCAAGGCCGGTTTCGTACAGCGTCGTTTCCAGGAATTGCCCCTTGCCCGAGCGCTGCCGTTCCGACAGCGCCATCAGGATGCCGATCGCCGCGTAGAGGCCGGTGGTGATGTCGACCAGCGGTACGCCGATCCGCATCGGCCCGCTCTCGGGCGAGCCGGTCGCGGCGATCATGCCAGTCATCGCCTGGATGATCGCGTCATAGCCGGGATTGCCGCCGCGCGGACCGTCGGCGCCGAAGCCGCAGATCCGGCAATGCACGAGGCGCGGAAACTTTTCGCGCAGCACCTCGTTGCCGATGCCCCATTTCTCCAGCGTGCCCGGCTTGAAATTCTCGATCAGGACGTCGGCGGTCTCCAGCATCTTCAGCAGCACGACGCGGCCGCCCTCGGAGGCGAGGTCGAGGCCGATCGAACGCTTGTTGCGGTTGATGCCGATGAAGTAGGCCGCGTCTTCCTCGTGGAAGGGAGGGCCCCAGTCGCGCACCTCGTCGCCGGCGGGTGGCTCGACCTTGATCACGTCGGCGCCGTGGTCGGCGAGGATCTGGGTGCAGTAGGGCCCGCCGAGCACGCGCGTGAGATCGATGACGCGCAGTCCGCTCATTGCGCCCAAAACGGCTTCAGAACTCATGCCTTCGCTTCCCCTGTGTCGATCGTTGATCACAGGCCTAGCGAGGTTTGCAAACGCCAGCAATGGCTTGTTGCGTGGGGTGTCATGCAGCGCGGGCTGCAATCCCGCTGCATGGCAAATCAATAAGCGGCCGGCCCGAGGGGGATCTCGGGCCGGCCAATCCACCTGGGGATCAGACGACCGTCAGGCGAACGTCAACATTGCCGCGGGTGGCATTGGAATAGGGGCACACCTGGTGCGCCTTCTCGACCAGCGCCTCGGCGTCTGCGCGGGCAAGGCCCGGCAGCGAGACGGCAAGATCGATGTCGAGACCGAAGCCGCCGGCCGCGCGCGGGCCGATGCCGACCGTCGAGGTGACGGAGGCGTCAGCCGGAACCTTCGGGCCGCCCTGCGAAGCCACGAACTTCATCGCGCCGATGAAGCAGGCGGCATAGCCGGCCGCAAACAGCTGCTCGGGATTGTTGCCAGCGCCGCCTCCGCCGCCGAGCTCCTTCGGCGTGGTGAGCTTGACGTCAAACGCGCCGTCGAGGGTTGCCGCATGGCCGTCGCGGCCGCCGGTTGCCTTGGCGCTGGTCTTGTAGAGGACGTTTACGGACATTGTCGGTCTCCTTAGGTCTTCGGGTTGGGGTGCGACCTGTATCGCAAACAATTAGATTGTGCGCAATTGAAATTGCGAAGCCTCACATTTAATTGTTCGCAATTGAATGTACCGCCGACCGGCCCCAGAATGGGGGACATCGCGTGAGATTCTCTATGCCTCGGAAATTATCGGCGGTGGACCCGCTTCGCCTCGACAACCAGATCTGCTTCGCGGTCTATTCCGCCACACATGCCTTCAACCGCGTCTACAAGCCGTTGCTCGACCGGCTCGGCCTGACCTATCCGCAATATCTGGTGATGCTAGTGCTGTGGGAGCGCGACGACGTGCCGGTCAAGGACATCGGCGAGAAGCTGTTTCTGGATTCCGGCACGCTGACCCCGCTGCTCAAGCGGCTCGAAGCAGCTCACCTCGTCAAGCGCACGCGCTCGAGCGAGGACGAGCGCCAGGTGCTGATCGCGCTGACGCCCCAGGGCCATGCGCTGAAGGAGAAAGCGCGCAGCGTCCCGCAATCGATCCTGGCGGCGTCGGACTGCTCGGTTCCTGAGCTGGTCGCGATGAAGGACGAAATCGTCGCGCTGCGCGATAGGCTTAATGCGGTGATCGGGGAGTAGAGGGCTTGCTCGCTTAGGCCAGCCGCTTCTTCGTGAAGGCGCGGCCGGAGTGAGACGTCAGGTACGCCTCAAACGCGAGCGCTTTGTGTTTGTCCGGGAACGCACAGTACCAGATCAGCTTCCAAGGCTTGAACTTGGCAGTATGGCTGGATTTGCCGGCATTGTGTTCCGGAAGCCGCCGCTTCAAATCTTCCGTAGCCCCAACGTATTCCTGCTCGGGAAATTCGATGCTGCGAAGGATGTAGACGTACCACATTAATGGCTATCGCCTGGGCAGTCGTCAGTTGGGGGGGGAACTCGTCAGTCCGTCTTCGCCCTACGGGCTTCGCCGGACACCACGCTTCGCCCTTCAGGCTCTGCGCGGCTGCGCCACGCGCAGCCTGAAGGGCGAAGCGTGGTGGAGCCAGGCGGGATCGAACCGCCGACCTCTTGCATGCCATGCAAGCGCTCTCCCAGCTGAGCTATGGCCCCTTTAGTCTTCCAGTGGGACGATCCCAGAGGATCCGTCCCGACCGGCGAGTCCTAGGCGACTCGCGCGGTGCACCCTTTTTCACAGATCGGGACTGATCTCAAGTCTCTTCATCACCTCCGACATCACCAATGATGTCGGTTACGTCCTCATCGCCCTCTTCTTCGTCGGCGATGAAGGTCGAATCGTCGTCATCGTCGTCGTCCAGGGTTTCGTCGACCTCGATATCGTCCTCCGACTCAGGCACGACGGCCTTGACCTTGCCGGTGTTCTCTTCGGCATCGGCCTCCTCGAGCGAGACCAATTCCTCGGACTCGGCCGGCTCCGGCGCGGTGTCCTGGGCCATGCTGCGGGAATCGGCGCCGCCACGGGTCGCGCGTGCGGGCGCCACCGGGGCAATCGGCACCACTTCGCCGGTATAGGGCGAAATCACCGGATTCTTGTTGAGGTCATAGAATTTCTTGCCCGTGGTCGGGCAAATACGTTTGGTTCCGAGTTCGGACTTGGCCACGGCAGGAATCCTGGGAATGTCTGAAAAGCGGTGCTTCACTTGGCTAGTTGGCGGCCCGCTGTCAATAGCGCATTACAAGAGAAAGACATGCTCGTGACGGGGCGCGGACCATGTGGTACCTGCCCCCAGCCCCCAAGGAAGCATCCAGGGGCGCATCCAAGGACACAATCTTGACCCATTCCGACCAACCGAGGCCGCTTCAGTCTCGCGCCAGCGGTCCCCTGACCGGGAAAGCACGGGTGCCCGGGGACAAGTCCATCTCCCACCGCGCCCTCATCCTGGGCGCGCTTGCGGTCGGCGAGACCAGGATTACGGGCCTGCTGGAGGGCGAAGACGTCATCAACACCGCCAAATCCATGCAGGCGCTGGGTGCTACGGTTGAACGCACCGGGGATTTTGCCTGGAAGGTGCGGGGTGTGGGCGTCGCGGGCTTCGCCCAGCCCAAGGCAGCGCTGGATTTCGGCAACTCCGGCACTGGCTGCCGGCTCGTCATGGGCGCAGTCGCGGGCTGTCCGATCTCGGCGGTGTTTGATGGCGACGCCTCGCTGCGCAGCCGTCCCATGCGCCGGATCCTCGATCCCCTCGAAAAGATGGGCGCCAGGGTGGTGTCCGGCGGCGAGGGCGGCCGTCTGCCGATGACCGTCCAGGGCGCGCGCGATCCGCTGCCGATCACGTACAAGACCCCGGTCGCTTCGGCCCAGATCAAATCGGCCGTGCTGCTGGCGGGCCTGTCCGCGCCGGGCGCAACGACCGTCATAGAGACCGAGGCCAGCCGCGACCACACCGAGCTGATGCTGAAGCATTTTGGCGCCGACATCACCTCCACGCCGGAAGGCCAGCACGGCCGCCGCATCACGCTTGTGGGCCAGCCTGAGCTGCATGGCGCCACCGTTGTGGTGCCCGCCGATCCGTCCTCGGCGGCGTTCCCCATTGTTGCGGCGCTGATCGTCGAGGGCTCCGATATCGTACTGCCTGACGTCATGACCAATCCGCTGCGTACCGGCCTGTTGACCACGCTGCGCGACATGGGCGCCTCCATCGAGGAGAGCGACGTTCGCGGCGACGCCGGCGAGCCGATGGCGCAGCTGCGCGTGCGCGCCTCGAAACTGCGTGGCGTCGAAGTGCCGCCGGAGCGCGCGCCCTCGATGATCGACGAATATCTGGTGCTGGCAGTGGCGGCCTCTTTCGCCGAAGGCACGACGATCATGCGTGGCCTGCAGGAGCTGCGCGTGAAGGAATCCGACCGGCTCGAAGCCACCGCCGACATGCTGCGCGTTAATGGCGTCAAGGTCGAGGTGTCCGGTGACGACCTGATCGTCGAAGGCCGGGGCCATGTTCCCGGCGGCGGCGTTGTGGCCACGCACATGGACCATCGTATCGCGATGTCGGCGCTGGCGATGGGCTGTGCGTCCGACCAGCCCGTCACCATCGACGATACCGCCTTCATCGCCACCAGCTTCCCGGACTTCATTCCGATGATGCGTTCCCTAGGGGCCGAGTTTTCATGATCATCGCCATCGACGGACCGGCGGCTTCCGGCAAGGGCACGCTCGGCAAGCGGCTCGCGCATCATTACGGCTACCGCCATCTCGATACCGGTGTGATCTATCGTGCCGTGGCTTACGCCCTGACGCAGTCCGGTCATGATCTCCGCGACGAGGCGGCGGCGGTCGCGGCGGCGCTGGAGCTCGATCCCGAAAAGTTCGGCAATCCCGCTCTGAAGACCCAGAAGGTCGGCGAGGGCGCCTCCATCGTCTCGGCGATCCCCAGGGTTCGTGAGGTCCTGGTCAATTTCCAGCGGCAATTCGCCGCCGATCCGCCGGGGGCGGTGCTGGACGGCCGGGACATTGGAACCGTGATCTGCCCAGATGCCGACGTGAAGATTTTCGTCGTCGCAGACCCGAAGGTCCGCGCGCGCCGCCGCACCATGGAGGCCAAGGCGAGGGGCGAGGAGGCGGACGAGGCGGCTGTGCTCGCCGACATCCTCCAGCGCGACGAACGCGACAAGAACCGGCCGATTGCGCCTTTAAAACCGGCCCCGGATGCTTACTTGCTAGATAACTCTCAACTGGATATAGAAGGCGGAGTCCGGGCCGCCATCGACATTATCGAGGCTGTCCGAGCGGGCCGGTCGCGGGGTTAAGCCGCAGCCGTCATTGGAGGAAGCGCCCGCTCCCGCTCTTTGAGGTCGATACTCTCGGTCCCTGTTTCGGGGCCGGCGCGATCCAGGCTCCGGACAAAAGATTTCCACGTATCGAACGCGCGGGCCTCAGCCGGCCCGCCTCCGCTGTTCCGGTCGCTGGCCGGGGCAACGAGCGGTCGCTCGAAGGTTTTGCGGACCTTCCGACACTGCGCGTGCGATGCGCCCTTGAACCCAACGGCCGGCAAGACATCCGCAACTGGAGAACATATGGCTTCGACTTCTGCTAATACCTATAGCCCGTCGCGTGACGATTTCGCCGCGATGCTCGACGAGTCCTTCGCAGGTGGCAACCTGCAGGAAAGCTCCGTCGTCAAGGGCAAGGTGGTTGCAATTGAAAAGGACATGGCCGTCATCGACGTCGGCCTGAAGACCGAGGGCCGCGTCGCGCTGCGCGAATTTTCCGGCCCCGGCCGTGAAAGCGATCTCAAGGTCGGCGACGAGGTGGAAGTGTTCCTCGATCGCATCGAAAACGCCCTCGGCGAAGCCGTGCTGTCGCGCGACAAGGCGCGCCGCGAAGAGAGCTGGGGCAAGCTCGAGAAGGCGTTCCAGAACAACGAGAAGGTCAACGGCGTCATCTTCAACCAGGTCAAGGGCGGCTTCACCGTCGACCTCGACGGTGCCGTGGCCTTCCTGCCGCGCTCGCAGGTCGACATCCGTCCGATCCGCGACGTCGCGCCGCTGATGAACAACTCGCAGCCGTTCCAGATCCTCAAGATGGATCGCCGCCGCGGCAACATCGTCGTCTCCCGCCGCACCGTGCTGGAAGAGACCCGCGCCGAGCAGCGTCAGGAGCTGGTGCAGAACCTCGAAGAGGGTCAGGTCATCGACGGCGTGGTCAAGAACATCACTGACTACGGTGCGTTCGTTGATCTCGGCGGCATCGACGGCCTGCTGCACGTCACCGATATCGCGTGGCGCCGCGTCAACCACCCGACCGAGGTGCTCTCGATCGGTCAGACCGTGAAGGTCAAGATCATCAAGATCAACCACGAGACGCACCGCATCTCGCTGGGCATGAAGCAGCTGCTGGACGATCCGTGGCAGGGCATCGAAGCCAAGTACCCGCTGGGTGCCCGCTTCACCGGCCGCGTCACCAACATCACCGACTACGGTGCGTTCGTCGAGCTCGAGCCGGGCATCGAAGGCCTGATCCACGTCTCCGAGATGTCGTGGACCAAGAAGAACATGCACCCCGGCAAGATCGTCTCGACCTCGCAGGAAGTCGAAGTGCAGGTGCTGGAAGTCGATTCCGTCAAGCGCCGCATCTCGCTCGGCCTCAAGCAGACCATGCGCAACCCCTGGGAGGTCTTCGTCGAAGGTCACCCGACCGGTTCGGTGGTCGAGGGCGAGGTCAAGAACAAGACCGAGTTCGGTCTGTTCCTGGGTCTCGAGGGCGACGTCGACGGCATGGTCCATCTCTCCGATCTCGACTGGAAACTTCCGGGCGAGCAGGTGATCGACAACTACAAGAAGGGCGACATGGTGAAGGCCGTGGTGCTCGATGTGGACGTCGAGAAGGAGCGTATCTCGCTCGGCATCAAGCAGCTCGAAGGCGACCCCTTCGCCGAGCCGGGCGATGTCAAGAAGGGCGCGGTCGTGACCTGCGAAGTGCTCGAAGTGAAGGAAAGCGGCATCGAGGTGAAGATATCCGGTACCGACTTCTCGACCTTCATCAAGCGCTCGGAGCTCGCGCGTGACCGCAACGACCAGCGCGCCGAACGCTTTGCTGTCGGCGAGAAGGTCGATGCCCGCGTGATCCAGTTCGACAAGAAGGCCCGCAAGGTCCAGGTGTCGATCAAGGCGCTCGAAGTCGCCGAAGAGAAGGAAGCCATCGCGCAGTACGGCTCCTCCGATTCGGGTGCGACGCTCGGCGACATCCTCGGCACCGCGCTCAAGAACCGCGGCGAGAACAAGTAAGCGAAGCGCCTGTTTCGCAAAGCATCAAAGCCCCGGCGCGAGCCGGGGCTTTTTTGTTGCTGCATACTTCGCCGTCGTCCCGGACAAGCGCAGCGAAGCGGAGCACCTCCCCGCGTTCGCGGGGACGACGAATGAGTGTGTGGCGATGCCTCAGGCCCGCACCAGGGCGAGCCTTGTTTTCTTCAAATTGCGCCGCAATTGATGTATCCAGATAAGCCAATGGTCACGCTGTGACGGCACAACGCGCCTGGCCTTTCATTTGGAGATATTTCGATGTCGCTCGATTCGGACATCATCGTCGATCGCCGCAGGATCCGCCGCAAGCTGACGTTCTGGCGCGTCATGGCTGCGCTGATCGCGATCGCGGCGATTGCGGGTTTCGCGCTGGTCGCGACACCCGGTGCGCGCGGCACGTTCGCATCCGCCGGCTCGATCGCGCGGGTCCAGATCGATGGCCTGATCCGCAGCGACTCTGAGCGCACACAGGCGCTGGAGCGGCTGGAGAACTCGAAGGCCGCCGCGGTCATCGTTCACATCAACTCGCCGGGCGGAACCACCGCCGGCTCCGAGCAGCTCTACGATTCGTTGACGCGGCTGAAGGCCAAGAAGCCGCTCGTCGTTGTGGTCGAAGGCCTCGCCGCCTCCGGCGGCTACATCACCGCGATCGCAAGCGACCACATCATCGCCCAGCAGAGCTCGCTGGTCGGTTCGATCGGCGTGCTGTTCCAGATTCCGAACGTGGCTGAGCTTCTGAAGACCATCGGCGTCAAGGTCGAGGAGGTGAAGTCCACGCCCCTGAAGGCCGCGCCCAACGGTTTTGAGCCGACCAGCCCCGAGGCGCGGGCCGCGCTCGATGCGCTGGTGAAGGATTCCTACGCCTGGTTCAGGGGACTGGTGAAGGAACGGCGTGGCATGGATGACACGCAGCTGGAAAAAGTCGCGGATGGCCGCGTCTTCACAGGGCGCCAGGCGATCGATCTCAAGCTGATCGATCAGCTTGGCGACGAGAAGACGGCGGTGACCTGGCTCGAGGAGCAAAAGGGCGTCAAGAAGGGCCTCACCGTCCGCGATTACAGGCTCCAGCCCCGGTTTGGCGACCTGCCGTTCCTCAGGACGGCCGTCGCCGTGACGCTGGAAGCGCTTGGTTTAGGCTCGATTGCGCATCAGATCGGGCAAACCGGCGTTGCGCAGGCGGTCGACCGCTTCGGAATGGATGGAATGCTGGCCTTGTGGCAGCCGGCGACGTCAAATTAAGCGGGATCGGGCGAGCCCTCCGAGGCTTTTCCCGTCAGACGGGTATGGGGGCAGCCTGCTTTTTCGGCATTTGTCACGGATTTTCGCGACGCTCAATCTTGATTTAGCGTCTTGACAGATCACGGTATTTTCACGGAAATGGTCATCCGCACGCTCCCGGGTCCTATCTCTCGATGATCAAATCCGAACTTGTTCAGCGTATCGCCGAGCACAACCCGCATCTGTACCAGCGGGATGTCGAGAACATTGTGAATGCGATTCTCGAAGAGATCGTAGCGGCTCTCGCGCGCGGCGATCGCGTCGAGTTGCGCGGCTTCGGTGCTTTCTCGGTGAAGCATCGCCCTGCGCGCGCCGGCCGCAATCCGCGCACCGGCGCTCATGTGCCGGTCGACCAGAAGAGCGTTCCGTTCTTCAAAACCGGCAAGGAAATGCGCGAGCGGCTGAACCGCGACCATCCGGATCCCGGCGCGGCTGACTGAGGCCATCGTCACGGTTTTCCGCGGCCGCTTGGGATGCGGCCGGAAGCTTGATTCAAGGCGAGCGAAGCGAGATGCGAAAGTTTCTGACCGCGCTGATCTTGATTCCGCTGGGCCTGATTTTGGTCGACTTCGCGGTCGCTAACCACCATCTCATCACGGTCTCGTTTGATCCCTTGGATTCGGCCGATCGGGCGCTCTCCGTCACGCTGCCGTTGTTCGTGGTCCTGATCCTGGTGGCGGTCCTGGGCGTTCTGGCCGGCGGCTGTGCCGTCTGGTTCGGCCAGCGGCATTGGCGGCGGGCGGCGCGTCGGCACGAGGCGGACGCACGCGCAGTCCGGGCGGAATTGGCCGATCTGCGGGCCCAGATGGCCGCAGGGAAACCCGAGCCTCGGAGCCTCCCGGTCCCCTCCGGGGTAGGCCTTTACGGGCCCATCGGGCGAGACAAGCAGCGCGCGACGTTGTAGAAGCGGCCGCAATCGAAAACCCTGGTTTCCGGCCGCGGACCCGCGGCTTCCACCTGCTTTGAGACCATGACCCTGCTCGTCAAAATCTGCGGCCTGTCCACGCGCGAGACGCTCGAAGTAGCGCTCGACGCGGGCGCCGACATGGTGGGGTTCGTGTTCTTTCCGCCGTCGCCGCGGCATCTGTCGCTGGAGGCGGGGCGCGACCTCGGCCGCCAGGTGAAGCGGCGCGCGCTCAAGGTCGCGCTCACCGTCGATGCCGACGATGCGACGCTCGACAACATCATGGACGCGCTGTCGCCCGATATTCTCCAGCTTCACGGCAAGGAGAGCGTGGCGCGGCTGCGCGACATCAAGCAGCGGTTCGGCCGTCCGGTGATGAAGGCGGTGCCGGTTGCAACCGCCGCCGATCTCGCCGTGCTGCCCGGCTATGCCGCGGTTGCTGACCGCATCCTGTTCGATGCGCGCGCGCCGAAGGATGCAACGCGGCCCGGCGGCTTAGGGGCGCCCTTCGACTGGCACCTGCTCGAAAATCTCGATCTGAAGCTGCCCTACATGGTCTCGGGCGGGCTTCACGCCGACAACGTTGCCGAGGCCCTCCGCGTCACCCGCGCCGGCGGCGTCGACGTGTCCTCCGGTGTCGAGAGCGCCTCCGGCGTCAAGGATCCCGAGATGATCAAGGCCTTTATTCGCGCCGCGCGCGCTAGCCAAGAGTTGAGCGTCCGATGAACATCGCCAAACCCAATTCCTACCGCAGCGGTCCCGACGAGCGCGGCCATTTCGGCATCTTCGGCGGACGGTTCGTCGCCGAAACCCTGATGCCGCTGATCCTCGATCTGGAGAAGGCTTACACCGCGGCCAAGGCTGATCCGGCGTTCCAGGCCGAGATGAACGGCTATCTCAAGAACTATGTCGGACGGCCCTCGCCGCTCTATTTCGCCGAGCGTCTCACCGAGCATCTCGGCGGCGCCAAGATCTACCTCAAGCGCGAAGAGCTCAACCACACCGGTTCGCACAAGGTGAACAACGTGCTCGGCCAGATCATGCTGGCGCGGCGCATGGGCAAGAAGCGTATCATCGCCGAGACCGGCGCCGGCCAGCACGGTGTCGCCACCGCGACGCTATGCGCGCGCTTCGGCCTCGAATGCGTGGTCTATATGGGCGCCGTCGACGTCGAGCGGCAGCAGCCCAACGTCATCCGCATGGAGATGCTGGGCGCAAAGGTCTTTCCGGTGCAGTCGGGCACGCGCACGCTGAAGGACGCCATGAACGAGGCGCTGCGCGACTGGGTCACCAACGTGCACAACACGTTCTACTGCATCGGCACGGTGGCGGGGCCGCATCCCTATCCGACGCTGGTGCGCGATTTCCAGTCGGTCATCGGCAACGAGACCAAGGCGCAGATGCAGGAGGTCGAAGGCCGCCTGCCGGATTCGCTCGTCGCCTGCATCGGCGGCGGCTCGAATGCTATGGGCCTGTTCCATCCGTTCCTCGACGACCCCTCGGTCGAGATTTTCGGCGTCGAAGCCGCGGGCCACGGGCTGACGCAGCTGCATGCGGCGTCGATCGCGGGCGGACGTCCCGGCGTGTTGCACGGCAATCGCACCTATCTTTTGATGGACGCGGACGGCCAGATCCAGGACGCGCATTCGATCTCGGCCGGCCTCGATTATCCCGGCATCGGCCCCGAACATTCCTGGCTGCACGAAATTGGTCGCGTCAACTATCTCTCCGCGACCGATGACGAGGCGCTCGCCGCGTTCCAGCTGCTCTCAAAGCTCGAAGGCATCATTCCGGCCCTCGAGCCCGCGCATGCCATCGCCAAGGTGATGGAGCTCGCGCCGAAGCGGCCGAGGGATCACCTGATGGTCGTCAATCTCTCTGGCCGCGGCGACAAGGACGTCCCGCAGGTCGGCGACATCCTGAAGGGCAAGAGCAAGTGACCACGCGTATCGACACCCGTTTCGCCGAGCTGAAGAAAGCGGGCCGCTCGGCCTTTGTCACCTTCGTGATGGCCGGCGATCCCGATCCGGCGACGTCGCTCGAGATCATCAAGGCGCTGCCGAAGGCGGGCGCTGACGTGATCGAGCTCGGCATGCCGTTCACGGATCCGATGGCCGACGGTCCGTCGATCCAGGCGGCGGGCCTGCGCGCGCTCAAAGCCGGCATGACGCTGAAGAAGACGCTGGAGCTCGTGCGCGGCTTCCGCAAGGACGACGACGCGACGCCGATCGTGCTGATGGGCTACTACAATCCGATCTATATCTACGGGGTCGACAAGTTCCTGGTCGATGCCAAGACCGCCGGTGTCGACGGCCTCATCATCGTGGACCTTCCGCCGGAAGAGGACGACGAGCTCTGCCTGCCCGCGATGAAGGCCGGCCTCAACTTCATTCGCCTGGCGACGCCGACGACCGACGACAAGCGCCTGCCAGCCGTTCTCGCCAACACTTCGGGCTTCGTCTATTACGTCGCCATCACCGGCATCACGGGTGCGGCGGCCGCGGACGCAACGGCCGTGAGCGAGGCGGTTACCCGCATCAAGCGGCACACCAAGCTGCCGGTCTGCGTCGGCTTCGGCATTCGTACGCCGGAGAACGCCCGCGCCATCGCGTCCCATGCCAACGGCGCCGTGGTCGGCACCGCGCTGGTCGATGCCCTCAAGAACAGCCTCGATGCGGAAGGACGGGCCACCGGCAAGACCGTTAGCGCCGTCGCGGAGTTGACGGCGTCCCTGGCGCAGGGCGTCCGGGGCGCGCAACAGGCGGCGGAATAGGCCATAATTCCGCTTCGAGGCGGACGACAGTGCGGCTTGCCGGGCAGTGGCCCGGCCGCCATATACCCTTCAGGCGATCCCCAGGTGGGTTCGCACATCGGAGCAAACCATGAACTGGCTTACCAATGTGGTCCGGCCGAAGATTCGCAACATGCTGCGGCGGGAGACGCCGGAGAATCTTTGGATCAAATGCCCCGATTCCGGACAGCTCGTGTTCTACAAGGACGTCGAGGCCAACCAGTTCGTCATCCCCGGCTCGAACTACCACATGCGCATGGGCGCAGTGGCGCGTCTGAAGTCGATCTTCGACAACGAGACCTGGTTCGACGTTGCGTTGCCCGACGTCACGCCCGACCCGCTCAAGTTCCGTGACGAGAAGAAGTACGTCGACCGCATCAAGGATGCGCGCGCGCGGACCAATCTGAACGATGCGGTCAAGGTCGGCTATGGCAAGCTCGAAGGTGCCGCCGTCGTCGTCGCCGTGCAGGATTTCGATTTCATGGGTGGCTCGCTCGGCATGGCCGCGGGTGAGGCCATCGTGCGCGGGCTGGAACTCGCGGTCGAGAAGAAGTCGCCGTTCATCGTGTTCGCTGCCAGCGGCGGCGCGCGCATGCAGGAAGGCATTTTGTCGCTGATGCAGATGCCGCGCACCACCGTCGCGGTGCAGATGCTGCGCGAGGCCAAGCAGCCCTACATCGTCGTGCTGACCAACCCGACCACCGGCGGCGTCACAGCGTCCTATGCGATGCTGGGCGACGTACAGATCGCCGAGCCCGGCGCGCTGATCGGTTTTGCCGGCGCGCGCGTGATCGAGCAGACCATCCGCGAGAAGTTGCCCGAGGGTTTCCAGCGTGCCGAGTATCTGAAGGAGCACGGCATGGTCGACATGGTCGTGCATCGCCACGAATTGCGGCCGACCCTGGCGCGGCTCTGCCGCCTCCTGACCAAGGCGCCTGCGCTGGAGAGCGCATCGAAGCCGGCGCTGGCCGTTACGAGCCCGGCGCAGATCGTATCGGCCCCCGAGACGGCGCCGGCCGCGCCGCACGCGTGAACGCTTCCTCTGACAGCGCAAAGCCGCCGCTCGGCGAATTGATCGGGCGGCTGTCGGCCCTGCATCAGAAGCGCATCGATCTCGGGCTGGAGCGGATGCACCGTCTGCTTGCGCGGCTCGGTCATCCCGAGCGCAAGCTGCCGCCGGTGATCCACATCGCCGGCACCAACGGCAAGGGTTCGACGCTAGCTTATCTGCGCGCGACGCTGGAAGCCGCGGGCCTGCGCGTCCACGCCTACACCTCGCCCTATCTCGTCCGCATCAACGAATGTTTCCGGCTTGGCCGCGTCGGTGGCGGCGTGCTCGTCGGCGACGATGAGTTGTGCGCGGCGCTGGAAGAGGTCGAGCGCGTCAATGCCGGCGAGGCGGCGACCGTGTTCGAGCTGAAGACGGCCGCGGCATTTCATCTGTTCGCACAGCACCCGGCCGATGTGGTGCTGCTCGAAGTCGGCCTCGGCGGCCGGCTCGATTCCACCAATGTGATCGATACACCGGCAGCCTGCGTGATCACGCCTGTTAGCATGGACCACATGGACTTCCTTGGGCCCACGCTGACGTCGATCGCCGGCGAGAAGGCGGCGATCATCAAGCGTGGCGTGCCCGTTGCTTGCGCCGAGCAGGCGCCGGAGGCGATGGCCGTGATCGAGGCCCAGGCCAGGCGCATGCGCGCGCCGCTGTTTGCCGCGGGCGAAAGCTGGCACGTAAATGTCGAGCACGGGCGTCTCGTCTATTCCGACGAGCGCGGCCTGATGGATCTCACGGCGCCGCGCCTGTTCGGCCGTCACCAGTTCGACAATGCGGGCCTTGCGATCGCGACCCTTCGCGCAATCCCGGGCTTCAAGATCAATCATGCGGCATTCGAGGCCGGTATCGTTGGCGCGGAATGGCCGGCGCGGATGCAGCGCATCACCACGGGCGAACTGCTCTCCTGGGGACCGCAGGGGTCGGAAATCTGGCTCGATGGCGGGCACAATGCCGAAGGCGGGCGCGTTGCGGCGGCCGCGCTCGGCGATCTCGAGGAGCGGGTGTCGCGGCCACTGGTGGTGATCGCGGGCATGATGGCCAACAAGGACGCGGAAGGCTTTCTTGCGAACTTCGCGGGCCTTACCCGTCACATCATCGCGGTACCGATTCCCGACACCGAGAACGCGATGCCGGTTGACCGGCTTGCGGACGCCGCGCGCAGCCTCGGCATGCGCGTCGAGCCCGCGCCCGGCATCGAGGCCGCGCTGCGCGCCTTGTCGCGGCTCGCCTACGAAGTGCCGCCGCGCATCCTGATCACCGGCTCGCTCTATCTCGCCGGCCATGTGCTGGGGCTCAACGGCACGCCTCCTGCATAAGCTCTCTTGTCCCGGACGCGGTGCAGCGTGCAACGCTGCTCCGCAGAGCCGGGACCCAGAATGCCGCCACATGGGCCCCGGCTCTGCAGCGCACCGTTTCACGCTGCGCTGCGTCCGGGGCACGAGAGTGAGGATGATAATGCGCCTTGCCGCGACTGCCGACGTTCACAGAAATTACCTCGCGCTGGAGCTCACACGCCGCAGCAATCAGCCGGAGCTCGCGACCGGATGGATCAATCCGTGAAAAACAAAACGGCCGGCATGACGCCGGCCGTTACGCAACTCTTCACTCGCGATGCAAATCAAACCGCGGAGGTGATCCACTGCTGGAGCTTCGCCTTCGGCGCCGCGCCGACCTGACGGGAGGCCATCTCGCCGCCCTTGAAGATCATCAGGGTCGGGATCGACATCACGCCATACTTGGACGCGGTCTTCGGGCTCTCGTCGACGTTGAGCTTCACGATCTTGACCTTGTCGCCCATCGCACCGGCAATCTCGTCGAGCGCGGGTGCGATCATGCGGCAGGGGCCACACCATTCGGCCCAGAAATCAACGACCACGGGGCCGTTCGCCTTGAGCACTTCGGCTTCGAAATCGGCGTCAGAAACCTTGCTAACGGCCATTGGAGTACCTCACTCGGTTGAAAGAATCGGCGCGATCTGGAATCGCGCCCGGAATCATGACCTCAACCTATGAACGGCTCCTTGCCGGGTCAAGGACGCTCACGCCGACATGAAGGGATGCCAGCGCCGCGTCCAGCGCGGGGGCTGAAATCTCCATATATTCAAGGGCCTCGGTCCAGAGCAGGACGGCGCGGATCGGCTTTTGGGGATATAGCCTCGATAGCACCGCCCGGTACAGCGCGAGCTGCCGGACATAGGCGGCGGGCGCCTCGGCCGCGCTCCTGGGCGCCGTCTGGTTGGTCTTGAAATCGACGATCAGGACTTCATCCGGACGAACGACCAGCCGGTCGATCTGCCCGGATACCAGGGCCGGGGTGCGGCCCGGCCGCTCCAGCTTGCCGACGATGGCGACCTCCGCCCGGCTGCCGGCGGCAAAGACGGGCGCGAAACGCGGCTCGGCGATCAAGGCGAGCACCTTGTCGGCCAGCGCGGCGCGGTCGGCCTCCGTCCAGTCCGAGGCATTGCGCGCCATGAAGCCGATTGCGGCGTCGCGCCGGCGCTCGGCAGCGATGTCGGGCAGCGATTGCAGCAGCCGGTGCACCAGCGTGCCGCGTTGCAGCGCCAGCGCGCGCGACTGCACCGATTCGCCGGTCCGCACCGCACGGCCTTCCTCGGCAGACTGGCCGGACGGGCGGACGGGATCGTCGTCAATGGTTTCGCGCGGCGCCGGCGTCCGCAGCCAGTCCGGCAACGCGATCGTCTGGTCAACTGCAATCGCGGGCGTGCCCAGCGCCGCGACATCCTCCGGTCGCGCGAACCGCGTCACCTTGCCGAGCGGCGTCTCGACCGTCTGCTTCTCGAGGCCCGAGCCGGTGAGCCCGGTGTCGATCAGATCGTACCAGCTCAGCTTGCGGACGGTCTTCATGTTGCCGGGCATGCAGCCGCCGACGATCAGCCGGTCGGCCGCACGGGTCATCGCGACGTAGAGCAGGCGGCGATACTCGTCCTCGGTCTCCTCTAACATCGTCTTGCGCGCCTCGACGACCGGCTTTGGATCGTCGGCCTTGCGGCCGGCCCAGACCACGACCTCGCCGCCATTGCCGCGCGGCACGTGGATCAGCCGCAGCCGCTGCGAATCCGAAGGAGACGACGTCGTGTCGACCATGAACACGACCGAGGCCTCCAGCCCCTTGGCGCCGTGCACAGTCATCACCCGCACCTCGTCGCGCGAGATTTCCATGTCGCGCTTCACCTCGGTGTCGGCCGAGCGCAGCCACGCCATGAAGCCCTGCAGCGAGGCCGGCGCCTTCCGCTCATAGTTCAGCGCGAGCTCCAAAAATTCGTCGAGCGCGTCATTGGCCTCGTGGCCGAGGCGGCGCAGGATGCGCGCACGTGCATCGTCACCCCCGAGCAGCCAGGCATAGAAGGCGAACGGCGTCTCCTCGCGCGCGCGGATCTCGCAGGCCTCCAGGCGCCGCAGCGCCGTGGCAAACTTCTCGCTTCCAGCCGCATGCTCGCCGAGCGCACGGCGCAGCGATCCCTTGCGATCCCAGGCAAGCTGGAACAGGTCGTCGTCATCGAGCCCGAACAGCGGGCTTTTCAGCGCGACGGCAAGCGCCAGATCGTCCTGCGGCAGCAGCAACCCATCTGCGAGGTTCATCAGATCGATGATCGCGATGTGCTCGGTGAGTTTCAGCCGGTCGGCGCCGGCAACCGGAACGTTGGCGTGCTTCAAGGCCTGGATCACGGCATCGAACGCATTGCCGCGCCGGCGCACCAGGATCAACATGTCGCCATAGCGTAAGGGACGGCGTTCGCCATCGTGCCCTGTCAGCGTGCCGCTCTCGACCAGCCGCTTGATCTCGGCCTGGATGCGGCGCGCGAGCTTGACCTCGGGGCTTGTGACGGCGACGCCGTCGAACGGCGCGCGCCAGCCCTCGATGTCCTGCCTGTCGTCGGCCTCGGCGAGGTCCCACAGCTCGATCACGCTGGGACCTGCATCGGCGAGCGCATTGTGCAGGGGATGGCCGATATCGACCGAATGGATGCTCTTGTAGATCGCCGGCTCGCGGAAGACGTGGTCGACCGAGTGCAGGATCGTGGCGCCCGAGCGGAACGAATAGGTGAAGGCGACGGGATCGAATTTCAGTCCGGCGGCGGTGAACTTGCGGTCCAGCTCGCGCCGGCGCGCGTCGAATTCCCGGGGCTCCGCGCCCTGGAACGAGAAGATCGACTGCTTCTCGTCGCCGACGGCGAAGATGGTGCGGTTGAGCCCCTCGCGCGCACCTTCGCCCGCAGTGAACTCCGAGATGATGTGCGCGACAATGTCCCATTGCCGCGGGCTGGTGTCCTGCGCCTCGTCGATCAGGACGTGATCGACGCCGCGGTCGAGCTTGTAATGCACCCAGCCCGAAGAGACGCGGTTCAGCATCGCCAGCGTCTTGTCGATCAAATCGTCGTAGTCGAGCAGCCCGCGCTCCTGCTTCTCGCGACGGTAATTCGCGGCAGCCGCGGTCGCGATATGCAGGAGCGCCGCAGTACGGTCGCGCACGGACACCGCACGGCGTTTCTCGATCAGTCCGTTGAGACGCTGCGCCTCGTTCTCGAACAGGCGTGCGACGGAGGGATTCTGCTCGCCAAACTTCTTGGTCAGCACCGCCTTGCGCGGCAACTTCTCGTCGGTGAGGAAGACGCTGAGATAGGCATCGACCTGGTCGCCGCCAGAAAACACCTTTGCCGCGCGCAGGCGCTCCGCCTGGTCGTTGTCCGACTTGCTGCCGTCTTCCAGCGCAAAGGCGATGTCGTCCCAGCGCGATCGCGGCAGGAACGGACCATCGAGGATCTCGTTCTCGACGTCCTCGATGCGGTCGCTCGCATCCACGCCCAGCACCGCAGCCATCTGCGCAGCAGCCGCTTCCGCATTGCCCGCCTCGTCGGTCCAGGCCATGAAATGGTCGCGGCTGAGGCAGGCTTCGCGCACCACTTCCTTGAAGGTGACGTCGGCGGCGTTCGCCATCGCGGTCAGAAGCGCGCGGCCGATGACGGTCTCCGGATCGCGCGCGGCGTCCAGCAGCACCTTCAGATTGGCGCGCTCCATCATGTCGGTCTGGTCGCGCTCGTCGATGACGGCGAAGCGCGCCGGCACATTGGCCTCGAACGGAAATTGCTGGAGCAGGCGCGTGCACAGCGCATGGATGGTCTGCACCTTCAGTCCGCCCGGCGTTTCCAGCGCGCAGGCGAACAGCTTTCGCGCTTCGCGGCACAACCGAGCATTCGGGTGCGGAATGCCGACGGCAACAATAGCCTTTTTGAGCGCATCATCGTCCAACGTTACCCAATGACCGAGCGTGGTGAACACGCGCTCGGCCATGTTGGCAGCGGCCGCCTTGGTGAAGGTGATGCAGAGGATCTTTTCCGGCGGCACGCCCGACAGCAGCAGGCGGATCACGCGCTGCACCAGCACATGCGTCTTGCCCGAGCCGGCATTCGCCGACACGAAGGCCGACGCGGTCGGATCGGACGCGCGCGCTTGCCTCGCGCGCACCTCGTCAGGGATGGGACGCGGCGCCTTTACCATTCCTCGATCCCCAGGCCACCCGCTGCCGACCATTCCTTGATCCGGGCGAGATCGTCATAGGCGCCGTAGCGGTTGGTCCACATCGGCAGGTTCAGCGATGTGTAGGGCTGATTCTCGTCCTCGAAGGCGCGGATCAGCGCCTCCAGCTTGGCCCGCGCCTCGGCGGCTGCCGTGTCCGGCGGTTGCGCCTGGTCGCTTTGCTTGATCTTGAGCTCGAGGATGCGCTCCTCGCCCGGCGGATTGTTGCCGCTCAGCCTCACATAGACGAGCTGGCTCACGGACGCACCGGCGTCGATGCCGGGAAAGCCGCCCTCGCGCAGGATCGCCGCCTCCAGCGTGAGCTGAGGTGACAGGCCCATGCGAACCTGCTTGCCGGTCGGCGGCTGGCCGGTCTTGTAGTCGAGGATGGCGTAGGCGCCGCCCACGCGCCGCTCAATGCGGTCGGCGCGCGCGGAGAGGCGGAAGCTGCGCTCATTGTCGAGCGTGATCGAGATTTCGCCATGCGTCTCCGCCGTGATCGCCTCGATCGCGCCACGCCGTACCGTCTCCCATTCGCCAAACCAGCGCGCGATGCGCTGGAAGCGCGGCCACCACAGCGCCCGCGCTTCGGGACGCTCCATCAGCGGCGCAAAGTATTTCCCGCCGATCGCGCGCAGCACGCGGGCGGGGTTGTCGGGCAGATGCGCGGCATAGGTTTCGGTGAACTCGCCGAGCGCATCGTGGATCGCCGAGCCGCGGTCGGCGGCCGACAACGGCATGTCGACGGGATCGAGCGCGTCGAGCCGCAGAATGTGCTTCGCGTAGATCGTGTAGGGATCGCGCAGCCAGTCCTCGATTGCCGTGACCGACATCCTGAGCGGCCGCGTCGCGCGCGGCGGCCGCGGCTCGGGCTGCTTGATCGGCCTGACCTCGTCGGGCTGGTCCAGCGCGCCCGCGAACTGCACGTACTTTTCCCCGGCGCGCTTTGCGGCCTTCCAGAGATCGTCGCCCGCAACCGCCTCTAACCGGTGCAGGAAGCGCGAGGCCACAGCCGGCGCGCCGCCAGCCTTGGCGGCATGGGTGAGGATCACCTCGTCGGCGCCGAGCAATTGCGCGAAGTCATGCGCGGAGAGGCCGATGCGCCGCTCCGGCAGATCGAGGCCGAGCTCGTGCCGCATCGGCCGGCTGAGCCAGGGATCGATGCGGGGCGCCGGTGGCCAGACGCCTTCGATCAGCCCGCCGACGATGATCCGGTCGGCCTGCATCAGGCGCGATTCCAGCGGACCGTAGATCTGCAGGCGCGCGCCCGGTCTGTCGCGTCGGCGCACCGCGCGGTCGCCGAACGCGGTCTGGAAGACGTCGGAGTAGTCCGGCAGCGGCACCATCAATCCGCTGGTCGTGCCGCCGCGCATGAGATCGTCGAAGGCGCTAGCGAGCGCGAGGCCCTCGCGCTCCTCGAAGGCGAGCGGGATACCCTGCTCGTCGCGCGACAGCTGGATCAGGATCTCGCGGTGCCGGTGCGCCAGCTCGGCGAAGTCATACGGTTTCGATGGCGCGAGGCTCTCGATCGGCGCCAATGCCTTTCGCAAGGCATCGATCAGCGCCTGGATGCGATCGAGATCCTCGGCCTTCAGACGCGCGCGCGGCTCGGCGCGATGCAGCGCGGAGACCTCGCTGCGCCACAGTTTTGCCAGCTCCTCGCGAAAGCGGTTGAATTCACGCAAGAGGCCGCCCGTACCGGCAGGCGGGCGAGTGCCGCGCAAGACTGCGAGCTCCAACCCCTCGATCGCAGCTTTCCACGCGCCTGGCGCGCGGCCGAGCCGGCACAGCGGATGTTTCAGCATCGCCAGCAGCGTCGGCGGCTCCAATCCCTTGGTCGCTGCCTCCGCCGTGAGCCGCGCGAAAACGCCGGCTGATGTTTCCATCAGGACGTCGCCACCGGAATCGTCGAAAGCGAGATCCCATCGTGTCAGCGCAGCCATCACCCGTCGCGCCAGTGCGCGGTCCGGCGTCACCAGCGCCGCCGATTTGTCGAGATGCCGCGCCTCGCGCATTGCGATCGCGATCGCCAGCGCTTCCATCTCGGGATTGGGAGCTTCGACGACCGCGAGATTTGTCATGCCGCCGGCGATCTTTGCGGCGACATCCGGCTGCTTCAGCCGGTCGTACCAAATCTCGGTCTTGGCGGACGGCCGCATCGATTCCGATGCGAGCAGATCACGGCCGCCTTGCGCCGGCGGCTGCAGGATATCGACGTCGCTGCGCTTGATGCCGAAGCGCTGCAGCAGTGCGTGCAGGGCATATTGCGGATGGTTCGACGCCGGATGCTCCGCGAATTTGCCGAGCGAATCGCGCACGCCGCCGATGGTCCGCCAGGCGTCGTCGTCGAGATCGGTGTCGAGGCCCGGCAGCACCACGGCGCCATGCGGCAACGAGGCGACCGCATGCAGGAATTTTGCGGTGGCCGGCATCGAGCCGGTCGAGCCGGCCGCGATCACGGGGCCATGCGGATGCGCCGTCAGCCGCCTGGCTTCCGCCGCGATCAGGAGATCGCGCCGCGCCGCCGGCTCGATCCGGTTGATCTCGGCGAGATGATTGGGCCATGCGATACGCGCGATGCGCAGGAATTCGAGCGAGTGCTGCCAGTATCGATCGAGCTGGTCCGGCACGAGACCATCGAGCGCGCTCCAGTCGACACCGCGCGTGACCATGTCGTCGATCAGGCGGGCGAGATCGGAAGCCAATGCAAGCGTCGAGGCGGGACCGCCGACCACCAGCGGCGCCAGCACCGGGCCTTTGGCCCAGGCGGCGACGAGCTGTGCCAGTGTCAGCCGCCGTTCGAGCTCGCCGAGCCGCGGCGGAATGTCGAGCGGTGCGGCGGTCGAAAACTGCTCGGCCTCGTCGGCGAAGGCGAGCTCATCCTCGTCGATGTCGCCGAGCGCGACGATGCGCGGCAGCACCACCGCGTCCGCTTTCATCTCGTCGAGGAAGATCTCGCGCACGACGCGCATGGCGCGCCGCGTCGGCAGATAGAGTGTGGCATCGGCAAGTCGCGCCGGCTCCTTCCGCGCCTCGAACCCTTCGACCAGCCGGCCGTCGAGCAGGGCCGAGACGACCGTGCGCAGGAATGGAACTGAGACTGGAACGCTGAAGACGCGCATCGGCTGCCTGATTCGGGGATCAGGCCAATATAGGCAGACGGACCCGAATGGTCATGGGCTGAGGCGAGGTCTTCCCCGCTGTTCGCGGGATTACTGCTCTCGTGCCCCGGACGCGGCGCGGCATGAAATGATGCGCCGCTGAGCCGGGGCCCATGTTGCGACATCACGGCTGTTGCTGTGTGGGTCCCGGCTCAGCAGTGCACCGCTGACGCGCCGCACCGCGTCCGGGACACGAGAGCAGCCCTTACGCCACGCTCTCCAGGAACGCCTCTTCCGCCGCGTGCACGGCGTCGGGCGTGCCGACATGCATCCAGACCCCGTCGAGGCGCAGGCCGAACAGCCGCTCCTGCTCGTTGGCGCGGTCGAACATTTTGGTCAGCGAGAACTCGCCCTTGGGCGCGTCGGCGAAGATCGACGGCGACATGATGGCCGCGCCCGCATAGACGAACGGAACGACCTCTTTTTCCCTGCGCTTGCGAAGGGCGCCGTCGGGCATCATGCCGTAATCGCCGCGGCCGCCATAGCCGATGCTGGTCGCGGTCGGCGCCATCAGCAGCAGGATGTCCATGCGCTCGGGATCGAAGTTTTCGGCAAGGCGCGCCAGGTTGGAGCGCACGCCGTCGATCCACAGCGTGTCAGAGTTGACGTGGAAGAACGGTGCGTTGCCGAGCAGCGGCAGCGCCTTGACCACGCCGCCGCCGGTGCCGAGCACCTGGTCGCGCTCGTCCGAAATGGTCACGCGCGGAAGCTGGCGCGATGCGACGTGATTGATGATCTGGTCCGGCAGGTAGTGCACGTTGACCACCGCCTCGGTCACGCCGGCCTGGCCGAGCTTGTCGAGCACGTGGTCGAGCAGCGGCTGGCCCGCCACCGGCACCATCGGTTTCGGCATCTTGTCCGTCAATGGACGCATGCGCAGGCCAAACCCCGCGGCGAGTACCATGGCTTTGGTCGGTTTGACGGACATCCTTTGCTTTCTCAGACTCGTCCTCGGACTCTTGGAGTTCCGCGTTCGCAGCAAGCCTAGCACGGACCTCATTGGGCCGCACCGCACCTCAACCGCCTTAACCAGCCGCCGTGACGGTTGTACGACGAGTGTTGCCGTTACGCTCCAATGGATGTGGAACGCGCCTTTTTCTTCTTGTCGCCGGGCTTGAGGAAATTGACACCGATCTGGTCCCCATTGACCCAGGCGAGCTCGCAGCGCCGGTACGCAAGTCCGGTGGACGACAGCAGAAGAAAAAACTCTTTCAGATGGAGCCCTTCCACCGAACCGTCGATGGTCAGCTTGGCGCCGACCTCGGAGACGTCCTCCATGGTGCAGTCGCGCCGCCAGGTGCCGTCGATCCCCATCATTTGGGCCGGAATCCCGCGTTCGAAAACAACCCGGCTGTTGCCGCGGTGGTCCGTCCTTACCGCCATCTGCCCTTGCTCCAGCCTCGCAATCATCCGGCTGCCTGAGGGGCGATGATACGGATGCGACGGCTAACACCCGGTAAATCGGCCGCGAATCAGCCTTCCGGCGGCCTTTGGGGCGGCGGGACATTGGCGAGATACCAGTCGCGCAAATGAGCCAGTGCAGGATGCGCCAGCGAGCGCTGGAGGTAGGTCCAGATCCGCGGTTGGTGGCGAAGGTAGTGCGGCTTACCGTCGCGGCGATTGAGCCGGGCGAAGGTGCCGAGCAGGCGCGTGTTCCGCTGCGCCGACATGATGGCGTAGAGCTCAGCGAAGCCGGCCGGGTCGAAGCTCGCATCGGCAGCGCGGCGCGCCTTGATGTAGCGAGACAGCAGCGTCAGCTCGAGATTTTCCGGCACGTCGATGCGGGCGTCCTGGAGCAGCGAGACGACGTCGTAGGATTGCGGCCCGAGCACGGCGTCCTGGAAGTCGATCACGCCAACGCGCTCGATGCCGGAGCGGTCAGCAAGCCAGATCAGATTGGGCGAGTGATAGTCGCGGATGATCCACGTCTTCGGCGCGGCGAGCGGCTTCTTGAGCAGCTCGCGCCACATCGCGAAAAACTCCGCGCGCTTCTCATCGCTCAGCGGCGCATTGCGGTCGGGCAGATACCATTCCGGCATCAACCCGATTTCGATCAGTAATGCCTCGGCGTCGAACACTGGAATGGCGTAAGTCTGATCTGCCAGCGGCAGCGTCTCCGGCAGCGTCTTGCCGTGCAGCACGGCCAGCGCGTCGGTCGCGGCTTCATAACGCTCGGGGATCGGGCGCGGCGGGTTGCCCTCGATCACGCCTTCGCTGCCGAAGTCTTCGCTGATCAGGAAGCCGTGGTCGAGATCGTAATGGTGGATCGCAGGCGCCGAGATTCCCTGCGCGCGCAGCCCTTCGTCGATGGCGACGAAGGGCTTTACATTTTCGGCGAGATGCACCGCGGCGCTGTAGGATTTTCCGTTGTACATCGCAGCGCCGTCAGGACGCTGCGGAAAGTTCATCAGGATGACGATCCCGTCGTCGCGCAGCAGCCGCGCATAGGAGCGGGTCGAGGCGTCGCCGGGCATGCGCCGCCGCGTCGCGTCGATATAGCCGGATGCGTCGAGGAATTCGCGCAGCGCCTTGAGCCGCGCGACTTGCGCGGCGCCCTTGCCGTAGCCGGTGATGTCGGCCGCGCGCGCATTCGAGCCCAGTGCCGGCCGGTGCGTCAGCGCGATGTCGATGCGGTCTGCGGGCATCGCCGACGGCGCACGCTCCGGCCATTCGATCAGGACGAGCGTGGCATCGGGGAGTGGCGACAGCCCGATCTCCTCGAGCTCGCTCTCCTCCTCGACGCGGTAGAGGTCGGCATGCATCACCGGAAATGACGGCAGCTCGTAGCCCTGCACCAGGGTGAAGGTCGGGCTCGGCACCTCCAGTTCCTCGTCGCCGGCGAGGTAGCGGATCATGGCGCGCGCGGCCGCGGTCTTGCCGGCACCGAGATCGCCGGTGAGCGTGATGACATCGCCGGGGCCAACCAGCAGCGCGAGGTCGGCCATCAGTTGCGCGGTGGCCGTCTCGTTGTGGAGCGCGACGGAGAATGTGGTTGATGCAATCATTCGGCGGCGTCGCGATGCGCCGCCTGGTCGGTCGGGAAGTCGCAGATCACGACCGTGCCCCTGCCCACGATCGAATCCACCCGCACCTTGCCGCCATGCAGCTCGACGAAGGAGCGCACCAGCGACAGGCCGAGCCCGGCGCCGCGATGACGCGAGCCCTGCGAGCGGCTTTCGAACCAGTTGAACACCTTGTCCTTCATGTCGGCAGGTATTCCAGGCCCGGAATCTGTCACAGTAAAGACCACGCTGCGCTCGGTGCGCCGTGCGCTGATACCGACGGTGGAATCCTGTGGAGAAAACCCGACGGCGTTGGCGAGGAGGTTATAGAGCACCTGCACCACGCGCTTCTCGTCGCCGACGAAGCTGCCGACATTGGGCGCGATCTCGACCTTGAGGCGGATGCGGTCGGTGGCGAGGCGGTCCTGGATGCCCTCGGCGGCCAGCTCGATGGTCTTGCTGACGTCCACCGGCCCGAGTTCCAGCTTCATGGCGCCGGCGTCGATGGTGGCGAGATCGAGGATGTTGTTGGTCAGCGCCAGCAGCGCGTTGGTCGATTTGGTGACGTAGTCGAGATATTCGGCCTGTTTCGGCGTCAGTGGTCCGGTCGAGGGATCGCTGAGGAAATGCGCGAAGCCGATGATGGTGGTGAGCGGCGAACGCAGCTCGTAGGAGACGTGGTGGACGAAATCCACCTTCATCTGGTCGGCGGCCTCCAGCGCCTCGTTGCGTTCGCGCAGCGCACGCTCGACGTTCTCGGTGTCGGTGATGTCCTGGAACGTCAGCATGGTCGCGCCGTCATGCAGCGGCCGGATCATGCCGTCGAGTACGCTGCCGTCCTTGCGCTCCAGCTTGAGCGGCACGTCGGCGCGGTTCTCGATCGAGGTAATGGCCTCGCGGATCTGCCGCCAGACCACGGGGTCGTCGAACAGCTGATGGCACCAGCCTTCGACGGTCTGGATATGCGGCTCGCCGCGCATGGCGTCGTTGGACAGCTTCCACATCCGGACAAAGGCCGGATTGAACAGCTGCGCCTTGCCATTGCTGCCGAACACCGCGACGCCCTCGGCGAGGCTGTCGAGGGTCTCGCGCTGGACACGGATCATGCCGTCGAAGCGGCGGGCGAGGTCGAGGCTCTCGGTGACGTCGTCGAACAGGTAGGTGACGCCGCCTTCCGGATTCGGCGTCGTGACGACGGAGAGCGCGCGGCCGTCGGGCAGGTACCAGGTTTCCTTCGCGGTCTCGACCGCGCGATAGGCCTCGTGCAGCTTGGCCTTCCAGGCGCGGAAGTCCGGCTGCTCGGGCAGCTTGCGCGCGGCGCGAAGCTGGTCGAGCACGCTGGAATCATCGGGATTGGCATCGAGGAAGGTGCGGTCGAGGTCCCACAGCCGCCGATAGGAATCGTTGTAGAAGGCGAGCCGGCGATGGCCGTCGAACACCGCGACGCCCGATGAGAGCTGGTCGAGCGTGCGACGATGCGCTTCCGCCATCCGTACCAGCGCCGAACTTAGCGCATCGGCCTCGCTGGCGTCGATGGCGACGCCGACACTGTTGCTGCCGACGTTGACGGCGCGCACGTCGTAGATGCGCCGCTCGCCGCCGATCACGATGGGCAGCCGCGAGGTGAAGCTGGCGGCATCCTTCAGTCCCCGCTCCATCGCGGTGCGGTCGGCGCTGTCGAGCAGCTCGAGCTTGCGCTGCTGAGCGTCAGTGACGCTGTTTGCCTCGGTCGCGCGGACATAGGCCGGGTTGGCATAGGTTAGCGCGCCGTTCTCGGCCTTGGCCCAGATCGGCCACGGCGCCGTGGCGGCGAAGCCGCGCAGCATCTCCGTTTCGTCGGAGAGCGCTTTGTAACGCAGATTGGTCTCGGCCAGGTCGCGCCGGAGTCCGGAGAGTTCGCGAATCCTTACAATGGCTTGGCCGCCGATGGCGCGGCCTATGGCCTCCAGCGTGTGACCGTACGGAGTGGTCAGCGTCAGTTGGAACCCGTCGCCGCGGTCACGCAGCGCATCAACCGCACGATCCATCTGGAGCGCAGGCTCCGGCGGCAGCCAGGTTCCGAACGCGAGCACGCGCTGCGGCGAGGCGTCGCTCGGCAGCACCATCGCGATGTCGCCGGAGATCTGCGCGCGGTTGTCGCCGGCCGGCCAGGAGATCAGGATCTGCGGCTCGGCGAACAGCAGCGCGCCGAAACGGTCGGCCTGGAGTTGCAGTTCCCCGATCCGCGCGCGCAACCGCGCTTCGTTCTGCGCCGTGCGCACGCGCGTGCGCATCAGCAGGATCGCGGCCACGACCGTGAAGCCGAGTAAGGCCAGCGCGGTGGCCAGCACCGCGAGTTCCTGCCGGTTGAAGTCCAGCAATATCGAGAGTGTGTCGATGAGATCGGCAGCCTCAGCCGGCGCAGCCGGCAGCAGCGCCGCGAGAGCGCCTCCTAGCAGGCCGTTGCGCGCCAACGATGTGCACGACAACAGCGTCCGACGCATCGACACGATCACGCCTGACATAGTTGCCCCAAGACCGCACGAATGTACGCACACCGACCCCCGTCGTGCGCGAATCAAGACACAATACCCTCACCGTGACTCCACCGGTAAGAGTCCAGATCGTGAACGCAAAGGCGGCCCCGCAAAAATGCGGGGCACGGTGTTCCACCCCACGCCGCTCCTTCGCGCGATTCGGCTGCAGCTGCCGTGAGTTAGCGGCCGGTCGAGCCGAAGCCGCCGGCGCCGCGATCGGTCGCGGACAATGTCGCAACGGGAACCAGCGCGGCCTGCACCACGGGCGCGACCACCATTTGCGCGATGCGCTCGCCGCGCTTGATCACGAAGGAGGCCTGGCCGTGATTGATCAGGATCACCTTGATCTCGCCCCGATAGTCCGCATCGATCGTGCCCGGCGAATTCAGCACGGTGACGCCGTGCTTGGCAGCAAGCCCCGAGCGCGGCCGCACCTGCGCCTCGTGCCCGGGTGGCAATGCGATCGCAAGGCCCGTCGGCACCAGTGCGTGTTGGCCAGGCGCGAGCGTCATCGGCTCGCTGTCCGGAACCGCGGCCATCAGGTCGAGGCCGGCGGCCTCGGCGGTCTGATAGGCCGGCTGTGGCAGGCCGTCGGCATGCGGCAGGCGTTGCAGTTCGACCGTGACTTTCGTGCTCAAGATGCCGGCTCCCGGGATTTGTCGGCGACGCACGGCGCGACATGCCTTCTTCAACCGCCTCGATCAGCCGGACCCGCAAGTCTTCCGACAACGGCGTGCTGGCCCTCTCGTTCAGCAGGCATGTGAACCAGAATTCGCGCCCGATGGGAATCCCTCCCGACTCAATTCGGTCGGATTTTGCGATCCTGGTCGAGAGGTGGCGGCCGGCCGGCACCACTCCAGCTCAGGGGCAATCCTGCGCCGCCGCCATTGCCAAGACATCCGCTCGCGCCTTGTTGCGGATTTGCTCCTCCGGAGACGCTAGGCCGCCGGTGGCCATGCTCATCATGCCCGCCGTGAACCCGGTTTGTCCGACCTGCTTACCGGCATTCACCGCGACGCTGGCTGCCTTAGCTCCGCATTTGGCACGAAACTTTTCAGTGTCGGCAAGGAGCTTTACGCCAGCCGGGCTCATCTTGCCGCCATAAGGCGAGTGCGCCGGCGCCCCCTGCGAAGGGCCGTTGTTCATAGCCCCGTTGTAGGGCGGGCTTGTGAAGTCGGCATGCTGCGCGGTTGACGGTACGCAGGCGGAAATCGACACCATCGCGATGGTAACGAGATATATCTGCTTCACGGCTCATCCTGTCTGTTCAGGGGGCGCCGATCGGCTGGTTTCGAGCGATACGCTGGGGAGGAAATTGCCCGAGTTGGTCAGAAGATCGGCGGCAGGGCTTCGTTTCGAAGCCGTTGGGCAGCCCATATACAGACAGGACAAATGGGCTTCACGCAGTATCGATTGCAGTTTTTAGATCATTTGTCGTCTGCGGCGACCATTGGAAGCCATTGCGTCTCAAGAGTTCCACGCGCGCACTCAGAAAAGCCTTGCCTACATGCTCCAGCCTTTCGGTTGGAATTAGCAGCAGACGCCGTTTGTCTTCCTCGTCCGGTACTCGACGGATGATCCCAGCTTTCTCCATATCGTCGAGATGTCGGAAAATGGTCGTTGGTGTCGCGAAGAGCTCGAAATAGGTAGAGAGTTCCTTGAGCGTGATCGCGCGGCCGGAAAGCCAGCTGAAGGCGATAAGGCTTAGGATGTCTGCCTCGAAAACGCTGCGCCAGCCACGTTGAAGAATCCCCGAAGACAGCATTTGTACGCGGAACTCCGCTCGCCACTTCAGCCAACCAACATCGAGTGCAAGTGCCGCCCGTTCGGCATCCGTGAGGCTCGACGCAAAGCCGCTCGGCAGCGGTTCCGTCGCCCGCTCCTCCGGCGCGAAAACACCAAATTCGGAAGTTACGGCTTACCAACCCCTCCTACAGTTCGCGAAGCATTGTCTGGCCGAGCCCCGCGGCCAGAAGGTCGAACCTCGCGGCATCCGCGCTCTGATAGGCCGGAGGGCTTCACCATGTGGCAGTTGCCTAATGTCGAACCTTAACGGTGGTACTCAAGTAGCAGTCTCCCTCTTCGCGGTATTGTTTGCGACGGCTTTCGCGATATGAGCGATCAACTCCACCGCGACCTGCTCTTTGGTCATGACCGGCCATGAATCCACGCTGATCTCCCCGCCATCGCGCGTCAGCAGATGAACCGTGTTGCGGTCGCCGCCCATCACGCCGGTGGCGGGCGACACGTCGTTGGCGACGATCCAGTCGCAGCCTTTGCGGGCGATTTTTGCTTTCGCGTTGTCGATCAGGTGCTCGGTCTCGGCGGCAAAGCCGATCACCAGCGGCGGGCGCTTGTCGGTCAGCTTGGAGATCGTCGCGAGGATGTCGGGGTTCTCGACCAGTTGCAGCGGCGGCATGCCGGCCGAGGTCTTCTTCAGCTTCTGCTCGCCCTCATTGGCGACGCGCCAGTCGGCCACGGCTGCGGCGAAGATAGCGATGTCGGCCGGAAGCGCTGCCTGCACCTGCTCAAGCATCTGGCGGGCTGATTCCACATGCTTGACCGTCACGCCCTGGGGGTCGTCGAGCCCGACCGGGCCGCTCACCAAAATCACCTCGGCGCCTGCGGCCTGCGCGGCGGCGGCAATGGCAAAGCCCTGCTTGCCGGACGAGCGGTTGGCGATGTAGCGCACCGGATCGATCGGCTCATGCGTCGGACCTGCGGTGATCAGCACGCGCTTGCCGGCGAGCGGTCGCGGCACCGGCGGTCGCAGCAGGCGCTCGGCGGCGGTGGCGATCTCGATCGCCTCGGACATGCGGCCGATGCCGGCTTCACCGGCTTCGGCCATCTCACCGGAGTTCGGTCCGATCAGCACCACGCCGTCGCGCTGGAGCTGGGCAACGTTGCGCCGCGTCGCCGCATTGTTCCACATCAGCGGGTTCATAGCCGGCGCGAGCAGGATCTTGCGGTTGGTGGCGAGCAGGATGGCGCTGGCGAGATCGTCGGCATGGCCGTTCGCCATCTTGGCCATCAGGTCAGCGGTCGCTGGCGCCACCACGATCATGTCGCACTCGCGCGCCAGGCGAATGTGGCCGGCGTCGAACTCGCTCTGCGGGTCGAACAGGTCGCTATAGACACGCTCATGCGAGAGCGCGCTCACGGCGAGCGGCGTGACGAATTGCTGCGCCGCCTTGGTCAGGACACAGCGGACCTCGATGCGGCGCTCCTTCAGCCTTCGAATCAGGTCAAGCGACTTATAGGCCGCGATCCCGCCGCCGATGATCAGGGTAACGCTGGCCTCAGGGACGGCGCCGGTGCGCTGCGGCGTCGGGCCGACAGTAGGCGCTGCAGGCGGCACCGCAAATGGCGTCAGCGGCTCCTCGCGGCCCTCGATCAGCTCCCGCAGGATGACCCGGACCTCTTCCTCGACCGACCTCCGGTTCTTGGCCGAGCGCAGCCGCAAGTAAGTTTTGACGGCGTCGTCGAGCTTGCGGATGGTCAGGCTTGCCATGACGCCCTCCAGCACGGAATGATAGCGATGCTATCACATGCTTGATTGCAATGCAATCAAAGATTCCTGACGGCGATCAGGATTCCGATGAAGGTCGCGGCGATGATCCAGAGCGCCACGGTGCGCCAGCGGTTCTTGCGGCCCTCGCTGCGGCCCATCGCCGCGATGCTTTCCGGCGACAGCCGAAGGCCCTCGCGGGTCATGGTCTCGAGCTGCTCGAGCACCTTGGCCGAGCGCGCGGCGATGTCGGGCAGGTTCATCAGCACGCGGGCGAGTTCGCCGCCGCCGGCCAACGCGCCCTGGACGCGGCCGATCGGTCCGAGATTGCGCTCGATCCATTCGCGCACCACGGGATCGGCGATCTTCCAGATGTCGAGCTTGGGATCGAAGCCGCGCGCCACGCCCTCGACCACGACCATGGTCTTCTGCAGCAGGATCAACTCTGGTCGCGTCGTCATGTCGAACAGGCCGGTCACCTCGAGCAGCAGCGTCAGCAGACGCGCCATCGAGATCTCCTCGGCGGTGCGGTTGTGGATCGGCTCGCCGATGGCTCGGATCGCCTGCGCAAAGTTTTCGACCGAGTGGTGTGCGGGGACATAGCCGGCTTCGAAATGCACTTCAGCCACGCGGCGATAGTTGCGGGTGATGAAGCCGAGCAGGATCTCCGCGAGGAAGCGCCGCTCCTTCATGCCGAGGCGGCCCATGATGCCGAAATCGACCGCGACGAGACGGCCGGAGTCATCCAGGAACAAATTGCCCGGATGCATGTCGGCGTGGAAGTAGCCGTCGCGCAGTGCGTGTCGCAGAAAGCTCTGGATCACCTTGCGGCCGAGATCGGGCAGATCGACATGCGCCTCTGCAAGGCGCTTGTGATCATTCAGCGCGATGCCGTCGATCCACTCCATCGTCAGCACGTTGTGCGTGGTGCGGTCCCAGTCGACGGTCGGCACGCGGAAATCAGGATCGTCGCGCGTGTTTTCTGCCATCTCCGACAGCGCGGCGGCTTCCAGCCGCAGATCCATCTCCATCGCGACCGAGCGCGACATGGTGTTGATGACTTCGACGAGGCGCAGCCGCCGCGCCTCGGCCGAATAGGTCTCGGCCTCGTGCGCGACGAAGAAGAAGTCGGAGAGGTCGCGGCGGAAGCGCGCGGCGACGTTGGGCCGCAGCACCTTGATCGCGACCGGCTTGCGGATGCCGTCGCGCAGGATTTCGCCGCGATGCACCTGGGCGATCGAGGCGGCCGCGACCGGTGGACCGAAGCTCGCGAACACGTCCGTTAGCGGCCGCTCCAGCGAGGTCGTGATCGCAGCTTCCGCTTCGGCTTGCGAAAATGGCGGCAGGCGGTCCTGGAGGCTTTCGAGGTCGCGCGCCATGCCGACGCCGACGACATCCGGACGCGTCGCCAGGAACTGGCCGAGCTTGAGATAGGCCGGCCCCATCCGGGTCAGCGCGCGGGATATCCGTGGGCCTTGCTTGACGCCGCGCCGCTCGACGAGCCGCGCCAATTTCAGCGCGACCTGTCCCGGCGGCGGCACCAGGCCCGGATCGACCGAGCCGAACACGCCCTCGCGGGCGAACACGAACGCGGCGCGGATCAGGCGCGCAATGTGAGTAAAGGAAGAGATCACAAACGCCAGCCCGAATGCAGTGCGACAATGCCGCCGGACAAGGTCTGCCAGCTGACGCGGGCGAAGCCGGCGTCGCGAATCATGTCGGCGAAGGCGTGAGGCTTGGGAAACTTGCGGATCGATTCGACGAGATACTGGTAGGACTCGGCGTCACCCGAGACCATGCGGCCGAGCGGCGGGATCACCTTGAACGAGAACAGATCGTAGAGCCGGTCGAGCCCGGGCATCTCGACGGTGGAGAACTCCAGGCACAGGAAGCGGCTGCCCGGCTTCAGCACGCGATAGGCCTCGCGCAGCGCGAGGTCGATCCGCGGCACGTTGCGAATGCCGAAAGCGATTGTATATGCGTCAAAGCTGCGGTCGGCGAAGGCGAGCGCTTCGGCATTGCCTTCGACGAAATCGACCTGGGTGTCGAGATGGTGCTTGGCGGCGCGCTCGCGGCCCACGGCCAGCATGTCGGCGTTGATGTCGCAGACGGTGGCATGGAAGCCGGTGCCCGCCGCCTTGGCGGCGCGGAACGAGATGTCGCCGGTGCCGCCGGCAACGTCGAGCAACGCAAACGGCCGGTCGCTCCTGGGCGGGTCGAGCGTAGTGATCATGATGTCCTTCCAGACCCGGTGCAGGCCGCCGGACATCAGGTCGTTCATCAGGTCGTAGCGCGACGCCACGCTGTGAAACACATCGTTTACCAGCGTCTGCTTGTCCCCCAGGGGAACATCCCTGAAGCCAAAATGCGTGGTTTCGCCCGACCGATCCATTACTCTACTCCGCGAGGCGGACCATAGCGCGGCCGCCGCAATGGCGCTATCACACCGCCCTCATAAGGTGAATGCCTGACGATGCCTGAATTGCCCGAAGTCGAGACCGTCCGCCGTGGCCTTCAGCCTGTCATGGAGGGAGCGAAAATCCTCACCGCGGAGGCCCGCCGGGCGGACCTGCGCTTTCCGTTCCAGCCGGATTTCGTGGCCCGGCTCCAGGGGCAGGTCGTCACGGGGCTGGGACGCCGCGCAAAATATCTCATGGCCGATCTTGCCTCCGGCGACGTGCTCTTAATGCATCTGGGCATGTCGGGCTCGTTTCGCGTCATCAAGCCGGACGACGACACCGCGCCGGGCGAGTTTCACTATCCGCGGGCTAAGGACTCCACGCACGACCACGTGCTGTTCCGGATGTCCTCGGGCGCCGACATCGTGTTCAACGATCCGCGCCGTTTCGGTTACATGAAGGTGATCGCGCGCAATGCGCTCGACGAGGAGCCGCTGCTCCGCGGGCTCGGTCCCGAGCCACTCGGCAACGAGTTCGATGCCGCGATGCTGGCGCACGCCTGCGCGGGCAAGGCCACGAGCCTGAAGGCCGCGCTGCTCGATCAGCGCGTGGTGGCCGGGCTCGGCAACATCTATGTCTGCGAAGCCCTGCATCGCTCGCATCTGTCGCCGCGCCGGATCGCCGCGACGCTCGCGACCAAGGGACGCAAGGGCGTTGGCGGAGGCGAGCCGACGGACCATGCGCAGAGACTGGTCGGTGCGATCCACACCGTGCTGAACGACGCAATCAAGGCCGGCGGCTCCAGCTTGCGCGACCATCGCCAGACCTCGGGCGAGCTCGGTTATTTCCAGCACTCGTTCAAGGTCTATGACCGCGAGGGCGAGAAATGCACGACGCCCGGTTGCGGCGGCGCGATCAAGCGCTTCACCCAGAACGGCCGGTCGACCTTCTGGTGTCCGAAATGTCAGAAATAGAAGGCCATGCAGACGCCGCAGCTTGAAACCGAACGGCTGATCCTGCGTCCGCTCGCATTGTCTGACGCGCCGGCGATCCAGCGCCATTTCGACAACTGGAACATTATCCGGCATCTCTCCACCGTCGTGCCATGGCCGTACCCGGCAGATGGTGCGGAAACCTTCGTCCGGCTGCAACTCGACAAGATATCAGCCGGTGAGGAAATCCATCACTGGGTGCTGGTGCTGAAGGGCGGCGATGGCGAGGCGATCGGAAACATCCATCTCCGTCCCCGAGCCAAAGGCCTGAAAGGCAATCGTGGCTTCTGGCTGGCGGAGCCTTACTGGCGGCGCGGATTGATGACGGAGGCGATCGCCGCGGTGAACGATTTTGCGTTCCTCACGCTCGGCCTCGACCATTTCTATGTCTGCAACGCCGCGACCAACGAAGCTTCGCGCCGGGTCAAGCAAAAGACGGGTGCGGAATTCGTCGGCTTCATCGAGCTCGCCCATCATGGCGGACAGTCGAAGTCCGAGAAATGGATCGTGCGGCGTGAAACCTGGCTACGCGAGCGGGTGTGATCGCGACCGATGTCGATTCAGTGTCATGGCCGGGCTAGTGGCAGAATCGGGAATGTCAGCTAATCCGTACCAATACTGGACCCGTAGTCCAGCGTATGATGTGCTCGCTGCCTTGAATAAGAAGGATGAGTGGTATGGGCGGAAACTGGCGCGACCGGACGTCAACGACCTTTGAATGCCAGAAAATGCCTGCGGTATCGAGCCGCGGCATGGTCGTCAGCAACCATCCGCTGGCCTCCAGCGCGGGCGCCGAGATGCTGGCGGCCGGTGGCAATGCCATCGACGCTGCGATCGCGAGCCTGTTCACGCTGACCGTGGTCGAGCCGATGATGGTCGGCATCATAGGCGGCGGTATGGCCCACATCCGCCTCGCCGACGGCAGCCATCGCTTCATCGACGGCCAGAGCACTGTGCCATCGGCGGTGCATGATACCACCTACACTTCCAAGCCCGGCTCGGCGCACGATGTCTTCGACACCGTCGGCAACGAGAACCTTAACGGCCCGAAGGCGGTCGCGGTGCCGGGCTCGCTGAAAGCCTGGTGCGAAACGCTGCGCCGGTTCGGCACCATGAGCCTCGCCGATGTCATGCAGCCAGCGATCAAGCACGCTGCGCGCGGCTTCGCGGCGACGTCCTATCTGCACGAGTGCATCAGCGGGAGCGCCGCCGAGATGCGGAAGGACAAGCCGATTGCGGCGATCTACTTGCCTGATGGCGAGCCGCTGAAGGTCGGTGAGCGTGTGGTGCAGTCCGAATATGCCGAAACCTTGCGCTATATCGCCGATCACGGTGAGGCAGCGCTCCATGAGGGGCCGCTCGGCGGCATCCTGGTCGACTACATGGAAAAGACCGGCGGCTTCATCCGACGCAACGATCTGACGAACTACAAGACCGTCGAGCGGCAGCCGATCCGCGCCGACTATCGCGGCTGGACCATCCTTGGCCCGCCGCCGCCGGCTGCTTCCGGCGTGCATATCGCGCAAATGCTGAACATCCTGGAGGGCTACGACGTCGGCGGCCTCGGGTTCGGAACGCCCGAGACCATCCATTATCTCGCCGAGGTCCTGAAGATCGCCTTCGCCGATCGCGCCGCGGCCAGCGGCGATCCTGACTATGTCGGCGTGCCCGTGGAGAAGCTGACCTCGAAGGCCTATGCCGAGGAGCGCCGCCGCGTCATCGATCCGGCGCGGGCGCAGGCCTGGGGCGCCGGCGTGTCGCAGCTCGAAGGCGCTCACACCACGCATATGACGGCGGCGGATGCCTTCGACAATGTGGTCGCGACCACGCAGACCATCAACGATCTGTTCGGCGCGAAGATCATGATCCCGGGGCTCGGCGCCATCGCCAATAACTACATGAGCCTGTTCGATCCGCGTCCCGGCCACGCGCTGTCGCTGGCGCCGGGCAAGCGCGTGACGACCTCGATGTCGCCGATGATGGCGCTGAACGACGGCAAGCTGCGCTATGCGCTCGGCCTGCCCGGCGGCAAGCGCATCTTCCCGAGCGCGATGCAGGCGCTGGTCAACCTCATCGACCACGACATGTGCCTGCAGGAGGCGGTCGAGGCGCCGCGCGTCTGGACCGAGGGCAACGCGCTCGAGGTCGAGCAGACGGTGCCGGAGAGTGTGCGCGCGAAGCTGGCGGAACTCGGCCACAACGTGCTGCCCGTTGCGACTATCGCCGGCGGCATGAACGGCATCGCCTTCCATGACGACGGCACCATGACCGGCGCCGCCTGCTGGCGTGCGGATGGCACACCGGTCGGCATTTCGGGTGGTCTCGCAAAGAGCGGGGTCAGGTTCAGGCTGGATTAGGTCTCGCGCCCCGGACGCAGCGCAGCGCGAAGCGGTGCGCTGCAGAGCCGGGGCCCAGAGAGCGGCAAACTGTTCGAGGTATGGGTCCCGGCTCAGCAGTGCGGCATTTCACGCCGCACTGCGTCCGGGACGCGAGAGGGTCTTCCAAATCGCGCGAGTTACTTCCGCACGCAGATCACGCGAACGACGGCGGCCTTCGCATCCGTCGATGTACCGTTCGCGGCGACAGCGTTCGCTTTCAGGAAATCGCGCACCGTCTCTGCGGAGACCATGACCGCCTGTGACGCCGGAACAGACGTCGCAGGTCCCGCCACCATTGCCGGCTTCAACAGCGCGATGCCGGCGAATTTGCCGTCGCCGTCGATGGCCGGGCTGCCGGAGAAGCCGACCGTCGGCGGAGGAGAGAGCGCGGAATCGCTCGCCGTGACCGGCGCCAGCGCGCCCTTGAGACTAGACACGCTGGCCGCGCCACCCTGGCTCTGGGGATCCGCGATACCGACGACATCGACATTCGTCTTCGCCGTGCCGCCAGTGAGGCTGAGCGGCTTCAGGCCGTGCGCGCCGTAGATGTGCAACAGCGCGAGATCGTGCTCCTTGTCCTCGGCGAGACGGTCGGCACTGCCATAGCCAGCGATCGTGATCGCGAGGCAGCTATCGGTGCCGAGGCGGTCGGTGACAATCGCGCCGTCTTCGCTGACGACGACGCCGGTGCCGTATTCGACGGTCTTGCGCGGTGGCGGCCCGGCTTGCGGTCCAGACGGAAACGCGTTGAACGCACTCGACATCGCGATCACGACAGGCTCGACCGTGTTCTCGGTCGCCTGGTCGTAGAGGATCGTCATGATGCGGACTTCGTCGCCTTTGAATGTACCGCGCACGTAGAATTTCTTCAGGCCCTGAAGCCCCGAAAGCACGAAGAAATCGGGCTTCACCACGGTGTAGTCGACCTGGCGCCCGGCCGGCTCTTTCTTCTCCCGCTCGGCGAGCTTCGCGGTGCTCGGGTTCGCCTCCTTGCGGCGGCCGAGCAGCACCTGCACCGTGCTGGTCGGCGAGGTCCATTTCGAGCCGTTGGCGTCGGTGACCTGCTGCGGCACCAGCTTGCCGGGGATGCCGAGCCGCGCGCCGCTGGTCGGCTCCATCACGATCTTCCAGCCGACGCTCTCCTGCTTCCGCCGCGCGGTCTCGGCGAGTGCGGCGCGCTCCTGCGGATTGAGCACGCCGGTCGGCTTGCCGCCCTTTTTCTTCTGGTACTCTTTGATGGCATTGACCATGCGCTCGCTAACGTCGCCGGTGATTGCACCGTTATATTCGCCGACCCAGGCGAGGTCGGATTGCAGCGACATCCGTTCGGCTTGCGCCATCCCATCCGCCGTTTCCGACGCCGTCTGCAAGGCGGGCGGGCGGATCGGAACGGTCTGGACGGTTTTCGGCTTGGTGCCGGGGATTTGTGGCGTCGCCATCTGGGCGTTCGCGCCTGCGGCAGTCGCAAACATCAGTGTTGCCGCAAGCATCGATCTCATGACAAATCCAGCCAGCCCATTGAACGTGCTGCCATTGAAGCACATCTCGTTGGTCGCGAACAAACTCGGGGTGGTTCAGGCGGCAGTAGAGGCCACGAACTCAGGCCCTCATCCTGAGGAGCGGCCCGAAGGTCGCATCTCGAAGGATGGCCCCATGCGATATCGGGGCCTTCATGGTTCGAGACGCGCGTTCCGCGCTTCTCACCGTGAGGGTTGAAGGGCGAAGGGCCTGGTAGGAGGACGTACGACGATGCTGAGCCCGGACGAACTCGAACGCTATGCCCGCCATATCGTGCTGCGCGATGTCGGCGGGCCGGGGCAGGCCGCGCTGAAGCAGGCCTCCGTGCTGGTGATCGGCGCCGGCGGGCTCGGTGCGCCGGCGCTGATGTATCTTGCCGCTGCCGGCGTCGGCACGCTCGGCGTGGTCGATGACGACGTGGTGTCGCTGTCCAACCTTCAGCGCCAGGTGATCCACACGACGCCCGATATCGGCCGCCACAAGGTCGAGAGCGCGGCGGAACGGATCTCGGCGCTCAATCCGCATGTGCACTTCGTCGGCCATGCCACCTGGCTCAATGCCGACAATGCTCTGTCGCTGATCGGCGACTACGATCTCGTGCTCGACGGCTCCGACAATTTCTCGACGCGTTATCTTGTCTCGGATGCCTGCTTCTTCGCGCAGAGGCCGCTGATCACGGCGGCGCTCGGCACCTTCGACGGCTCGCTCACCACCATCCGGGCGCATGAGAAGAACGAGCAGGGCGAGTTCAATCCAACCTATCGCTGCCTGTTTCCTGAGGCGCCGCCGCCCGGCACGGTGCCGGCCTGCGCCGAGGCCGGCGTCATGGGTGCGCTTGCGGGCGTGCTCGGCTCGATGATGGCGCTGGAAGCGATCCGCGAGATCGTCGGCTTTGGCGATGGCCTCGTCGGCCGTCTCCTGATGATCGATGCGCGCGCGATGCGCTTCGAGACGCTGCGCTACACGCGCGATCCGGCCAATCCGCTCAATGGCGATGGGCCCGTCATGACCGACCTCAGCGCCCATCGCACCTGATTTGCGGTCCGTTACGTCGTGGCCGGCTTCTCGCTGTCGAGATGCGCCGTCTCCTCGGCCGCGTAGCGCGTGCCGGGGGCGCCAGACACCGCCCGCGCTGCGCGCCTTCATCGATTTCGTCACGGGCTGGCGCAAGCGCGAGACGCGCCAAGACACCGGATCCTCATGGTGAGGAGCGCGCTTTTGCGCGCGTCTCGAACCATGCAGGCCCGGCTGATGCAGCTCGGCCATTCATCCTTCGAGACGCGCGTTCCGCGCTCCTCAGGATGAGGAGCGGAGAGCTGGTCACGCAGCCGGTTGGAAACTCAGAGCATGCTCGGCAGCACGCGATCCGGCGGCTTGTGCGCATCGAGGAAGGTGCGGATGTTGATGATCACCTTCTCGCCCATTTCGACGCGGCCTTCGATCGTGGCTGAGCCCATATGCGGCAGCAGCGTCACCTTGCCGGCCTTGGCGAGCCGCACCAGCTTCGGATTGACCGCGGGCTCGTGCTCATAGACGTCGAGGCCGGCGCCGCCGATCTCGCCGCCTTCGATCAGCTTGATCAGCGTGTCCTCGTCGGTGACCGAGCCGCGCGCGGTGTTGACGATGTAGGCATCTTTCCGGATCAGCTTCAGCCGCCGCGCCGAAAGCAAATGATAAGTCGCGGGCGTGTGCGGACAGTTCACCGAGATGATGTCCATCCGCGCCAGCATCTGGTCGAGGCTTTCCCAATAGGTCGCGCCAAGTTCTTCGGCGATCTTCGGCGCGACGGGACGGCGGTTGTGATAGTGAATCTGCAGGCCGAAGGCGCGGGCGCGGCGCGCGACCGCCTGGCCGATGCGGCCCATGCCGATGATGCCGAGGCGCTTGCCGCCGATGCGGTGACCGAGCATCCAGGTCGGCGACCAGCCTGCCCAGTGCTTTCCTTCCGTCAGGATCGAGGCGCCTTCGATCATCCGGCGCGGCACGGCCAGGATCAGCGCCATGGTCATGTCGGCGGTGTCTTCGGTGAGAACCTTCGGCGTATTGGTGACGGTGATGCCGCGGGCATGCGCCGCCTCGACATCGATATTGTCGACGCCGTTGCCGAAATTCGCGATCAAGCGGAGCTTGCAGTCGGGCTGGTTGACGATGTCGGCGGTGATGTTGTCGGTGACGGTTGGAACCAGCACGTCGGCAGTGCGCGCGGCCTCCGCGAGCTGCTCGGCCGACATCGGGGTGTCCTCGAGATTGATCCGCGCGTCGAACAGTTCGCGCATCCGCGTCTCGATGGAATCCGGCAGCTTGCGCGTCACGACGACGAGGGGCTTTTTCTTCACCGACATGTCCTGCTCTCATGAGGCATCGCGAGCCGCCTCTGTCGCCAAAGGCCGGCCGTTCAGGCCTCATTAACCCGGTTGTTCGACACTGCCCTTGCCGCGTCGTCCCCGGCGTTTCCTTCAAGCTCTCCCGACATTTCCGGCCGGAAAATCGGGACAAACTGGTTGTTCAAGTGTCCGTCCTCTCTAGCAGAAGGCCGGGCCAAGACAAGAACCACGGGTCTGGCTTGCGGATCCGGCTTCAGGAACACTCGCGTGGGGCGGGGCGGGGGCTTACGCGGCAGGTTTTGGACTTGGGGTGAGGACCGGGCTTGGCCGGATCCTCGACAGGAGACGGGTTGATGGCGTTGGGGCGTTTTTGTTCGGTGATGGCGCTCGTTTGCACTTGGTTAAGCGCCTCGGTCAGCCCCGGGCATTCGGCGAAGGATAACACCCCCCCAGACCGCTAGCGGCCTGCCGGTGCCGCGCTATGTCAGCCTCAAGTCGGATCACGTGAACGTCCGCGCAGGTCCGACCAAGGACAATGACGTGGCCTGGGTCTACACCCGTTCAGGCCTGCCGGTCGAAATCACTGCCGAGTTCGAGAACTGGCGCCGGGTGCGCGATTCCGAGGGTGCCGAGGGCTGGGTCTATCACTCCCTGCTGTCCGGCCGCCGCACCGCGGTCGTCACCATGAAGCACAAGGACGACCTCGCGCCGATCTACGACCGGGCCGATCCTGACAGCGCGGTTGCGGCCAAGCTCCAGGCCGGCGTCGTGACGCAGGTGAAGAAGTGCGCCGCAAATTGGTGCCGCGTCACCGGCAACGGTTTTGACGGCTGGATCCAGCAGGAACGTCTCTGGGGCGTGTACTCGGACGAGCAGGTCAATTGACGCCGTAAACGACAATGGCCGCGATAACCCGGCCATGACGATCAAATCAGCAATTTGGGATCGATCTCAGCGCTTCTTGCGCAGACGCACGACCATGTCGATGCGGGCGATCTCATAGCCCTCGGGCACCTCCGGCATCTTGGACAGCGCCAGATGCGGATCCTCGATGTCGACCAGCTCGTGGCTGTTCTCGAGGTAATAGTGGTGGTGGGTGGTGACGTTGGTGTCGAAATAGGTCTTGGTGCCGTCGACGCTGACCTGGCGGAGCAGACCAGCATCGGTGAGCTGGTTCAGCGTGTTGTAGACGGTCGCCAGCGAGACCGGAACTTTGGCCAGCGTCGCTTCCTCGTACAGCATTTCAGCCGTGAGGTGGCGTGCGCCCTTGCCAAACAAGAGCCAGCCGAGCGCCATGCGCTGGCGGGTCGGTCGGAGCCCCGCGGACTGGAGCATTTCGTTGACGTCGTGCCAAGGGCAGCCGGTCAAGGCCGGCTGGCGGCCGGTCAGGAGGGCTGCAGAATGGACGTCGTCGTCGCGATGGGGCGCGGTATTCTCGCTCATTTCCAGATTTCGGGCACGCGTGGACACTATCGACCTGCAATATAAGAACAGAAAGATGCAGATGCAAGTTTCTCGCAACTAGAGGGGTTCTAATCAGGCCTGGAACCGGGCGAGGACCCCGTCATTTTACCTTCATGAGAGCGCTTTGCCGCCGAAATGGCCTGTGTTAGAGAGCGCGCGGTTCCGCTTAGCCGATTTTGGCGCGGCCGGGTATTGAGGCCTGGTTCGCGGTCCATCGGGCTCTCGGCATTCGCGCCTGACGACGGCAATTGACGTTGCTTTCCGAGCCGAACGGGGCCCATTTTTGCCAGAAACGCCGCTCAACCGGGGTTAAAATAGAGGCTTCCGCATGCTGAACAGGCGCAACGGTTACGAATACGAAGATCTGCTGACATGTGCTCGCGGCGAGATGTTCGGTCCGGGCAATGCCCAGCTGCCGCTGCCGCCGATGCTCATGTTCGACCGCATCACGGAAATCACCGACACCGGCGGCGAGTTCGGCAAGGGGCTGGTGCGGGCCGAGCTCGATGTGAAGCCCGATCTCTGGTTTTTCGGCTGCCACTTCAAGAACGATCCGGTGATGCCGGGCTGCCTCGGCCTCGATGCGCTGTGGCAAATGGTCGGCTTTTATCTGGGCTGGATCGGGGGCGAAGGTCGCGGTCGCGCGCTTGGCCTGAACGAGCTGAAGTTCAGCGGCCAGGTGCTGCCCGAGGCCCGCAAGGTTGTGTACAACGTCGATATCAAGCGCGTGATGCGTTCAAAGCTCGTGCTCGGTATCGCCGACGGGTGGCTTTCGGTCGATGACCAGATTATCTATCGCGCCAAGGACTTGAAGGTCGGCTTGTTCAAGCAGGGCACAAGCCTGGGCTAAGCGCATTACCAACAAGGCGCATCACCAGGAAGACAACGATTTAGGCGAGGCTGTCATGAGGCGGGTTGTGGTCACCGGGATGGGCATCGTCTCGTCCATCGGAAACAACACCCAGGAAGTGCTTGCGAGCCTTCACGAGGCGAAGTCGGGCATTTCGCGGGCTGAGAAATATGCCGAGCTCGGCTTCCGTTCGCAGGTGCAAGGTGCGCCGACGCTTGATCCAGCAACCGTCGTCGACCGTCGCGCCATGCGTTTCCTCGGTCAGGGCGCGGCGTGGAATCACATTGCGATGGAGCAGGCGATCCAGGACTCCGGTCTGTCACCTGAAGAAGTCTCCAATATCCGCACCGGTATCATCATGGGCTCCGGCGGCCCGTCCGCCCGTACCATCGTCGAATCCGCCGACATCACCCGCACCAAGGGCCCAAAGCGCGTCGGACCGTTTGCAGTGCCGAAGGCGATGTCGTCCACCGCCTCCGCGACGCTCGCGACCTGGTTCAAGATCAAGGGCGTGAACTATTCGATCTCCTCGGCCTGCGCGACGTCGAACCACTGCGTCGGCAACGCCTATGAGACGATCCAGATCGGCAAGCAGGACGTCATCTTCGCCGGCGGCTGCGAGGAACTGGACTGGTCGCTGTCGGTGCTGTTCGACGCGATGGGCGCGATGTCCTCGAAATACAATGACACTCCCGCCACGGCCTCGCGCCCCTACGACGTCAACCGCGACGGTTTTGTCATTGCCGGCGGTGCCGGCGTGCTGGTGCTGGAAGAGCTCGAGCACGCCAAGGCGCGTGGCGCGCGCATCTACGGCGAGATCGTCGGCTACGGCGCGACGTCGGACGGCTACGACATGGTCGCGCCATCAGGTGAAGGCGCCGAGCGCTGCATGCGCATGGCGTTGTCGACGGTGAAGACCAAGGTCGACTACATCAATCCGCACGCGACCTCGACCCCCGCCGGCGATCCGCCGGAGATCGACGCGCTGCGGCGGGTGTTCGGCGCCGGCGAGAAGTGCCCGCCGATCTCGGCGACCAAGGCGCTGACCGGCCACTCGCTGGGCGCGACCGGTGTGCAGGAAGCGATCTACTCGCTGCTGATGATGAACAACGGCTTCATCTGCGAGAGCGCGCACATCCAGGAACTCGATCCCGTGTTCGCCGACATGCCGATCGTGCGCAAGCGCATCGACAACGCCAAGATCGGCACCGTGCTGTCGAACTCCTTCGGCTTCGGCGGCACCAACGCGACGCTGGTGTTCAGCCGGCTGGATGTGTGATCTCTGACTTTGTCATGCCCCGCGAAAGCGGGGCATCCAGTACGCCGCGGCTTCTCTATTTATCACGACCGTCTCTGGAATACTGGATCGCCCGCCTCGGTGCGCAGCGCGCACAAGACGGGCGATGACGTCGAGAATAGGAGCGACGGCTGCAATGCAAGAACTGATGAAAGGCAAGCGCGGTCTGATCATGGGCATCGCCAATGATCATTCGATCGCGTGGGGCATGGCGAAGACGCTGCATGCCCATGGCGCCGAGCTTGCCTTCACCTTCCAGGGCGAGGCGCTCGGCAAGCGGGTCAAGCCGCTGGCGGAATCGCTCGGCGTTGATCTGGTGCTGCCTTGCGACGTCGAGGACATCGCCAGCGTCGACGCGACCTTCGCTGCGCTCCGCGAGAAATGGGGCCGCCTCGATTTCGTGATCCACGCGATCGGCTTCGCCGACAAGAACGAGCTGAAGGGTCGCTACGCCGACACCAGCCGCGAGAACTTTTCGCGGACCATGGTGATCTCCTGCTTCTCGTTTACGGAGGTCGCAAAACGCGCCGCCGAGCTGATGACGGAGGGCGGCAGCATGATCACGCTGACCTTCGGCGCCTCGGAGCGCGCGATGCCGAATTACAACGTCATGGGCGTAGCCAAGGCGGCACTTGAAGCCTCCGTGCGCTATCTCGCCTCCGATTTCGGGCCGCGCGGCATCCGCGTCAACGCGGTTTCCGCGGGCCCCATCCGCACGCTCGCCGGCTCCGGCATCGGCGAGGCGCGCGCGATGTTCGCCTTCATGCAAAAGCATTCGCCGCTACGCCGCGGTGTCACGCTCGACCAGCTCGGCGGCTCGGCGCTGTATCTTTTGTCGGACCTCTCCGGCGGCGTGACCGGCGAGATCCACTATGTCGATTCCGGCTACAACATCATCCTGATGCCGAAGCCGGACGATTTGAAGACTCCGGACTAGAGCCATTTCCGTTCCGATGGAACCGGAACGGGGCTCTAGATTCTTGTTTTGACGCGTTTTCTTTGCGCGAACCGGTATCCACTTCGCTCGAAAACGCTCTAACCCGCCGCGATCTTCTCCGCACGCTGGAACGCCGGCCGCGCCATGCAACGCGCGAGATAGGCATCGAATGCCGGGCGCGACGGCACCATCTTGAACAGGCGCACCGCGAAATTCAGGCCTGAGCCGACCGTGATGTCGGCAGCGGAAAACTCCTCGCCGAGTATCCACGGTCCCTTCGCGAGCGCGGCTTCCAGCACGTCGAAGACCTGTGTGGCGCTGCCCCAGGCCGCGGTCGACGCCGGCACCTCGATCTTGGTGAAGATCTGGATGATGGCAGGCTCGATGCAGCTCGGCGAGAAGAGCAGCCATTGCAGATAGCGCGCGCGCCGCGGATCGGTCGCGGGCGGTGCAAGCTTCGTCTCGGGATAGCGATCGGCGATGTAAGCGCAGATCGCGGCAGCTTCGCCCAGCGCAGCATCGCCGTCGCTGAGTGCCGGCACCTTGCCCATCGGATTGATCTTGAGGAAATCCGGCGCCTTCTGCGCGCCGGTCGAGATGTCGGTCAGCACGCGCTCATAGGGAAGGCCGCTTTCCTCCATCAGCCACAGCGTCGTGAACGAGCGCGAGCGGGGCGACCAATAGAGCTTGATCATCGGGCATTTCCTTTATTCTTCCACCGGTAATACTTCATCACGAACCCGTTCGACGGCTCGATCTCTTCCTTCTCGAACACAAAGCCTTCGCGTTCGTACCAGCGCCAGGCTTTCTCGTTCTCGCGGACGCAGCGCAGGTACATCTCGTCCGGCATTTGCGTGCGCGTGAAGGCTAGCAGCTTCCGTCCGAGCGATTGCCCCTGATAGGCGGGCGCGACGAAAAGCATGTCGAGATAGAGCTTTGGCAGATGCAGCGCCAGCATCGCGGCGATCGTGCCGCGGTCGTCGGCGACGAACAGGCTCCAGCCGTTCTCGATCTCACGCCTGATACGCGCGCGCAAATTCGCGAGCAGGAAGCCGCTCTCCTCCGCGAGCCCGGTCGAAACCCAGCTCTCCATCCAGACACGGCCGACCTCGTCATATTCGTCGGCGCGGGCGGGGCGGATGATCGGATGCGGCATCGGGACCTCAGGCTCGTAGGCTGCGCAGCGATTGTTTAGCGCGCACCTTGCCGGCCGACAGGCACACGACTTCGGAAATCTGCAGGAGCTGGCGCGCCAGTGGGCTGGTTTTGCGCCAGACCATGCCGATGGTGCGCGAGGGCTGCGGGTCGCGGAAGCGCGCGAGCGAGACCGAGGCCGATCGCGTCTCCACCGGCACCGCCATTTCCGGGATCAACGTGACGCCGATGCCGGCGCTGACCATCTGGACCAGCGTCGACAGCGAATTCGCATCAAGCATCTCGCGCGGCGGCGCCGACTGCATGTTGCAGAAGGAGAGCGCCTGATCGCGGAAGCAATGCCCCTCCTCGAGCAGCAACAGCCGCATCTCCCGCATCATCTCGCGCGATGGCACCGGTGTGCCTTCATCCGAGCCCGGCCGCACCAGCAGGAATTTCTCGTCGAACAGTGCGACCTCGGTGAGCGAGGGCTCGGACACCGGCAGCGCAACGATGGCGGTGTCGAGCCGACCTTCGACCAGTTCCTGGATCAGCCGCGGCGTCATCGTCTCGCGCACGCGGATGTCGAGTTCCGGATGCATGCGCGTGAGATTCTTGGTGATCTTGGGCAGGAGGTAGGGCGCGATCGTCGGGATCATGCCGATGCGCAGGCGGCCTGCAAACCGGTCCTGCGAGGCGCGGGCGAAATCGCCGAGCTCATCGACCGAGCGCAAAATGTCGCGGACGCGCTGCGCAAGTTCCTCGCCGAACCGGGTCAGCGCGACCTGGCGAGCGCTACGCTCCAGCAGCAGGCCGCCGAGCGCCTCTTCCAACTCCTTGATCTGCATCGACAATGCCGGCTGCGAGATGGAACAGGCCTCCGCCGCGCGGCCGAAATGAGCATGACGCGCCAAGGCATCGAAATACCGGAGCTGACGCAGCGTCACGTTGATCATCAGAAAATCCTATCGCAGCGATCATTAAAGTCAACTTCACCTGATAGGACGCGCAGCTTAGAGTGCTTTTACCTGGTCAAAGGTGCAAGTTCGACGCCGCCAGAGGAGGTAATCATGGATGACACTTCAAAGTGCCCGTTTTCGGGCGGAAAACCCACGCGGGTGAACCGCGACTGGTGGCCAACCCAGCTCAGCATCGAGGTGCTGCACAAGAATTCCGGCCTGTCCGATCCGATGGGCAAGGACTTCGACTACGCCAAGGAATTCAAGACGCTCGACCTTAACGCGGTCATCAAGGACCTGACCGCCCTGATGACGGATTCGCAGGAATGGTGGCCGGCCGACTTCGGTCACTACGGCGGCCTGATGATCCGCATGGCCTGGCACAGCGCGGGCACTTACCGCATCACCGACGGTCGCGGTGGCGCCGGCGCTGGTCAGCAGCGGTTTGCTCCGCTCAACAGCTGGCCCGACAACGCCAACCTCGACAAGGCGCGCCGCCTGCTCTGGCCGATCAAGCAGAAGTACGGCCGCAAGATTTCCTGGGCCGACCTGATGGTGCTCGCCGGCAACGTCGCGCTGGAGTCGATGGGCTTCAAGACTTTCGGCTTCGCCGGCGGCCGCGCCGACGTGTGGGAGCCGGAAGAGCTCTATTGGGGTCCCGAAGGCACCTGGCTGGGCGATGAGCGGTATAGCGGCGAACGCCAGCTCGCCGAGCCGCTCGGCGCTGTGCAGATGGGCCTCATCTACGTCAATCCGGAAGGGCCGAACGGCAAGCCGGATCCCGTCGCCGCAGCGAAGGACATCCGCGAGACCTTCTTCCGCATGGCGATGAACGACGAGGAAACCGTCGCGCTCATCGCTGGCGGCCACACCTTCGGCAAGACCCACGGTGCGGGCGATCCGTCGCTGATCGGTCCGGAGCCGGAAGCGAGCGCGCTTGAAGAGCAAGGCCTCGGCTGGAAGAGCAAGTACGGCACGGGCGTCGGCGCTGACGCGATCACCGGCGGTCCTGAAGTCACCTGGACGCAGACCCCGACGAAGTGGAGCAACTACTTCTTCGAGAACCTGTTCAACTACGAGTGGGAGCTGACGAAGAGCCCGGCAGGCGCGCAGCAGTGGAAGGCCAAGAATGCCGAGGCAAGCATTCCGGATGCGTTCGACAAGTCCAAGAAGCAGCTGCCGACCATGCTGACGACCGACCTCTCGCTCCGGTTCGATCCGGCCTATGAGAAGATCTCGCGGCGCTTCCTCGAGAACCCGGATCAGTTCGCGGACGCCTTTGCCCGCGCCTGGTTCAAGCTCACCCATCGCGACATGGGCCCGATCCAGCGCTATCTCGGCCCGCTGGTGCCGAAGGAGGCGTTGATCTGGCAGGATCCGATTCCGGCCGTGAATCACGAGCTGGTCAGCGATCAGGACATCGCCTCGCTGAAGACGAAGATCCTCGCGTCGGGCCTCTCGGTGTCCGAGCTGGTCTCGACTGCCTGGGCGTCGGCCTCGACGTTCCGCGGCTCGGACAAGCGCGGCGGCGCCAACGGTGCACGCATTCGCCTCGCGCCCCAGAAGGACTGGGAGGTGAACCAGCCGGCTCAGCTCTCGAAGGTCCTCGGCAAGCTCGAAGCGATCCAGAAGGACTTCAACGCCTCGGCTGGCGCGAAGAAGGTCTCGCTTGCCGACCTGATCGTGCTCGGCGGCACCGCCGCGGTCGAGAAGGCCGCCAAGGATGCCGGCGTCGACGTGAAGGTTGCTTTCACGCCGGGCCGCATGGATGCCTCGCAGGAGCAGACCGATGTCGAGTCCTTCGCGCCGCTGGAGCCGCGGGCCGATGGCTTCCGCAACTACATCGGCAAGAAGCAGCAGTTCATGATGCCCGAAGAAGCCCTCGTCGATCGCGCGCAGCTGCTGAAGCTCTCCGGGCCTGAGCTGACCGTGCTCATCGGTGGCCTGCGTGTGCTTGGTGCCAATGCGAACGGTTCGAAGCATGGCGTTTTGACCTCGAAGCCGGGGACGCTGAGCAACGACTTCTTCGTCAACCTGCTCGACATGGGCACGCAGTGGGCGCCGGTTGCCGACGGCACCTATGAGGCACGCGACCGCAAGACCAACGCGGTGAAGTGGACCGGCACGCGCGCCGACCTGATCTTCGGATCGCACTCGCAGCTCCGCGCCTTCGCCGAGGTCTATGCCTCGTCAGATGCGAAGCAGCAGTTCGTGCAGAACTTTGCCAAGGCCTGGACCAAGGTGATGAACCTCGATCGGTTCGACATCGCGGCCTGATCCAGAAGCTCTGCAAGCGACAATCGGGATAGGGGGGCGTCTCGCGACGCCGCCCCTCCCACACCACCGGACATACGGGTCCGTATCCGGCGGTTCAGCGGATTATGCGGGCCGCGGT